>CAZHMV010000005.1:10903-83606 GCA_964532665.1 uncultured Anaerolineales bacterium
CAGCTCGGTCGTTAGTGGCACTGCGTATGGCTCAGCAATGAGGGGAAAATGGAAAAGGGAGAATAGAAAAGGGAAAATGGAAGAGGGAAAACGGATTCCATCTTCCGTTCTCCCTTCTCCACTTTCCATCGGGGCCGTGGCAAGATCCCCTGTCATCCAACGAGGACGCCAGACCCTTGACTCGCTCAGGGTCACCTGGCGCACACCGCTGAGGCGGCGGGACATGTTGGCCGGCCTGGCTTTCCTGTCACCCTCACTGCTGATCTTGCTGGTCTTTGTCATAGTGCCGGTGATCCTGGCTTTCCTGCTAAGCTTCACCCAGTGGGAAGTTCGCTCTACTGCGCGAGGGTTCATTGGGCTGGATAACTATGTCAAACTGTTCACCGGTCAGGAACTTTGGCGTGCCATCCGCAACACGCTCTACTTCACCGTGCTCAAGATCCCGCTGGACATGGCCCTGTCGCTGGGGATTGCCCTGATCCTCAACCAGAAACTCCGCGGAATCAGTTTCTATCGCACGGCCTACTTCCTGCCGGTGATTACCTCCGTCGTGGCAGTTAGTGCGATTTGGCGTTTGATCTATAACCCGAATTTCGGGCTCGCCAACCGCCTGTTGGATGTGTTGCAGTTGCCTCGGCAGACCTGGTTGAGCGATCCCGCCTTGGCCATGCCGGCGGTAACGCTGGTGGCGCTATGGAAAGGGTTGGGCTACGATGTGGTCATCTTCCTGGCCGGCCTACAGAACATCCCCAGAATGTATTACGAGGCGGCCGAGATTGACGGAGCTTCCTCCTGGCAACGCTTCCGCCACATTACGCTACCCCTTCTTTCGCCGGTTACGTATTTCGTCCTCGTGATTGGCATTATCAATTCGTTTAAGGTCTTCGCTCAGATCCACGTGTTGACGCCGGATGGGGGTCCACTCAAGAGTACGGAGGTGATGGTCTACTACATCTATCGCCTCGCCTTTCAGGAATACCACTTTGGCCGGGCGGCAGCGGTGGCTTTCGTGCTGTTTGCCATAGTGTTGACTCTCACCGCCGTGCAGCGGCGCTTCATCGAACCGAGGGTGCATTACGAATGACCAGCTTGTCATTTCAACGCCGGCTAGCCGGCCGGCTCAGTCACCTGTTTCTGATTGTGACCAGCCTGCTCATGATCTCACCATTTCTATGGATGATCACGACCTCGTTGAAGGGATCGCAGGAGATCTACATCTACCCTCCCACTCTGTTCCCGGCCGAGCTGCATTGGGAGAACTTCTCCCATGTGTGGGAAGCTGTGCCGTTCGGGCGCTTCTACTTCAACAGCCTGCTCGTCACCAGTGTAATCACCGCCAGCCAGGTGGCGAACGCTGTCCTGGCAGGATACGTCTTCGCTCGGATTGAGTTCCCCGGGCGAGACCTGATTTTTTATCTCTATCTCGCGACCCTGATCATTCCCACCCAGGTCACCATGTTACCCCTCTTCCTGCTCATCAGCCGACTGGGATGGGTTGACACCTATCAGGCGTTGGTCGTGCCGTTTCTGGCGAATGCCTTTGCAGTCTTCTTCTTGCGGCAATTCTTCAGCACGCTCCCCCGCGAGCTGGAGGATGCAGCCCGCCTCGATGGCTGTAGCCGCCTGCGTTACTTGTGGCAGATTGTGCTTCCGCTATCCCGGCCGGCGGTGGCCACCATCACACTCTTCATCTTCCTCAGTCACTGGGACGATTATCTGTGGCCGCTGGTGGTAACAAACACAACCACCATGAGAACCCTGCCCATTGGGTTGCGCTTCTTTATAGAAGAATCTGGAACTCAGTTTAACTACATGATGGCTGCCGCCCTGATGGCGGTTGCCCCCATCATTCTCCTGTTCCTGGCCGCTCAACGGCAGTTTATCGAGGGAATCGCGCTGAGCGGAATGAAGGGCTAGGAAGTGCTCAGGGAGGTGCCTATGCAAACGACTTGATTCTCGTGTGGAGCAGCCCTTCGGCAGGCTCAGGACAGGCCTTTCCAGGCTGCTGGCAGGCTTCGTCCTGGGTCTCAGCCCGAAAGGCTCAAAAGCCTGTCCCACGCGTCACTCTTGCCGTGATGCGACGAAAGATCAACGAGGCCTGCCGGTGAAGCAACCGGGAGGCATCACGGGTGATTGCCCGGCTTTCCATGGAAGGAGGAACTACATAATGAACAGGCTTACTCTTGTGGTGGGGTTACTGGCGGTGCTGACTGTGTTGCTGAGTGCCTGTGCTCCAGCGGCTGCACCTCAACCCACATCGCCGCCGCCGACAGAAGCTCCGGCCGCAGCAGAAGTTCCGGAGCCAACAGCGGCACCCGAACCGGTGAAGATTACTTTCTGGTATGCCCTGGGCGGCTCGTCGGGGGAAGCTTTCCAGGCTATGGTGGATGAGTTCAATGCCACCAACCCCTATGACATTACTGTGGAGGCTACCTACAGCGGCAAGTACGGCGAAACGGCTCAAAAGATCATTGGCGCCCTGGAAGCCGGCGGCCTGCCCAGTGGCGGTCTGGTCCCGGCCGGCCCGCTGTGGACCTGTCGCGAGGGCAACTACCTGCTCGAGGACTATCTCAAAGGACCCGAAGGCCTGGACATGGATGACTTCTGGCCGGTACTGTGGGACTACAATAGCTACGGCGGGCACATCTGTTCGCTGCCTTTCAACAACAGCACGCCCGTGTTGTACTACAACAAAGACCTGATGGCCGCTGCCGGCCTTGACCCGGACGCACCACCCACCACATGGGACGAGCTGTATGACATGGCCAGCCAGATTGTGGCTAGCGGTGATGGCCTCTGGGGAGTAGATACCAAGAACCCCGATTGGTGGTTCAAAGCCTTGGTCCTACAGAACGGCGGGCAAATCATGAATGAGGACGCCTCAGCCCCCGCTTTTGCCTCTCCTGCCGGCTACGCGGCGATGGAGTTCTGGAAGAAATTGGTGGACGATGGTCTGATGCCGGCTGCTCAGCACAAAGAGGCACGCAACCTGTTTATCGCCGGGCAATTAGGCTTCCTGATTACCTCTACGGGCAGCGTAGGCAAAGTCAAGGCCGGTGCCCAGTTTGATTGGGGAACCGCCTTCCTGCCGAAAAAGGAAAAGCCGGGCGCCACCGTGGGTGGCGCTGCGCTGGTGATGTTCCCCTCGGAGCCGGCTCAGGAACAGGCGACGTGGCGATTCCTCAAGTGGCTGGTATCGCCGGAAAACAGCGTCAAGTGGACGGTTACGACCGGCTACGTGCCAATCCGCAAGTCGGATCTGGAGTCAGAAGCCATCCAGCAACTCTTTACCGACGCTCCGGTCTACCGAGCTGGTTTCGAGCAACTGTCTGTGGCCTCCACCTACCCCCATTTCTGGGAAATGGGCAAAATGGATAGTCTCCTGCGCGATGCGATCGAACAGGTGGAGCTGGGCGCGGCCACGCCTCAGGCGGCGCTTGATCAGGCCGCCCAATCGCTCATCGAGGAGATGAGCCAGTAGACAGGCAAAAAGGGAAAAAGGCCGAACGGAAAGGAGCCACGCGCTGCTGGCTCCTCCCTCTGAGCGTGAGTGCGGAAGGGCCGGGGAGCGGAGGAGCAAGGGGGAAATTCACCTGCGCACCTCTGCACCCCTGCACCTCCGCACCTCCGGAGGGCCGGCAGGCAACGCAAATCTAACGATGAGGAGATAACTTGAATGAGCGGACCTCGTCTCGGGGTTAGTACAGCAGCGTTCTTTCCGCGTCCGCTTGAAGATGTATTGAGGGTTCTGGATCAGCAGCCCTGGAAAAACATTGAACTCATGCCACAAGCGCCGGCTGAATGCCGTCCCGAGTTCGCCGGGCAGATCCAGGAGATCAGCGCCGGCCGCTTCGACTTCTGTGCCATTCACTTTCCGCTGATCTTGCAGCCCTTTCTTTTCAACCCCTACCCGGCTGCCCGGGAGTTCGGCCAGGGCTTGTGTGCCGGCCTGGGCCGATTGGCTGGCGCGCTCGGTTGCAGCGTCATCGTGGTCCATGGGCCGTGGGAACGAATGTCAACGGGAGCGTTCCTGGAAGTGACCCAGGCAAACCTGCGCCTCCTTTGTGATACCTGCGCCGGCCATGGGGTTATGGTGGCCCTGGAAAACACGACCAGTTCGCCTTTTGGCGAATCCCCGGAGGCTATGGTTGCTTTTGTCGAGGACATTGATCGCCCCAATCTGAGCTTTGCCCTGGATATTACTCACGCTCACCAGATGAACCAGGATCCACTGGCCTATATCCGCCACCTGCCCGAACTGGTTCATGTCCACGCCAGCGACTTCGCAGTGGCCGGGGGCAAACGCCACCTTCCTCCAGGGGAGGGAATTGTTGACTGGCCGGCTATCATGGACGCACTATGCGGAAAAGGCTTTGCAGGCAACTTCGTTATCGAGCTTCTCCCGGAGACTCTGGGAGATCATCCGGTCCAAACTCTGCAGCGCAGTACAGCTATGCTTACTCCGCTGTTTGAAGATTGGCCCACCACATCCTGACTGTGGCTGAGGCCGGACGGCTGTGGAAAGCCGCCATCACTCTCAAGCAAAAGGAATCCATGAAAGCTCTCAGGTATTATGGCCCTGGAAAAGCCGAAATAGAGGATATTCCAGCCCCCTCTCTCGGCTCTGGCGAGGTGCTGGTTTCGGTTAGAGCCTGTGGTGTCTGTGCCACAGACGTGAAAACATTCCAGCGGGGACATCCCAAGATTCCGCCAGGCGCAGTGCTGGGGCATGAGACTGCAGGTGTGATCGTTGCGACGAATGGCCAGCCCAACTTCACGACAGGTGATCGGGTGGTGATCGCACCATACACGCCCTGCGGCAGATGCGCTGCTTGCCGGCGGAGGCATTTCAGCCTGTGCGAGAACCTGTTTGAAAGCAGCGTTGATCCCGGCGGATTCGCCGAAATGCTGCGAGTACCAAAGCGAATCGCCGACCAGGGCCTGCTCCATATCCCAGACGGTCTGGATTTTGTCACCGCTTCGCTGACCGAACCTCTGGCCTGCTGCCTGCATGGCCTGGAGGCGCTGCACCTCGGTGAGGGCGAGTCGTTGCTCATTGTGGGTGATGGACCCATGGGGTTGCTACAAGCCGCTGCCGGGCGAGTACTGGGAGCCAAGCCGATCATCCTGAGCGGCATGACGCCGGCTCGCCTCAACCATGCCCGTCAACTGGCCGACGTGGTAGTTGATGTTTCTCGGTTCGACCTATCCGCAGTGGTTGAAGCGACGGTCCCAGGTGGTGCAGACAAAGTGATGGTATCTGTAGGCGAGGTGAGCGTGGCTCAGGCAGCACTGCCACTGGTTCACAAGGGCGGTGCCATCAATCTATTTGCGGGTATGCCGGCCAACGCAACGCTGACCCTGGACGCCAATCGTATTCATTATGACGAAATAACGGTACTTGGCACCTTTGGCTTCGCACCAGAGCATTTCCGCCAGGCGCTGTCCTGGCTAGCCAGCGAGCAGATGACAACTTCAGGTCTCGTGACGGCCACGGTGGCCCTGGCAGATGTTGAGGACGCTCTGGATTCAGCAGCCCGATATGAAGGCATCAAAACAGTGGTGGTCATGGGGGAAAGAAGAGACTCCTGAGATGCCGATTTGACAGGAAGTGCCCGCTGTGGAGAACTTCTCCTGGCGCTGGGTTTTCTACATCAACCTTCCTTGGGGGCTGCTCTCCGCGCTCTTCGTTGTTCTGTTTCTGAGCGAATCCCGGGATACGAGGGTCACGCCAGCCATAGACTATGTGGGGGCCTTTACCTTGATAGGGTGGGTAGTCTCAGTAGATCCAAATTCTGAGCTTAAAGCGGACCACAGTCCGCTTTTTAGCCGCTGGACTGTGGTCCAGCTAGAGCATTCTTGGATCTACTGAGTCTCCCTGATGCTGGCCTTCTTCTACAGCCGGGACCACCCCTGGAGTTCTCCTCAACCCCTGGGACTGCTCGGGACGTTCGTCCTGCTCTTCATTATCTTCCTGCGCAACGAGAGCCGCGCCCGAGAGCCGATCCTGCCTCTGCGGATCTTCGCCCACCCCACAATCGCCGCGGCCGGGGCGGTGACCCTCATTCGGGCGGTCGCTTTCTACTCCCTGATCATCTACGTTCCCCTCCTGGTGCAAGGGGTGTTGGGAGGCACATCCGAGAGCGCCCGCAATGCCCTGACCGTGTTCGCCCTGCCAGGCATCCTGGGGGCGGTTGCGGCCGGGTTCCTGGTGGCCCGAAACATCGGTTATCGCACCTTGATGGTTGGCGGACTGGCCCTTACTGGTGCAGGACTGTGGCTGGTCAGCCAGGTGGGCATGGCCACCGGAGAGGACGAGTTGCTGCGCTACCTGGCCCTGGCCGGCTTCGGCGTGGGTCTGACCCAGGTGACCATCATCCTGGCGCTTCAGAATTCGGTAGCCCTGGAGCACATGGGCACGGCCTCATCGCTGGCCCAGTTCCTGAACAACCTGGCGGGGGCAGTGGGGGTGACCCTTCTGGGCGCATACCAGGCCAACCTGCTGGCTGAAGGGGTCAAGCCCATCCTTGCCTCGCCTGCTTTGAAACAACTCCCCGCGCAGGCGGCACAAATGCTGGGCAACACGGCCAGCCTGGGCCGCGTGCTCACCAGCCCCGCGGCAGCGGCTCAACTGCCATCTCAGCTCATCGCTGCCTTGCGGGGGGCGCTGGAGAGCTCGTTGCACAGTGTCTTTCAGGTGGGATTGGTGCTTACCATCCTCGCCATGTTGGTCAGCCTGTTCATGCGGGGGTCGGCCGCCGGACAACCAGGGAGAGTAGCCCTGGCAGACGTTGCCGCCAATCCAGGCAACCCGGCCGAGGAGTAACGAGACGTGAGACGGCCCCGCCTTTGTGCCGCTTGCTTCAACGGAGAACGAGCGAAACTTTATCGGCGTTGAGAGCGGCCGGGGCAAGGTGCTGGTCGCTCAGATCGCCGGGATTTTGGCGAGTCGGGAGGCTTGATATGGACCCCATCAGGCACGGACTCATCGGAGCATTGCTGGCCGTACTCCTTGTCGTCCGCCAGAGGTATGGCCTAGTGGCAGCCGCTGTTTTGGTGGCGGCCAGCATGGCACCCGAATGTGGTTTGTCAATCTGTTCATCATTCTGGTGACCGCGGGGGCTCTGCTCTGGATGGGGACGGATCTGAGGACGGAGCCCGATGCTCCATTTTGTCTATCTGGAGGTCCCCAGCTTGATACGCTCACCTTTCGCCTCGTGGTTCTGAGAGCGCGTGCCGGCCATTTGCCCGCCGCCACTCGCCAGGCGATACTCCGGTCCAACGAGACGAAGCAGCGGGCATATCGGGTCCACTACCCGAGACAGATCAAGCGAGACAAATATACCTGATGAATAAAAGGATGCCCGCCGGCCTGACCGTCCCTTGACACAACGTGAACTTGTCGCTCATGTGCCACGAATCGATCCAGCAGGCTTTCACCGTGTCTGGTTGTCTGGCGTGGCCAATCACCAGAAAGCCGCCCTGCGGTTGGTTGCCGTCGGCCCAAGTGTATTTGAGGGTGATGAACGGACTCTGCACCGCCAGGGCGACTGACGCATGGTCTCGGATTCACGAAGGGGTTCGTTGGGGGACAGTCACAAGCGATTGGTGCCGGCCCAATCACCGACCAACTTGGCCAAACTCTCAGAGAGGCTCATATAGCCATCTCCGTTCAGCGGACTTGAACTTATTGATGCTACCGTGCCATTCAACGGCATAGTTGAGCTGCCGTGCGGCTTTGGTCTCGTGATCTCCAATCACCAGAGCGATTGTTGGCCCAATCGACGTTGTTATAGACCTTCAGATAATGTTCTTGACAAATAGCCTCTCGGCAAGCGCGAAAATCGGGCCAAATGTCAAGATCTTTTTCTGAACATCTATAGAAGCCGCCACGGAGCACGGTCAGCTCGAACGTGTGTTAGCCGGCCCCCGCCCCCGCGCGAGCACAACCACCGGCTGCCGGATCTCCGCACAGCCGGCTCGCTGCCCGTCCGCAAGCGCAACCTCGCTTTCCGGCGTATCGCCGGCTGGCTTCAACCCCTGATGTTCACTGTCCCCATAGCACACGCTGGATACTGGCGTCGCTGGGGTCTACCTCAATGATCAAGTCCCCGCCACGTCGCCCGACGTAATCCTTCGGGCCATAGTTTATTCGCCACAACAGGTTGCCGTTCAAGGGGAGTTGGGTGATGGTGATGAGGCTCTGAACCACGTCAACTCCCAATTCACGGGCACGCTTGTTGGCAGCCGCTATCACGCGGGCGAGGGAAACGGCGATGTCGTCTTGCAGTACCTCAGCGGTAAGCTCAACTGCCATATGAATCTCCTTATCCTTCGGCAAAGAGTGTCTATGTCTCTTCAACGTCACTCACGCGTCCATCGGGGGCAATGAGATAGATTCTCGCTTGTGAGATGACGAACTCTCCCACGTAAAACTCACCTTTCAAGTCGGGATCGTCTCGGACGGCGCGTTTGTCCGTTTCGCTTGGCTCTTGCAGATAATCGCTACCTGTGTTCGGATGCGTATGGAACGTCGCTACAATGTCGCTATCGTCAATCCTGCAATGCTGGTGAGGCGGCAGGACGATGCTGTTCTGCACACCTTTGGGCCAGCGAACAACGCGCAAGTTACCTGCTGCGTCTCGCAGGATAAAGCCGCCCTCTTCGTGTCCTCCAGAGACCCCAGGCTGGGAGGCTTCCCACGCCCGTTTGAGTGCAGCACAGATTTCAGGGTCGTCGAGAACACTGCTGTGCTGCTGAGTCATTATGTGCTGTTAGAGGTTCCTTCTGTCGAACGGCGGGTGGCAGGGGGCCGTCTAACCCGCCAAACGGCCCGTTAGACAGCCCTTCTTCCGTCTAATCCCCCTCTTCGGCGCAATAGGTCGAATTATGCTCCGCCTATTGCGCTGCTTGCACCCATCGCAGAAAATGAGTTACAATAGACCCACATTCACCAGTAGTATACCCGAAAGCATCCCGAAAATCAACACCTGACGGGGGGAAAACAATGAAAAAACGTCCCAAGAAGTTGCTTGATCGAGTTCGTGAAATCATCCGACTTAAGCATTATTCCATCCGCACAGAAGAGGCGTACGTTCACTGGATCCTACGCTATATCTTCCCTTCGACTTAGCTCAGGACTCCGCTTCCACAACAAACGCCATCCACGGGAAATGGGCGCCGCAGAAATCGAGGCCTTTCTGACGCATCTGGTCGTCAATGAACACGTCGCCGCATCCACTCAGAATCAGGCCCTCAGTGCCCTGTTGTTCCTGTATCGTGAGGTACTCAGGCAAGAGCTAGATCGTCCTATCGATGCAATTCGCGCCAAACGGCCAAAGCGGTTACCCACGGTCCTCACCAAGGAAGAAACGCGCAAGGTCATTGGCTGCTTGTCAGGTACACACCAGTTGATGGCTAAACTGCTGTACGGCAGTGGCTTGAGGCTGATGGAGTGCGTGCGGTTGCGCGTGAAGGATGTGGACTTCGCCCAGCACCAGATCACTGTGCGGGACGGCAAGGGGATGGAAGACCGGGTGACCATGCTCCCCGAGAGCCTCGTCACACCCCTCCAGGAGCACCTACAGCGCGCAAAACGGCTGCACGAAGCGGATCTGGCGAAAGGCTACGGTGCCGTCTACCTGCCCTATGCATTGGACCGCAAGTATCCCAACGCCAACCGTGAATGGATCTGGCAGTACGTCTTCCCCGCCTCCAAACTCTCCAAAGACCCGCGCAGCGGTGCCATCCGCCGGCATCACATCCACGAGAGCAGCCTCCAGAAGGCCGTCCGCAAAGCCGCCAAACTGGCCGGCCTCCCCAAACGTGTCACCTGCCACACCTTCCGCCACTCCTTCGCCGCCCACCTCCTGGAAGCCTGCCCTGAGCTGAGTCGAAGGGCCGGCTACGACGTCCGCACCGTCCAGGAGCTACTCGGCCACAAGGATGTCAGGACGACCATGATCTACACCCACGTCCTCAATCGAGGCCGGCTGGCCGTGCGTAGTCCGCTGGATCAATGACGCCTGGGCCACTACTGCAACAGGCAGAGGTTCTATAACCCCGCCTTCACTCTTTTACGTAGGGCCGCGCAAGTGCTTCGGGCTTTGCTGCACCCCACCTGATCCTGAACCACTTCGTTGAGATGATCAGCAAAACCCCTATGGTGATGATGAAGGGGATCGTCCGCCAGACATACCTGGACAAAACGCCGGGGAGTACAAGTTGGGGGTTGAGCGAGAGTTGCCACAGGGTTCCAAAAAGCAAGGACCCACCCAGCAGGATAAAAGGATTCCACATGGAGAAAAAGACGAGGGCCAGAGCGATAAAACCCCAGCCCAGGAGAAAGTTATAGTTCCAAACCGGGTTGTAGAACAGCGAGTAAATCGCACCCGAAAGCCCCGCCAGCATTCCACCGATGGTTACACAGAGATAGCGAGTTTTCGTGACATCTACACCCGAAACTTCCGCGACGGATGGATTCTCTCCCACCGATCTGATCCTCAGCCCCAGGCTCGTCCTGGAGAGCACGAACCACGAAACGACAACAAGCGCAATCCCGACATAGAAGAACGGGGAAAGACCCAGCATGGTGGGGATCCTCTCCATCCCCAAAGGCCCTGTGTATGGATTGCCGATGTAGGTGGTGAGGCCGAAGCCCAGGATCCATATACCCATCCCACTCACCACCTGATCAACTCCCAGCGTGATGGAAAAGAACCCGTGGAGAAAGCCGAGCAGCCCGCCGATGGCGATCCCCACCAGGAAGCCGAGCCAGTAACTTTCAGTGGATTGAGCAGTGATGAACCCCAGGGTAGCACCGAAAAGCATCACACCCTCGATCCCAACGTTCAGAATCCCTGAGCGCTGATCGATGACTTCGCCAAGCGCGGCAAAGGTGAAAATCGTTGAGGCTTCCAGACTTCTAGCGATGAACTGCCACATCCAGCCTCTCCTCCCTCCTTACCCATCTGATCTTGTAGCGGTAAAAGAATTGAAAAGCCACGAGGGTAATCATCAAAACTCCGAGCAGGGCATAATCCACCCCGAAGCCTATGTGGAGTTTCCCCTGGACGAATCTGCCACCTATCGACAACCCCCCGAAGAGCAGCGCTACTGGAATCGCCGCTAAGGGGTTTCCGAGGGAAATCAACCCACATATAATTCCGTAGAAAGCCAGATCGCCGAAATACCCGTAGTTCCGTGCAATTTTGTAGACGCCGGGAACTGCGGCGAAATAGTGATACCCGGCCAGGCCGGCCACAGCGCCTCCCATGATGAAAACCAGGAGCGATATCTTGAGGGTGCTGATGCCGGCGTATCTGGCCGCAGCCGGATTATGACCATAGGCCCTGATTTGATAGCCGATCCCCGTTTTGTCGAACAGAAAGTACAGCAACACGGCTACGCCAAGCGCGAGGAAGATCGTGAAGGGGACACCCATGATTAGCGGCGCGTATACCGAAGGGGGGAGCTCAAAGCTTTCACCCCTCCCGCCGGGATTCATGAACGGGCCTCCCTCTTTGATCATGTGTGCGACCAACCAGAAAGCTATGAAGTTCAGCATCATGGTCACCACAATCTCGTTAACGTCCGACTTCCCCTTCAGAAACCCGGCAATCGCTCCTATCGCCGCACCGCCCAGGGCGGCCGCGATCAGCATAAGTGGGATGAGAAGTGCGGGGGAAAGGTCTGAGGCATGGGGTCCCTTTCCTCCAAAAACAAACAGGACTGCGAAAGCGCCCAACGCCCCGATGTAAAGCTGCCCCGTCATCCCGATGTTCCAGAGGCCGGCTCTAAAAGGAATGATAAAGGCGGACGTACACAGCGACAGAAATATGAATCGGTTGATCGTCAGCAGCAGACCATAACGGTTTGCGAAAGCGTAGGAAAAAATCTCCTGGTAAGCGAGCAAGGGATTGACGTCGGCCAGGAGAAAGATGGTGCTGAAAAGTACCAGGGCGAAGATTATCGCGAGGATCGATATGATCGTTGCCTCCCGGCCGGTCAGGGACGATCTCTGCTCAAGCTTTAACTCGTAGCTACCGATCCTCATCTCTCCTGCCCCCCTTCATCCCCCCCAACCCTTCGGCCTTGCTCAGGGGAGGCTTTGGGGGGGAAAGAGGGGGGGCGCAGGCCGGCCATCATAGCACCCACGTCCTCTCTCCTGGCCTCCTCGGGCGGGATGATACCCATGAGCTTCCCCTCGTAGATCGGTGCCACCCAGTCGCTCAGTGATAGAATCTCATCCAGGTCTTCGGAGATGAGGAGAATCGCGGCTTTTCGTTGTTTCGCCTCCATGAGCTTGTTCCGAACGAACTCCATCGCTCCCACATCAAGTCCCTGGGTGGGCAGGTTCGCGATCAAAAGACGCGGTCTGCGTGAGAGCACCCGTGCAAAGATGAACCTCTGGAGATTTCCTCCGGATAAGCTTCTGGCCTTCGTGTCTGGGCTCGGAGCCGCTACATCATACTCAGAGATGATCTCCTCTGTAAGCTCCCGGGCCTTCTCGTAATCCAGGAGCCCTCGTCGGGACAAACTACCATCGAAGTAAAAGTTCATCATGACGTTTTCCACAAGGGAAAAATCACCGATGGAGCCGACCTCGACACGTTCGGCTGGAATGTATCCTATCCCCACCTGCCATCTCTCCAGGATAGAGGCGTGAGTGATGTCTTTCCCTTCAAAGACGACCTTACCCCCCTTTGCCTCTCGAAGGCCGGCAAGGACCTCGGCCAGCTCGTGTTGCCCGTTGCCCGCGACGCCGGCAATGCCGAAGATTTCGCCTTCGTGTATCGAAAACGAAATACTATCCAAAGCCAAGACACCCTTGTTGTTGAGGGCGGACAGGTTTTCTGCCTGGAGTATGGGTTTTCCCCTCTCGACCCTGGTTCTCTGTGTCTCGAAGATGACCTCTCGCCCCACCATTTTCTTGGCCAGGCTCATCTCCGTTGCATGCTCTGTCTCTAAACGGGCCACAACCTTCCCGCGCCTGAGAACCGTCACCCGGTCGCTTATCGCCAGCACGATGGGGAGCTTATGAGTGATGAACGGGACGATGGCGAGTTCATCTCTCGCCATCGCTTCGATGGATGCCAGGAGTTTCTTCGTTTCGGGGGGCGTCAGCGCGGACGTCGGCTCATCCAGGATGAGGATTTTTGCGCCGCGATAGAGAGCCTTCAGGATCTCCACCGCCTGCTTTTCCCCTTCTGAAAGTTGCCAGACTTTTGCTCTGAGGTCGATCTTGAAACCGTACTTCTCGCTCAGTTCCTCTATCTCGTCCTCTGCCCGCTTCAAGTTCAGTATTGTCCCGGCTCTCGGGTGCCCCAGGATGATATTCTCGATCACGGTGTGAGCGGACACCAGTTTGCGGTGTTGATGAACCATCCCTATCCCCAGATCGATGGCGTCCAGAGGCGATCTGAAATGAACCTTCCTGCCGCCGATGTAAATCCCGCCCTCATCGGGTTGCAACAGGCCGAACAGGATATTCATCAGGGTGGTTTTCCCGGCACCGTTCTCCCCGAGGACGGCGTGAATCTCGCCGGCTTTTATCTCGAAATCGATGTGGTCATTGGCGACGACCCCCGGAAATTTCTTCGTGATTCCCCTGGCCGCCAGGACCGTCTCACCGCGTTTGATCCCGTCCAGGATCCCTTCCTGCAATTGTCTCTCCTCCTGGAGTCCCCTCGAAAAATGAGGCCCCCCTCCTGTGAGAGTTTCCCCCTCAAGAATGGCAGCCTCATGCCTCTATCATTGCGCGGCGTGCTGGTGCGCCGCCTGCTGCGAAAATGGGCGGTGGCGCAAGATGCCATCTTGCGCTACGCTGTTTTCATCCATGATTTAGATTGGCTAGATGGCTAATGGCTCGATGGCTGAGTGGTGACATAAGCCAGCCATCCAGCCATCCAGCCATTTTTATGCTTCATAGATCCCTGCATAGGGCATGTTGACGACTACTCCAGTATCTTCATCCCCTCCAGGTCGAAGTTGAACTTCGAGAGCAGCCACTCGTCTGACGGCATCTCACCAGCCGGCTTGACCACGGTCCCCGCCTCTGGAATCGGCAGATTCTCCAGTGCAAAGCCGGTACCGTTGCTCACGAACTTGTGCTCAGCGAACGGATCCCACTCGCCTTTCATCATCTGATCTCGTCTTTTCTGAACGAGCTTAACGATCTCATCGGAAATCGATGGTCGTGCCTTGGGGCTGATGGCGTCAACGCCCACCTTGTTGTCATTCATAATGTCCACGGTCGGAACCTCTGTGCCATCAGCCAGAGTCATACTGTGGTCCATGCCCCAGTACAGTACGGTTTGTGGGTTCTTATCGCCGGCCAGCCAATCCTGGACCATCTTGTCGTACAGGACTTCCCAGCGCGTGTCGAACGACACGGCCACGGTGTCCGTGTTCGACCAGCCGTAGAACCCCACGATGTCCATGTCCTTCCCGACAAACCATATACCCTCTTCCTGGGCGACGTCCAGGGGCGAGCCGGAATCGGTCTGCTGGGTCAAGACATCGACGTCGTACTGAGTTTTCAACGTCTTTGCGATATCTCGTTCTTCCGCCGGCAGGTACCAGTCACCGACATATTTCACGTACACCGTGATGTCCTTGTTGAGCAACTCCGCTGCATCCTGAACCCCAAGGTAAAAGCCGTTCTGCCGCCTGGCGACCTGAACGGATGGGAATGCCGAGACGATTCCGATGTTGCCCGACTGGGTCAACGCCCCGGCGATGAGCCCTTCCAGGTACAGCGCCTGATATTGCCTGGGGAAGAACCGAATGAAGTTCCTCTTTGTGGCCAGATCGCTGGCAATGACGGATGCGAAATAAACATCCGGGTACTTGTCAGCGATATCTTTCAGGGGGAGGCCCATGAACTCTGCGTTTCCTACGACGATGTTGGCGCCGTCGGCGATCAGCTCTTCGGCGTAGGGAACTGCTGCGTCAGGTCCTACCTCTTCTCTGTAAACGTATTGGACATTCGGGTATTTGTCAGCGATTCGCTTGGCCGCGCGGTCGTGGGCTCCAGACCACGTCGTCCCTTTAATGATACTGAAGTGCTCAATCGCCAGAGTAGCCCCTTTCTTGGCTTCCGTAGGCACTTCTTGGGGTGCTTCTTTAGGCACTTCTGTAGGCACTTCTGTAGGCGTTGCCGGCGCACACATGGTTGTTGCCATAGCCACTGCGGCCAAAATTACAGAAATCATAACCGCCCGCAATACTGTAATCCCCTTCTCCCTAAGAAGTTTGCCTTTCATCTCTCTTGCTCCTTTCTTTGTTTGTTCTTGGGAGATTTGTTTTTGGGAGCGGTGCACGCATACAGTCATCAGCGGTCCGAGCCACGCTGTTGCCGCCGCGGCCACCTGCGTTCCCCTCCGCCTGAGGCAGATGCATTATACACAATCATTGGCAGCCTGTCAAAACTGTAAGTAGCAACGGTAGCTAGAAATCGTATGAGATCGAAGTATTGAACACACGCTGGACTATCTGAAGACGTTGGAGTAAACTATGTCTGTCATCATGCGAGGCTGTGAAACTGATCAACGCTCAATGTAAGTAAGGGAGCCGACTCACTCAATGACCATTGACAACCCCATCCGCGTCGTTCTGGCGGACGACCATGCCGTCGTGCGCAAGGGGATCCGCGAGTTCCTGGAGGAAGCGCCGGACACCTGTGCCGGTGCAGGCATCACCGTGGTCGCCGAGGCGTCCAATGGCCGGGAGGCGCTGGCGGCGGTGGAGGAACACCGGCCCGACGTCGCCGTGCTGGACATCCAGATGCCAGAGATGAGCGGGATCGAGGCCACCCGGCGTATCAAGGCTCGCTTCCCCGACATCCGCGTGCTGATCCTCACTGCCTACGACGATGATCCCTACGTATTTGCCATGATCCAGGCCGGCGCCAGCGGCTACGTGCTCAAGACGGCCGGCAGTGAGGATCTGGTGGAAGCAGTGCGTGCGGTCCACCGGGGCGATTCGGCCCTGGACCCGGCGGTGGCCCGCAAGGTGGTCCAGCACCTGGCCAGCGGCCACCCCACGCCGGCCAGCGAAGAGATCGTCGAGGGGCTCACCGATCGCGAGCTGGAGGTGCTGCGACTGGCAGCGCGGGGGCTGACGAACCAGGCCATCGGGGCCGAGTTGGAAATCAGCGACCGGACGGTGCAGGGACACCTGGCCAACGTCTACGCTAAGCTTGGTGTGAGTACCCGCACTGAGGCCGTGCTGCGGGCAGTGAAGCTGGGCTGGCTCACGTTGGATGAGGTGACCGGCTAGATGGCAGATGGCGGATAGCAAATTGCGAATAGCGGATCGCAGATGGCGCGTGGCTGGCAGTAGGTTGACATCAACTTTCGGCCATCAGCTTTCAGCCATCAGTCACAAGCTATCTGCCAGGAGGCGGCGCTGGTTGCGCGGGGTGCCTATCCAACTCCTGTTGTGGACCACCGTGCCGGCCATGCTGATTCTGATCGCCCTGGCAGTGGTGGGAGTTGTAGGCCATCAGCAGGCTATGCGGGACCTGGTACTGGCACGGGATACCCGCCTGGCCCAGACGGCCGCCGAACGTCTGTCTGATCGGCTGGAGATGTTGGCAGGCCAGCTCGCGGCATTGGCCGCTGAGATCGAGTCAGCCAATCGCCTGCTGGCGCAGCACACCGTGCCGGCCTCGCTGGACCAACACGCCGCACTGGTCCAGACCTTCGACCAGGGGGCGGCTGTTGTTTCACCAGATGGTCACTTGCTGGCAACCCTACCCCACGATCTGGATTGGTCTCAACTGCAGCCGGCCATCCAATCCCTCCTCTCAAACCCTGCTCCATCTGCCACCAGAATCTCACCGGTGGTCAATGATCCGGCCTTCGGCGTGCACTTGCTTCTGATGGCATCGCCGGCCGGTGAGAACTGGCTGGCGGGGGGTGTCTCGCTCCAACACCTGGGCGTAGAGCAGTTGGTGGCTGAGCTGTCCCTCGGGATCGAGGGGCGGGCCTACATCATCGACCAAACGGGCCAGGTGCTGGTGGCCGCCGGTCCTGGCCCGACCATCGGGTCTCTGCGGGGGCAACCCGGCGTGGAGGCGGCACTGCGGGGCGAGGCCGGTGCGGTGGTCGCTTCCATCGAGGGGACGGACCTGGTCGTCGGCTATGCACCGGTCCCGCCGGTGGGCTGGGCGCTGATCACCCAGGAACCGTGGGCCGCCGTAGTTGGCCCAATGATGCGCTTCTCGCTGGTAGCTCCGCTCATCCTGGTCATGGCTGCCATCGCTGCCCTGATCTCCATCATTTTCGGTTTGCGCTCCATCGTGCGACCGCTACAGCAGTTGGATCAGCAGGCGGCGCAGTTGGCCTGGGGCGACTTCGAGGCTGTCCGGACACCCGTCGGTGGCACCCAGGAGATCGAGGACCTCCGGCGTACGCTGGATCACCTGGCGCGACAAATTCGGGCGTATCAGCAGGGCATGCGGGACTACATCGGCGCTATCACCCGGGGGCAGGAGGAGGAGCGCAAGCGCCTGGCGCGGGAGCTCCACGACGACACGGTGCAGGACCTGATCGCGCTGGGACATCGAGTGGAGATGGCCCGGCGGGCTCTGGAGCACGATCCGGCTGCGGCCGCTAAGCGCCTGGATGAATTGCGGAACCTGATTAACGATACCCTGGCCGAGGTGCGACGCTTCACCCGTGCGCTGCGGCCCATCTATCTGGAAGACCTGGGGCTATTGCCGGCCCTGGAGATGCTGGTGCGCGACGTGGAAGCCAGGGCCGGCCTGGCGGCCGAGTTCCGGGTCGCGGGGCCGGCCCGCCGGCTGTCGGAGGAGCTTGAGTTGGCAGTGTTCCGCATCACGCAGGAGGCCCTCACTAACATCGTGCAGCACGCCCAGGCCACGCAGGCGACCGTGGAGCTCCGGTTCACCGATGGCGAGGTCGTGCTGACCGTCACTGACGACGGCGTTGGGTTTCCGGTGCCGGAGCGCCCGGAGGGGCTGGCGCGCGCCGGCCACTTCGGACTGGTAGGGATGCAGGAGCGGGCAGCGCTGGTGGGAGGCCGGCTGGTGCTGGAATCGGTGGCTTCGCTGCGAGAGTCTGCCCGAGGGGCCGGCCGGGGAACTCGCGTCACTGCCCGCCTGCCGATCGCCGACGCTCCCGGCGCTTCACAAAGAAGCGCGGACGGCGGTGTGCAGCCGGCGTCAGACTGATTCGTCATGTTGAGGAACAAGGCACGCCTTCCAGGACAATCCAGGCGGAACGCAGGTGCGGATCGGCGCAGCCCACTAACACCACCGTCGATGAGATTGCGCGGCTGGGGGCGGCGCTGCGTGCGATGGGATGAGAGAAGGAAAAACTGTGCTGGTATGACTGGCTGGACAACCGGGGGGTATGGACTATGAGGATGCGCTACATCATCGACATGGCCATTTTCGGCCCGCTGCCGGATTACACCCGCGTGGTGTTGGTAGCCCGACAACTGGATAACACACAGAACGCTGCCGCGGGCCGGAACATGCTCCGCAAGGCGGCCCAGGCAGCCGGCCTCATCTTCGAGAACCAGGCATCGACCAACCATCCACACTTCACGCCCTGGCAACTGGCCTACGAAGCCTTTGGCATTACCGACGTTCTGAGCGGGAAAGCAGAGGGACCGGAGAAACAAGGCATTCCAGCTCTACTCCACCTACGCACAGAAGATACTCCGCTGACCAACATCCTGAATGCGTTCGCGCTCCAGAACCTGCTGCCGGTGGGGGGTGACGACCTGGACAGGGTTGCCGGCAATGTCTGGTTGCGGCCGGCCCGGGGCAACGAGCTCTTCATCCCAGCCGGCCACCCCGAACGCCCTGAATCGCCGGACATCGGTGAAATCGTCTGCGTCGATGATGGCCCCTACGTCCTACGCCGGCGCTGGCACGGCCGCCAGGGCGACACGGCCCGCCTAACGTCACAAACCCGAAACGCCCTCATCTACCTGGACTGCCTGCCACCGATTAACCGGGCAAAGGCGGAGGAGTTGGCCGGCAAACTGACCAGGCTTGTCGCTGGATTCTTCGGTGCGCAGGTAGAAACCCACTTCCTGACCCGAGAACAGCCGGCAATCGAGATTCAGTTGTAGAGGCAGAGCAGGTTGGGACTGTAACAGGCCGTGTGAAGCGAGAAGATCATTGCGTCTTTCGTCTTTCGTCTTGCGTCTTACGTCTTGCGCAAGACGTAAGACGCAAGACGAAAGACGAGCAAACCTTGGGATCGACCCGGCGACAACAAATGTCACGAATCTCCGTCATCATCCCCAACTGGAATGGTCTGGAGCATCTCGACACCTGCCTGAGCGCGCTGGACCGCCAGACGTTTGACGACTTTGAGACCATTGTTGTGGATAACGCCTCGTCGGATGGATCGGTGGCTTTCATCCAACATGAATACCCACAGGTGAAGGTCATCGAGTTGCCGGAGAATCGAGGGTTTGCCGGCGCGTGCAATGCCGGCATGCGCGCCGCCCAGGGCGAGTTCATCGTCCTGCTGAACAACGACACCGAGGTCGATCCGGGCTGGCTGTCGGCCATCGTCGATGCCTTCCAGCGACACCCGGAGGCCGGTATCGTGGCCTCGAAAATGTTGCTCTTCGACCGGCGTGATGTGTTTCACACTGCCGGCGATTTCTACCGCGTGGACGGCATTCCGGGAAACCGGGGGGTGTGGGAGCGAGATCGGGGGCAATATGACCAGGAGACGTACGTTTTCAGTGCCTGCGGGGGCGCGGCCGCTTACCGCCGTACCATGCTTGACGAGATCGGACTCCTGGACGAGGATTTCTTCTTCTCCTGTGAGGACGTGGACCTGGCCTGGCGCGCCCAACTGGCCGGGTGGCGGGCTGTCTACACGCCGGCCGCCATCGTCTACCACAAGCTCAGCGCCACGGGGGGCGGCACCACCGCCAGCTTCTACGACGGCCGCAACTTCCTCTACCTCATTGCCAAGAACTACCCGACGACCCTGCTGAGGAAACATTGGCGCGACATCCTGGCGGCGCAGCTTCACATTGCCTGGGACGCGCTGAAGGCGTGGCGCGGTGCGGCTGCGCGCGCGCGGCTGCGTGGCATGGCCGCCGGCCTCCTCAACCTGCCGCGTCTGCTGGCCAAACGCCGGCTCGTCCAGGCATCTCGCAAGGTCACAGACGAATACCTGGAATCGCTCCTGACGGCCCCCAACACGTGTGGCGCGGAACCCGATACATGAAGGCTCCCTCTTACGCATTCCGTATCACGCATCACGCCGGGTTGACATATTGATGAAAGCACGGTAAGATATACCCACGTCGAATGGTGACTGCAGCCGAGAGGAGGGTATGATGCGAGCCGAACAACTCCCGCTCTTTTCAAGACGTGGCGCAAAGGGCGAATACAGCACCCCTCTCACCCCGATGCCGGACCTGACTCCTGATTCGTCCCTGAAGTCGGCGGTCGGCGAGTTCGATGCGCACATGCAGCGCGAGCATTTCACGGAGAATACGCGGAAAGCGTTTCACAGCGACCTGAGGCTGCTGATGCGGTATCTGGGCGGGACAACGTCTGTCAGCGAGGTGAGTACGAAGCAACTTCAAGACTTCCTGGTCTGGTTGCTGGACGGCCGAGGCGTGCCCTGCAGCCCAAAGTCGTATGCCCGGCGGGTGACGACACTGAAGCGCTTCTTCGCCTGGCTGACAGAGACCGGAGTGATCGCCGGCGACCCGGCAGCCCCCATTCCCCACCATCCGACTCGCACCCCCCTGCCAGATATTCTCTACGACAGCCAGGTTGAGGCTCTGCTCTCGAGCACCCATGCGCGCATGCACGATCCCAAACAGCCCGATACGCGGCCACATCTGTTGGTGCGCCTGCTGCTGGAGACGGGGATCAAGAAGGGTGAGTGTGTGCGGATCGCCCTGGATCACATCGACCGCTCGGACCCGTCGGAGGCGGCGCTGTACGTGCGCTACGCCAACCCACGGATGCAGAAGAAGGAGCGTAAGCTCGCCCTGTCGCGCGAGTTGGTATCCGTTCTGGACCGCTATCTGGCTCAGTATGAGCCTCGGACAAAGCTGTTTGAGTGCACCGCCCGCAACCTGGAGTACGTGTTGAACAATGCGGGGAAGCAGGCTGGCATTGCAGACATCGCCTTCGAGATGTTGCGCTGGACCTGCGCCGTGCGCGACTACCGGGCCGGCATGGATCCGGAGGATTTGCGCCAGAAGCTGGGTCTCTCGCCCATCACCTGGGTGGATGCTCTGCGGAAGATTGAGATTCTGGCCGGGCCGGCGTTGTGAGTCGGGGAGCTACAACGTCCTATTGCTTCAAGATTTGCCGCGCGATGACCAGCCGCATGATCTCGCTGGTCCCCTCACCGATCAGGGTCAGGCGGTTGTCCCGGTAGTATCGCTCCACCGGCACCTCACGGCTGTAGCCCATGCCGCCGTGAATCTGAATTGCTTCCCAGCAGGCGCGGTCAGCGGCCTCGGATGCGAACAACTTGGCCATGGCAGCCTCTTTGGTAAAACGCTTGCCCGCGTCCTTCAGGCTGGCAGCTTTGTAGAGCAGCAGCCGGGCAGCTTCCAGCTCGGTGGCCATGTCGGCCAGCTTCCATTGAATGGCCTGGAACTCCGCGATAGCCTTGCCGAAAGCTTGACGCTCCCTGGCGTACTCCGTGGCCTTCTCCAATGCCGCACGGCCGAGGCCCAGCGCCATCGCCCCGATGCTGATTCGGCCGCCGTCCAGGGTGATCATGAACTGCCTGAATCCCTCGCCCTCCTGGCCGAGCAGGTTCTCAGCCGGCACGCGGCAATTGTCGAAGATCAGTTGGTTGGTGACGGAGCCTTTGAGGCCCATCTTGGGCTCGTTTTTGCCGGGTGTGAAGCCTGGCGTGCCGGCCGGCACGATGAGATTGACCACGCCGTGGACGCCGGCCTGGGGGTTCGCGTTGGCGGCCACGACGATGCTGCGTGCCACTGCACCCGACGTGATCCACATCTTTTGCCCATTCAGGACCCACTCATCGCCGTCGCGGGTCGCCATCGTTTTCAGCGCGGCTGCGTCCGATCCCGCGTGGGGCTCAGTGAGCCCGAAGGCGCCGAGGCCCTCGCCGGCGGCCAGCGGGACCAGGTATTTCTCCTTTTGCTCCTCGGTGCCGAACATGTAGATTGGCGCTGATCCCAGGGACACGTGGGCCGCGTAGGTCAACCCCACGGACCCGGAGGCGGCCGAAAGCTCTTCGACGGCCAGGGCGTAACTGACGGTATCGGCGCCGGCCCCGCCATACTTTTCGGGAAACGGCAGCCCCATCAGACCGAGTTCGCCCATCTGCTTGAAGATATCGTGGGGAAACTCGCCGGATTCGTCGATGTCGTGAGCTCGCGGTTCAATCTCCGCCTGCGCAAATTCGCGCACCGAGTCGCGGATCATACGTTGCTCATCAGTCAGTTCGAAATCCATGCCATCCTCCTTGATGGAGTACTATAGTAGCAGCCGGAGTAACAGGACACACAAGACGCCAATGAGTATGATACCAACTACGACAGCCAGAGCATACAACGCAATGTTGATGACGGCCGCTCGGTCGAAAGGCAGGTCGCCGAGCGGTTGTTGCGACTGGGACTGCAGGCCGGCCCCTTGCGCTTTTTCAATGGGTGGGAGCTTCGCACCGCAATAGCCACACCGCTCCCAATCACCCTGCATGGCCCCACACTCGGGACAAAAACGGACGGTCATAGTATGCGTGCCAGACGCGAATTCTTCGTGCATTGCGTCACGCAGCGTGCTCATCGAACACGATCAGGATGCGGCCGAAAGCGCTAATTGTCTGTCTGGGGAGGCGAAAGCAAGCCTTCAACCGTGGCCTCGAACGTCTCCAGGTCCGGTGTCTCCAATGCCTCGTCTACCAATGGCTCCAATTGTTCGGGGGTCAGCCGGCCCAGTTGCTCTATCAGGCTCAGCGGCACTTTACCAAAGCGCCAACGTAGAAAACGTTGTATATCCTCCAGATACGCCTGCCGGAGTCCTTGCTGGAGACCCTGCTGGAGACCCTGCTGGAGGCCCTGCTGGAGGCCCTGCTGGAGACCCCGCTGGTGTCCCTCTTCCAATTTCTCCTCCAGCCAGTCCTCGATAAACGTTGCTTCACGCATCAGCTCTACCTCCTCGTGGAAGAACTGCCACAAGAATTCTTTGTCGAAGTAGCGCGCCCCAATGGTCACGGCACACGCCAGCAAATTCGCTCGCTTGCGCGAGTCTTTCTCTTGCAGAATCAGCTCCCGCTCCCGTGCCAACACTGCCTCGTTTGGCTGCCCCTCGGCGAGGGCGACCAGCAGTGGGGCCAATTCTGGCCAACGCCCCTGGGCGATTTCGTCGGCATACTCCCATAGTTTCACTACCGGATACTCGAAGCGGTTGACGACTGCCTCTCCCACCTCTACCTGATAGGCGTTGGGCAGGGATGCGCTGCGTCGAGCCAGGTACAATACCACCGTCAGCACCGGCAACCCCAGTTGGCGAGTTAACAGCGCTGAGTAGACAAAGAGGCGTTGGGGCACATCGGCCCGGTGCTCTGTCTGGAACTCGATGTGCAAAGCATACTCTTGCTCATCGTGTACCACACGATGTACGAAATCTACTCGCTCTTCGGGAATGGCCAACTCCACATTCTCCAGCGTGCCCACCATCTGGAGCGAAACGTTGGGCAGCGCCAGTTCCAGGAGACGGGGGGCGTACTCCCGAGCCAGCACTTTCAGCACCCGATCGAAGATGTTGACTTTGTCGGCCATGGGCTACCTTCGTCGCAGTGGCTCCTCGGTTCATTCTGCTGAGGTTTGTATAATGAAGTTCACTCTTTGACTCCCTCTGCGATGCAATGTATATTGTACACCAGAGATTCTGGGAAGTAAACCCGCGAAGCCTACCGATGTCCGACCCATTGCGCGACGCATTTGAAGCCAAGGCCACGGCCTGGGATGCGTACACCCAGACGCCGGCTGGCCGGCTACGCGAGGAACTGAACTGGCGCTATCTGGCGCGCCACCTGCCGCCGGCACCCGAAGCGCCACAAGTTCTGGACGCCGGCGGTGGCACCGGCGGGCTGGCCGTGCGGCTGGCGCAACGAGGTCATCACGTATATCTCCTCGATATTGCGGATGAGATGTTACGTCTGGCAGTGGAGAAGGCGAAGGCGGTCGGCGTCGAGGACCGGCTCGAAACCTGCTGCGCTCGAGTCGAGGAGTTGGCGAAACACTTCGGAAAGGGAACTTTCGATGGGGTAGTGTGTCACACGCTGCTGGAATACGTGTCTGAACCCGAAGCCGCTGTACAGGCCCTGGCGGGCGTGCTGAGGCCGGATGGGATTTTCTCACTGGCCTTCGTCAACCGCTAGCCGACGCATTGCGCCTGGCGCTGGCCAGGGGCGATCTGGTCGCCGCCCGCACAGCCCTGACCGCCACGTCGTCGCCGGCCGATCTCTTCGGCGTGCCCCGCCGGACCTTCGACGCGGACACGATCCGCGATATGCTGGTGAGGGCCGGCGTCGAGCCCATCGCCGAGTACGGCGTCCGCATCTTTGCCGATTACCTGGCGAATTCGGCCTGGCAGGACGACCCCACAACCTTCGAGGCCCTGCTGGCACTGGAGACAGCCGCCGCCCCGCGTTTCCCGTATAACCGGATCGGCCGCTACGGCCAAACGATTGGCCGCAAGGTGGCGTAAGCCCATCCGACCGTGAATTGTCTTACAGACGTGGATCGTGTAACCTTCTACCATGTTGGATGGTGTATGTTCTCAACAAGCAGTACGCAATACGCAGTACGCGACGGGCAACCGGCATCACGCATCACGGCCATCATTCCGGCCCTGAACGAGGCCTCCACGATCGCTGATGTTATCGCTGCGATCCCTCACGGCGTGATTGATCGTGTGATTGCAGTCGATAACGGCTCCACCGACGAGACAGCGCGGGTTGCGCAGGCAGCCGGCGCCTGTGTGGTCTACGAACCGCGTCGCGGATACGGCTTTGCGTGCCACGCCGGCGCTCGGGCAGCCGAAGACGCGGACATCCTGGTGTTCCTGGACGGCGATGGCGCCGACGATCCGCAGGAAATCCCCTGGCTGGTCGATCCCATCCGCGCCGGCCAGGCCGATCTGGTAGTCGGCTCCCGCGCACGCGGCGAGCGGGAGCCTGGCGCGCTGTTGCCCCACGCGCGCTTCGGCAACTGGCTGGCAGCGCAACTGATGCGCCAGTTGTACGGACTCCACGTCACCGACCTGGGGCCGTTTCGTGCCATTCGCCGGCCCGTGCTGGAGGCGCTTCACATGCAGGAAATGACCTACGGCTGGCCCACAGAGATGATGGTCAAAGCTGCCAAACAGGGCTACCGTGTGGTCGAGGTGCCGGTCAGTTACCGGAGGCGGGCCGGAGGGAAGTCGAAAATCTCCGGAACGGTGCGGGGCACGGTCCTGGCAGCATACTTCATTCTTGGCACGACATTGCGGTATGCTCGTGGATAGTGGAGATTCGAAATTGGAGAGTGGAGATTGGAGAAGGGCGCGCTGGTCTTGATGGCGAAACAGCCGGCGCCGGGTCACACAAAGACGCGTCTGTCGCCGCCCCTGTCTCCTGAAGATGCGGCTGAGCTGTACCGTTGTTTCCTGTTGGACAAGCTGGCTCAGATGCACCAGGTAGATGGGGCGGACCTGGCGGTGGCTTACTGGCCGGCCACGGCTCGGGACTACTTCGCCGACCTGGCACCAGGTTTCGAGCTGATCCGGCAGGCCGGCGCAAATCTGGCGGAGCGACTGCGCAACGTGTTCGACCTGGCATTTGATCGGGGGTACGCTCAGGTGATGGCTATCGACGGAGACACACCCACGCTGCCGGCCGGCTATCTGCGGCAGGGGTTTCGACGATTGGATGACCCGGCAGTGGACGTCGTGCTGGGGCCGTGCGAAGACGGGGGATATTATGCCATCGGCATGAAGAGACCTCATCCGACGCTGTTCGACGTGACGATGAGCACCCCTCGTGTGGTTGAGGATACGCTAGCCCGGGCGGCTGCTGCCGGCCTGCGTATGGCGCTCCTGCCGCGCTGGTACGATGTGGACACGCCGGCCGATTTGGAGCGATTGGAGGAGGAGCTGGCGGGTGCTGAGGTGATGAATGCTGTGGCGACAGCACGCCTTCTCGGGGAAAAACGATGAGAGTCTTGTTCGCCAACCCGTTTTTCCTGGCCGACAGCGCCCTGGAGCGGAAGTTCATGACACTGTACTTTCCGCTGGGGTTGCTGTATCTGGCCAGTGTGACCCGGAAAGCCGGGCACACGGTCGCGGTCTTCGACGGCACGTTTGCCTCCGGCGACGAGGCCTTCGCCGAGGCGCTGATCGAGCACGAGCCTGATGTCGTCTGCATTGCCAGTCTGGTGACGCTGCGGCCAGCGGCGCTGCGGCTGGCGCAGTTGGCCGCCGAAAGCCGGGCACGGGTCGTCGTCGGTGGGCCGGATCCCACGGCGGAGCCAGAGGCGTACCTCCGCGAGTCGGCGGTGAGCGTTGTAGTGATGGGTGAAGGGGAGCGCACACTGGTCGATCTGCTGGCCACGTTGGAAACAGCCGGCAATCTGGCCCACGTGGCCGGCATTGCCTGCCGGGCTGGTGATGGCGCTGTCGTGCAACCCTCGGAGCGGGACCCAGTTCTGGATCTGGACGAATTGTCGTGGCCGGCGCGGGACCTGATCGACGTGGAACGTTATCTGGCGGTGTGGGAGAAGGAGCACGGCTACAGTTCTCTCAGCCTGTCGGTTTCGCGTGGTTGCCCGTATGGCTGCGAGTATTGTGCCGACACGGTGATGGGGCCGCATCTGCGCCGGCGCAGGCCGCAGAGCGTGGCTGCTGAGATGCGTTATCTCGAAGTTCAGTACGCGCCGGACCGCTTTCGGCTTGTTGACGATATGGAGGGTCTGGGACGTGATTGGCTATGGGCTCTCGGTCATGCGATGATCGACGCCGGCGTCACCACGCCGTATGAGGGACTCAAGCCCGTTGACCTGGGTGACTTGCCGATGCTGGCGCAGGCGAAAGACATCTGCGCGGAGCGGAACGCGTGGATTCCCACGCAAGGTCCGCACGCTCATGCGCCGCCGGCCCTGGATCTAGAGACGCTGCAGCGGCGCTGGCAACAGGGCCGGCTGCTGGAAGGTGAGCATCTCGAAGATCCCTGACCGACCTGAAAGTGATGTTGTCCGCCGTGTGCGGAGTACTGTTGTAAGGATAGGTTTGATATTCCCTGAGTTCCTCTGAGTTCCCGCAGAGGCTCAGGGGAATTCGGGGAACTCGGGGGAATTCAGGAGAGATCGGGAGAACTGCCTCGTGAGGAATAGGCGAATGGGTCGCCTGTTAATCATAGTCTGATGTTCGACGCTTTGCCGTGGCTCACGCCAGAGATCGCCTACCTGTTGCTCAGCGGGTTGGCTGTTACCGCCGTGCTCACGCTGATCACATCTGCCAGCGCGCTGGTGCTGGGGGTGGGGATCGGATGGCTGCGCCTTTCGGTATCGAGGCCTCTGCGCAGTCTGGCCGTGATCTACGTTGAGGTGTTTCGGAATGTGCCGGCGCTGGTGGGGGTGATCTTCTGGGCTTATGCTCTGCCGAATGCCTTCGACCCGGAGACCCGGCGGATGTTGTTCTTTGATAATTCGTGGATCAACGGGCTGGGCCATCTCACCGGCCTGTCGATTCCCTACTACGCGGTAGGGGCTTCGTTGGGGCTGACGCTGAATGCGAGCGCCTACATCGCGGAGCTTTTCCGGGCCGGCGTGGGCACACTGGCGCGGGAACACTGGGAGGCGGCGCGCTCATTGGGAGCCTCGCGGAGCCGCGCATTTCTGAATCTGCTGTTGCCCCATGGTTTGCGTGCGGCATCGCCCGCCATTGTGACACGGCTGGTCCACAACATGAAGAACACCGCACTGGCGTCCCTGGTCGCCGTGCCGGAGTTCTTCAAGGCCGTTCAGACGTCCATCACGCGCTCCTTCCACGCGGTGGAGTTGCTGTTGCTGGCCTCGGTGGGCTATTGGTTGTTGTCGTGGAGCTTTGCCTGGCTGCTGCGCCGGTGGGAGTAGTCTTGCGTCTTACGTCTTACGTCTTGCGTACGGCGTCGAACAGACGCAAGACGGAGCCCGTGAAACCCTGTCGTAGCTACTTGTCATGACTGCTCTCGAATTCCTGTGGCGCTTGCTACCCACGCTGCTGTTCGGCTTTCCCGGTCAGCGACCGGGGGGCCTGGTGCTGAGCGTGATCCTGGCTGCGGTGGCGATTGGTCTGGGGTTTGCCGTGGCGCTGGTCGTGGGAGCGGCGCGGGTGGCACGCTGGCCAGCCGCCCGCCGGCTGGCCGCGGCCTACGTCGAGGTGTTTCGCGGGCTGCCATTGCTTTTGCTGCTGTTTCTGATCCATCAGTTTATCGGTGGCCGGCGCTTTGGGCTGGATTTCAGCCCGCTCACATCGGCGTTGATCGCGCTCACGCTGTACACGTCGGCCTACCAGGCGGAGATCGTACGCGCCGGCCTGGTGGCTGTGCCGCAGGAGTTGGCCGACACTGCCCGGCTCATGGGTGCTAACTCCTGGCAGGTTTTCTTCCTGGTGCGCCTGCGGTACGCGCTGCGTGTGATGCTGCCGGCCTTCACTGGTCAGGCCATCTCACTGTTCAAAGACTCGTCGGTGGTCGTGGTGTTGGGCGTGGGTGAGCTGATGACCGTGGCGCGCTCAGCGCTGGGCAGCGACGTTCGCAATTCGGTGTACTGGGTGCCGGTGTACCTGGCGGTGGGGTTGCTGTACGCTATGGTGGCGCTCACCGTCTCGCGGATCGCTGCTCGCTGGGAGCGCGGCAGCCGGCTGGCGGATCAGTTCATGACATGCGGAATCTTCTAGCACTGGCAACGGTTTCCCGCTGGGTTGTGCCTAATTACGCGATCTTCGCATCCATAGTGGCAAGACCGTTGACCTTGGCGGGCCCCGCAGGCTCCCGAGAGAAGTTCACTATGCCGCGCTTCGCTGAGCCGGAGGAGATCAATACCTCGTTCCCTGGCCTGCATGAGGCGGTTGTGAACGCCGACTGCACCTCCAAGGCAGTGCAACAGCACGCAAGCCTGCTTGAAATCTCCCAGAACTAGGCGCAACGCCACCCGACTACTGCGCCGAGTTCAAGGCCTTTCGCGACCTGGTACGGCAGACGTCGGTTCAGCGCCCCTCCAAATCGAAGTTGTCGAATTCAAAGATAGCGGAGTCTCCCGACCGAGGAAGCCAGATGGCCAATCCCGCCAGTCCTGTCCATGGCCGGCCATCGTCAACTTCAGCAACTTGTATACCATTGACGAAGAATCTGAAATGCGACCCTTCAGCTTCGACTGTCAAACGGTTCACCTCACCTGGTCGAATTGCAGAGGTGGTCGTCCAATCTACTAACCTTGTCCACTGATTGCTGTCCCGCCGAAAAACGACGAAGCGCCGGTCGTCTCGTACCCCAAAGAGGCAGTAGCGACGATCACCCCGCCATCGAAACAGGAGACCATACAGTGCAGACGTGGGCCCACTGACCCGCTGAGCCTCGACCGTTAGTGCGCCAAGCGAAGCTTGGCGCTTCTTGAGGGGTGAAAGTCCCCTTTGGGTAAGGGCTAACCACCCACCCATACCGAGTGTTGCAGCTATGGAGGAGATGCTAGGAGGGTTCAAAGGAGTACCGGCCAGAGGGCAGAACTCTTGGCGTTGGGAGACAGGGGTTCCAGTACCCAACGAGCCCGCGAGGGGACACAAACCCTGGAACCAGCACCGAACGAGATAGTTGAAGCGTACACAGGGAACCACGTAGCCCGTAAGGGAGAGCGCACTCCCTGAAGCTTGACACAGCCCCGTTAGAGAGTGAGGGGACGTAAGTCCCAAAAGCAGATGGCGATGGTGTTAACGGGCCAGAAGCCAACACAGAGAGCGCGATAGGGTGAGTGCTCCGAGGGTCTGCCGGGGTCCACAAAGAGCGTGGGATGCGTGGAGAGAAGCGCCAGGAACTTGGGAGGCCCTGGTGGTTCCTGGACACTGGAGAGCGCAGGGCGCTACCGCAAGAGATACGGATAATTAGCCACGTAGGGGGAAACCCAGACACGGAAGTAAGCCGGACTCTAAACGGGAGCGGCTGGACATCGAAGGTGAAGCAGGTAGGCGACTCCGAGCACAAGAAGGGGAGCCGAGGGCTGCCAGGGAGTCAGATCAGCCCATAGTACTCTGAGACGGTAGGACCGATCACATGGGGAAGGGGCTGACAGGAATACGTAGCCTGCAAAGGAAACATTGACCGGACACGGAGGGCCGGGCAACAATGCAAACCTCCCTGCAGGGAATAGCGAAGAAGGCCGAAAGGCAGAAGAAGCACCGGTTTCAAGACCTCTATCGGATGCTCAACGAGGAGATGCTACTGGACTGCTGGCGCTACATCCGCAAAGATGCCGCCTATGGGGTGGATCGGGTGAGCGCCCACGAGTACGAGCAGAACCTGGAAGAGAATATCCGAGGCCTGGTCGCAAGACTAAAGAGGAAGAGTTACCGGGCCAAACTCGTCCGAAGGCAGTACATTCCTAAAGGGGACGGCGGCTTGCGTCCCCGGGGAATACCGGCCATCGAAGATAAGCTGCTACAGTTGGCGGTCAAGCGGATACTGGAAGCCATCTACGAGCAGGACTTTCTGCGCAGTAGCTATGGGTATCGGCCCGGCGTTGGGGCACTGGACGCAGTGGACAAACTGACGATCAAGCTCCAATTCGGGCGGTACAACTTCGTAGTAGAAGCGGACATCAAGGGGTTCTTCGACAACGTCGATCACGAATGGATGATCCGGATGTTGGAGGAACGAATTGACGACCGCGCGCTGCTGCGGCTGATCAAGAAATGGCTGAAGGCAGGCGTGCTGGACACGGACGGCCAGGTGATCCATCCGGCGACGGGCACCCCGCAAGGGGGCATCATCTCGCCAATCTTGGCGAACGTGTACGGGCGCCTGTTCGGGCGCAAAGGTACTGTGTCTTCGATGACACCGTGAGACGGTAGGGGCTCACGTCCTCACTCTGGCGCAGTCAGAGACCAAGCTCAGAGGCTGTGGTCAGCTTCCAGAGGACAGGGCGAGCCGTGAGAGGGACGCCGACCCTCAAGAGGCGGACGTGTTGGATAGGACAAGAAGGGTTAGTCGGTGATTGGCGAAGGCGAGACGTGACAATCGCTAACACACCGTGACCGGCGGGAAGACGGTGTGGAAGACCGTGACCACGGTTGAGATACACTACCGTTGGTCAGGCCCGAGGTAGACGGTCGGGCTGACCAACTTACACACTTGGCAGCCTCGGTCTTCAAGGCCCGCATAGGCGGGAACGCGCTCGGAAGTCAACCCTAACTTGTCAGAGTGCCTTTGCAGCTACCAGGGAACCGGCACTCGTCTCCCCTCAGCGAAGAGGCGACCGGCTTGGGCGGTGAACGATGAGTGCCGGGGCAGAGTGGCCGTAGTAGTCGGTGGAGTGACGCCCACCCAGGGAACGCGAGAAAGTCGCGTACAGGGCGAAGGGCCACAGGTGAAGTCGTTCAAGACGGTGTGAGTACGGAGGTGTGAGACCTCATGGGAGACCCACAACGCGAACTTGAACATCTACGCAAGCTGGCAACGGCCGACCCGAATAAGCGGTTTGGCAAGTTGCTGAAGATTGCCAGGCAAGAGGCCTTCTTAACCATGGCATGGGAGAGCGTGCGCACCAACAAGGGCAGCCGGACACCCGGAGTAGATGGGCAGACGAAAGATGACATCGATGCTGAGACCATCCACGACCTGGCGCTAGAGCTGGCAGAGAACCGCTACCAGCCACAACCCGTCCGGCGTGCCTACATACCGAAAGGGGAGAATCAGCGGCGCGGTTTAGGTATTCCGACCATGCGGGACCGGATTGTCCAGAAAGCGGTGGCTCAGGTACTCGAAGCTATTTACGAGCCCATCTTCCGTAACTGCTCATACGGGTTCCGATCCAAACGGAGCACCATCCACGCGCTACGACACATAGCTCGTGCCTATCGGGCGGGCGCAACATGGGTGGTGGAAGGGGACTTGGTAAAGTGCTTTGACACTCTGCCGCACGGCGTCATCCTCAACTGCCTGCGCAAGCGCATTAAAGATGAGCGGTTCATTGACCTCATCCGGCGTATGTTGCAGGCAGGGGTGATGGAGGATTTCCGCTTTGAACGAACCTATTCCGGTACGCCACAGGGCGGGCTGGTATCACCGATCTTAGCTAACGTGGTGATGCATGAGTTTGACTGCTGGATGGAAGAACGCTGGCAGGCCAACCCGCCGCCCCTCACCTCAAAGCAGCAACAAGCACGCATGAACCCGGGGTATGCCCGAATCAAGCGCAACCTCTACCGTTGGCGCGCGCAACTGGACGGGCGTATCCCCATGGGACGCCAGACTGTGGAAGGTCTCAAGCGTAAGATTAAAGAGGCGCTGGCTGAACGCAAACGGATCCCCTGTCTCTTGCCGCGGCAGGCCATCTACTACTGTCGCTATGCCGATGATTACACAGTTGTGCTATGCAATTACTCGAAAGAGGAAGCACAACACCTCAAGCAGGCGATGGCGGAATGGCTGCAAGAGAACCTGGGGGTGATCCAACACCCGGACAAGACGCGGATCACGCACTGGAGCGAGCGCTTTCGCTTCCTGGGCTACGACTTGGGGGGCCAGCGCAACCTGAATGGGACGCGCTGGCTGCGCCTGACGATCCCACCGGAAGCGGAGCGGGACCTCAAGCAGCGTGTGAAGAAGTTGTGTGGGTACACGCAGATTCCGGCGACTGACCTCTTTATGAGCGTCAATGCGCTCATGCGCGGCTGGACCCAGTACTATCGCTATGCCAACAACGCGACACGGCGTTTTGGATATCTGACCGGTGTGGTGTTCTGGCTCACAGCCCACTACCTGGGGCGTAAGCATCGAAGCTCGATCAAGAAACTGATGCGTAACCACTACGGTGTGGACCCCAAGACAGGCAAACGAGCCCTGTACATCACACGCCCGGATGGGAAACGCCTGTTCATCTGGAATAAGCCACCACAACGGCGATCGATCTTGACAGGCCAGGTGTATGCGCACGACACCCGCCCGGTGGTGATGACCGCCTGGGCCGGCGGACACAGTTACGAGCAACGACTCGAACTGAAAGAGCAGGCCGATGGTCACTGTCAACATTGCGGCAAGGCAATCACTGAATCCGAGGTGCACCATCCGCACCGGTTAGCCAAACATCGTCGCCGCAAGCAAGGCCCGGCGAACGTCATCCAGTCTGCGCAAGAGCAACGGGCGAAATGGCTCTGTCCTGACTGTCATCAGCAGCACCACTCCAACGGGCGGCAGAATGCTGCTGCCTAGACGGTACTTCACTGGCGAGCCGGGTGCAGCGAAGAGTTGCCCGCCCGGTTCTGAGGGCGCTGGGCGGAGACCGACGGCCGCAAGGCCGCACGGCGCCGCCCTTCGACCCTATCTGCACTACGTCCTCGATCTGTGGTTTCAGAAGGTCGTCAAGCCGCGCTGTAGGGGCGAGGCGTGCCTGATACGATACGCGGACGATTTTGTGTGCGCGTTCGAGTATCAGGAAGAAGCTGAGGGCTTCTACAGGGCACTGGACCGACGGCTGGGGAAGTTCGGGTTGGAACTGTCGGCAGAGAAGACGCGGGTGATCCCGTTTAGTCGGTATCGGCAAGCCGGCAAGACCAGCTTCGACTTTCTGGGTTTCGAGTTTCGGTGGGGCAAGGATCGAGGTGGCAAGCCGCACGTCAAACGCCGAACCTCACGCCAGAAGCTCCGAAACTCGCTGAAGAACTTCACCGTGTGGTGCAAGGGAAACCGGAATCTGAGGTTAGACGTGCTGTTCAAGCGGCTGAATGCCAAGCTCCGGGGGTACTACAACTACTACGGGGTGATCGGGAACTACGCCAGCTTGAAGCAGTTCTTCGACCAGGCCATGCGGATATTGATGAAGTGGCTCAACCGGCGAAGCCAGCGGTGCAGCTATAACTGGCAAGGCTTTCTGGAACTCATCGAACACTTCAACACAGAACGACCACGGATCGTAGGACGACCAAGGAGGAGAAGGGCAGCTTCGACGGCCTAGGTTGGAATGCGGAAGCGAGTATTCCTGAAGAGCCCGGTGCGGGAAAACCGCACGCCGGGATCTGTGCGGGGGCTGTTGGGTAACTGGCAGTCCTACCGCGATGACCGAAGTTGGCGCCGGCGTATCCAGCATATGACCACGGATAATCCGTGGCGACAAATGACTGTTTAGCTACTACATCCCAGCGATACTTGCCGTTAACGAAAGAGCGTCCTCCTGTGACCCGATCGTTACTCATGTCACCCGGATGCCACTTATTCACATTTTCGTTGAACGGATCGGGTAACAATGGCGACCATCGTGTTGGCGTCGGATTTGGCGGTGTTGCCGTTTCCGTTGGCGTGTGAGTGGCGGTCATTGTGTAGGTGGCCGTTCCAGTCGGTGTTGATGTAAACGTTGAAGTGGCGGTCGCTGTCGACGTTGAAGTGGCGGTCGGACTGGCAGTAGCCGTTGGCGTGGAGGTGAGTGTCGGAGTCGCTGTCGGCATCAGTGTGGCTGTCGGAGTTGGAGTTGGCACGAGCGTCCTCGTCGCGGTACGAGTAGGCGCCGGCATGGCCGTCAGTGTCACGATTGACGCTCCAGATGCTATTCCAGACACGACCCGTGGGGGCAGAGAGCTCCCTGGAAGGAGCAAGCCAGGTCGCGCGAGGAGGAGTATCCCTGAACCCAAGAGCAACGCGCCGATAAGGCCCGACAGCCTATGATACCAGGAGCGCAGATGAACACCTTTGATGATCTGATTCACCAACATCAGGCAGAGAAAGAACAGACCACCTGCAACGAGAATGGTCGGCAACAGTGCGCGTAACATTTTAGAAAGGCCAGGGTATAACGCCCCGTGATACCAATATGCTAAGCACCGTCACCACTAGCGACAACACGGTCACTATTAAAGCAGCCAGTTCTACACTTATCGGCAGCAACGCTTTACTGACCAGTTGCCCGCGGGGCAATTCCTCCTCTCCATCCGGCGACCGGACGCGAGCACAGAGACCGTGAGGCCTATGCTGTCCCAGCAGCCGAGATGGTGGTCTGACGCTGGATTCGGCGGTCGCCTCCTGGCCGGCGGCTACCGTCAGTTGAGTGGCCGGCGGATCGAATTGCAGGTCGTCGGCGTCGGCAATCCAGATGACATCGTAGGTTTCTGATATGTTCCCTTGGTTCTCCACCGTGACTCGAGCGGTCGGTCTCTCCTTGGTCAGAATCGTCAGCAGCTTTGTTCCTTCTTCTATCCACGCCGGGGTCAGCCAACCCTTGAACTCATGGTAGGCTAAGACAGTCAAGGTTGTCGGCTCTTCGACAACTCTTGGCGGATGGTTGACGCTTCGTGCCTGAACCTTCAGTTCGTACCTTCCAGCCGCACTCTCCGGTCTTTTAGGTGGCTGTATGGATAGCTTCACCTCGTACGAATTGCGCGGCATCAGGTGAATCTCGTGCGATGGATGCAGCGTCACCCAGTCCTCGGGCACCCCGTCCACTGCCAGCTCAAACGCATCCGGCTCATCTTCGAAATTGATCAGAGTAATCGGCGTTTCGGTGAGGTCACCTGGACTTACGGACAAATCGCTCGCTACCAGCATGCCTGCCGGAACTGTGGACCCGACCGGCCGGCTGCGCTGCAAGAACAGTCGGTATTCGCCAATGCACAACACTGCTCCGGGTACCCACTCCTCTGGCTGGTATGGCGCCAGCTTCGACTCGCCCAGCCACGTGCCATTTGCGCTACCCAGGTCCTCGACCCAGTAGCTCGCCCCATCGAATGTTATTTCTGCATGTGAACGGGATACATAAAGGGGTTGAAGATTAAGGTCATTGTTCGGCCCGCGACCGATAATCAGGGTATTCGCCTCGATCGGCATCCAATGGCCTGTACCATCAGGTGCGAGAACGAAGACGCAGTCTCCCGAAAGCGGAGTAGGGAACTGCTCGGGCTGGGTTTCCTCGTCCACGACTGTAGGAGTCTCCTCAGTCCGAGCGCTCTGGGTGGTCAACGGAAGATCTGCCAACGCTTTAGCCATGTCTGACACACCGGGATAGCGCCTGGCCGGCTCCGTCTGGAGCGCCTTGAGGATGACGCCGTCGACTTCCAGCCCTAATGCCGGACGGATCGAGCTGGGCAGAGGAGGTTCGATCCCTTTTCGGTGTTCTTCTACGATCTCGTCGGGCGTCTTAGGCTGGAAAGGTAGCCGGCCGGTGACCAACTCGTACAGCAAAACCCCCAGCGACCACACGTCACTGCGTGGGTCAAGTGCCTTCCCCAGCGCCCGCTCCGGCGACATGTAAGCCGGCGTACCCACCAGTGGACCTTGTGCCTCGACGTCGTCCTGCAGCAGTGTTGCCAGCCCCAGCCGTAGCACTGGCCGGTAGCTCAGCACGGAGCCTGACTCAGGTCGGAGGATGATGTTGCCAGGTTTGATGTCACCGTGCAGGATGGGTGGGTCCTGGCTGTGGAGGTACGCTACCGCATCGCAGACTTGACAGACCAGCTTGACCGCTTCAAGCAATTCCATCTCCTGGCCATGCTCCTCAAGGTCCTCAAGTCGCTGGTGCAGGTTGGGGCCGTTGACGAATTCCATTATCAGGTAGAGGTGAGGAGCCTCCTCACTCGAGTAGTCAAGAACACGCACGATACCCGGGTGATCCAAGGATGCAAGGATTGGGGCCTTGCGCTGGAAACAATCTCGGATTTCGCGATCCTGGGCCAAGAGATCGTATATTACGTAGATTGCCCTGTCAACGTTCGAATCAATATCGTGGGCCTTGTACACTGCGCCTGTGCCGCCCTGGCCCAGAAGGCTTTCAATTCTGTACTTGTCGTCCAGGGTGTGGCCAATTAGGGACTCCATTTCATTTCTCCTCCACGGGGGTTGCTGACACCAGCATCACGCGAGTGCAAGCTCGATGTAGCGTAGGCGATTTAGCGTTTCCGCAACTTTCATACCCAGTAGATCCAAATTCTGAGCTTAAAGCGGACCACAGTCCGCGACACTAGATGTCGTGGGTCTGCAGCGTTGATTCCACTAGATACGGGGACTGTTGTCCCCTTCGAGCGGGTTAACCCCACTATTCTGCGTAGAGCCAAGATATTTAGACCAGTCAAGTCAATTACCCAGCATCATTCATCTGCCTCCCTTGGGGGTTAAGGTCACCGTTGGTGTGTTGGTCGCCGGCTTTGTCGTAGACGGGATGTTTGTTGACGTCGGCGTCCATGTGAGAGTGGGCGGAGGAGGTGAGGTTGATTTCGGCACCGGTTTTGGCTGAGCAGGCGGTGAAGTTGCCGGTACCGACGTATCTGTTGGCTGAACAGGTGTGAACTCTGGCGTTCTGGTTGTAGTCGGCCCTGGTAAAGGGGTGGCTGATGGAACCCAGAGCGTAGAAGTGGGTAAGGGCGAGGTCTTCGCAATGCTAGGGACAAGAGCCTCTATCCCAGGGGCTGTCCCTGTGCTTTCTGGTTGAAGAATTCTGCCAACTGTCTCCCGCGCGAGGGGGTATCCTATACCATGCCTTTGCACCATGTACCATACGGCACTTCCAACTATGCCAAGCAATAGAAGAGTCCCCAAAGTCCGCAAGAGCATCGTCCGAACTTCGCCACGTATTCGACTTACAGGTATGTCCATGACAACAGCCGTCACGTTATCTCTACTGCCAGCCCTTAATGCCTCTCGAACAAGCATCGGCGCGGCTTCCGTTGCCTGGTGCTGGTCACATAAACCCAATATTGTCTCGTCATCCAGGAAGCCATGAACGCCGTCACTGCACAGAAGAAGCGTGTCCCCTTGTTCCAGACACAGAGGCTGTGATGATGTGTCGCCATACCCGTTATCGCCTGTGTCGTTAATCAACTGGTATCGGGTGTCTGCGCTGGAATCTGGGCAGCCCCCCAGACAGCGCATCAACCGTCCGTGATGGGGATCACTGAAAACTTCCGCCGGTGAGCGGCCCGCGCGTAGGTTTTCCGCTGCCCGGGTGTGATCCAGTGTAAGCTGGTGGATCGTGTGGTCTCGAATCAAGTAGGCCCGGCTATCACCAACGTGGGCGAGGTACAGATGAGGCCCCGCGATCACGATGGCTGTGCATGTAGTTGCCATCCCTGCACGATAGGGATTGGAAGCGGATTCCTGGTAGATGCGTTCCTGTGCTTGTCGGAAAGCGGCCACCAGCGTCTCCGGGATCTTGCTGGTCGTCGGCTTCGCTGCCACGAGGTAGTCGCGAATAGTCTCCCTGGCAAGATGGCTGGCACGCTCACCGCCGGTACGGCCCCCGACGCCGTCTGCGACCAGCGCCAGCATGGCGACCCTGCCATCAGCCGTCCGAAAGGTGTAGACTTCATGCCGGTCTTCCTGGGTGGATCTGGGGCCCTTGTCAGAAGCCTGGCCGTATATTGGTGAAGAGTTCATGATTCTCATAGCATCTGCGATCTCCCTGCCTGCCTTTCCACGTTGCTTGCAATGTGATGACTCTATCCCAAGGACGGCGAGGGCGAGTTGGCTAGTGTGAGTTTGTCATGGTGATTATTATGCCGTATCCTCGAAAGATCCGGGGCTGTATGGCTCCGTTTCCTTATCCTTTTCTTCGGGCTTGAGTTCAGGGGGCGGGGCAACTTCCGTGCGATCTGGCTCCTGGAAAAGGAGTTCGACACGACCCAGATGGATCGTGTCGCCATCCGTCAGTCGGTATCCTTCATCCGAGACCTGCTCGTAGTTAACGTATGTGCCACTTGTGCTGCCTTCATCGTAGATTGTGAAGTCGCCGTTTCTTTCCTCAATTCGTGCGTGTTGCTTCCGGCTCACAGACCGGTCTGAGAATGGTATGCTATCAGGGTGAACCGGATTCCGTGCCAGGTAGACTGTTTGGAACTTGATTTGGATCTCATCACCGTGTGAGCCATCCTTGTTGATAGGGATAAGGTACGCACGAGCTCTATGGGGAGGTGGACCAATCTCCGTTATGCCTGAACCCTCCGCTTCTACTTCCCCTTCTGGTTTTTCCTTTCGTTTCTCGTGCGTCCGGCGGCGTCTGTCAGCTAGCCACACGACAACTGCGATCACAATCACTGCAAGTGCAATAATCACGAGCCCAGCTACAGGACTAAGTCCCTGCGAGGGTGGTGACTCAATCCGTACTTCCACCCGATCGCTCACCCCGACTATCCCCCGTTCGTCTTCCACTTCTGCATACAGGGCATAAACACCTTCCTCCAATTCAAGGGAACTCAAGATGAAAGCCTCGTCGGGTGAGCGTGTAATAGCTGACTGAAAGTCTTCACCCTCAATGACATAGGTCTTCTTGACAATATCGTGTTCCTGTCCATCTGCCCAGATTACTTTCACCTCAACCCGCTTGTCGGGAGATACGGGTTCCACAATGTGCACCTCAGGCGGAACGACTGGAGGCAGGAAGCTTTGTGGAGCACTTTTTGTTTCTTCTCCACCCCACACCACACCCACCTGCAGCGAATGCTGGCCCGCCTTTTTGATGCTCGATCGGTAGACCACCTCATACTGGACTCGCCGTGAGCGAATGATGTTGTACAGTGGATCGAGAGAACTGGGCCCGCGATACCTCACGAAATCCCCACCCGTCTTCCTGGCCATCTCGTCGAGTCTCTCCGAGGTGGAATCATTCGCGGGGGGAATCTGAAGGCTCAGGAAAGTGACATGAGATTCAATCGCTCGTTCGATAGCTTTCGCAATGTTTTCGGAGGGGGTTTTGATAGAAGTCCCTCCGTCAGAGATTACAAGCATGAACTTAGGATAATCGATGTCGCTTTTCAGTTCCCGCATTGATTCTGCGAGTATGGCGTATAGAGGTGTGGAAACATCCCTGTATTCCTGGAAATTGAAAGATTGCACCATGTTATCAATGTCATTGTACCCATTCTGTTTCCATGGCTGAATAGTTCTATATGTACGAACTGGCTGCTGCCCTTCTAGCAAAGGCGCCATCATCATCAGCCAGTCATTCTCCTGATTGGGACTGAACCACTTGTTGTTGGCTCGATTACCAGGGTCTGGTGCGATCAAGTAGGCAATTGCTTCCCTTGCGCTGTGGGTCTGCGATTCCACTGCCATGCTCGCAGACGCGTCCAGAAATATTGCAACGCGAGCTCCCCACACAGGAGTGACACCTTCCAAAGAGCTGACTGCAGTCCCGTCCTCGTAGATAACGAAGTTATCTTTTGTCAGGTTGGTCGCTGCTGCCGGCTCTTGTAAGATCGGCGCAACGCGGACGCGTACTGTGGGAAACTGGGAGGCATCGACGTTGGTGATTCGCACCTCCGGGGATGGGCCCTGCGCGATCGTGTGGGAAGATGTTACCAGCAGGCCCAACAACACAAGAACAAAACAAGCAATCCGCCGAATTGTCATGGCTTCTTCTCCTCTCCTGGTTGGCATGCCGCAGTTCTTGGGAAGTACTGGAACAAGCGAGCACTACATTCCCCCAACGTAGTCCCGCATCAGTGAGACAATGTCGCTTTCGTCAGCGCGTGGTCCGGATAGCCACAACGATGTGAAGGCGTATCCTGGAGTGGAATAGCTCCAGGTGTTCAGTGTGAGTCCGCCGGCCCTGGATTCCGGTGTCGGTTCAGGAGTGATGGTTGGTGTCGGGGTGGCCGTTGGAATCAGGGTTGATGTTGGCGTCACAGGTGTAGCGGTAGGCATCAAGGTAGGAGTGGGAGTGACCAAAGGAACTGGCACTTCGGATGTTGTTGAGCCAAACCGGTTCGATGCTACAAAGACCAGTTTTGTGGGGGTATCCAACGCTTCGATGGAATATAGCCCCGCCTCTGGATCGAGTTCTCGGTTAAACGATTCGAGCTTGAGGCTCTGCGCGTTCTTGATGTCACAGATCACTGTAAAGGGTTGGCCGGCCACCGGAGGATTGGGAGAGTCGATGTGGCACTTAATGGACGGCTTCATGCTTGGCCAAACGAACAAGAAGAGCACCAGCCCAATGGCGAGTGTGATACCCAGCAGGCGCAAGGCCCTAGCGGAAAGATACCCCGTGCTGCGTATGCTGCCAGGGTGTGGGAGTATGTTCTCCTCTGGCGCACTGATCTCAACCGAAAAACCGTGCAGCTTCTCGTCCCCGACCCACCGCCGCCGGCGTAGCATAACCGTGAATTCTGCTTCCGCTTCCTCCCCCGCCGGCACCGTCAGCTCGGTCTCTGCCGGCTCAAACACCAGGTCACCTGCTGGGTCCTCTAAGCCTATGCTGTAGGTTTGTTGCGCATTCCCATTGTTCTCGATCTTGACCCAAACGGTCCCCCGCTTCCCAACTATTCTCCGTGTCTTCAACTCAGGGTGAGATTGATGGTAGGGCGTGATCGTCAAAACGGCCGGCACTTCAGCGACTTCATCCGGTTTGTCCCGGCTTCTTGCCCGAATCTTTAGCGGGTAACGGCCGGCCCGGCTCTCGGGCTCCGGAGGCGGGGAGATGCTCAACGTCACAGCCCCCTCCTCGTCCGGCTCCAGGCGGATAGCGTCCGCTGGCTCCGGCCTCACCCACTCATCTTGTATTCCTTCCCCTCTTACATCTATATCAAAAGTATCATACACTGGTCCAAGGTTGCAGATAGTTATCGACGTTGACGTGCTCCCGCCCGGCTCAACAGATAGTTCCGTCTCGCCAATGGACAGGTCGATTCGTCCAGGCATGGGCGGAGGCAGCGGGGGCGGTTTATCAGACAGTTCATGTACTATGTAGAGCAGGTGGTTGCCAATGCGGAGCTCATCGCCGGGTGCCCATTCGTGGGGTTTGTCAGGTGTGAGCGGGCGGTCGTTCAGTTCGGTTCGATTGATACTCCCCAGATCGCGGACCCAGTACTGGATGCCGTCAAATTGCACCCGTGCGTGATATCGACCGACGTAGGGATCGTCGAGTACCAGATCGTTGCCGGCTTTCCGACCGATAGTCAGCTCGTGCCGGGCTTTGATGGGTACCCGCCTTTCAACACCGTCCGGTGATCGGACGAGAATGTAGTTGCCGGAGCTGTTCATGATATTACCGTTGTAGTTATGTGGATGACTGTCACTACCAGACCATTCTCACTGCCTCATCGCTCGATAAAATCGACGCGTTTCTTGCAGGAGTCCTCAATTAGGACGCCGAATTCCTTCGCTTGTTGTGACAACTCGGCATTCGATCCAGGAATCTCCAGCTTCCAGGCTGAAAAACGACCTTTGTTTGCCCATTCTTTACCGGGCCAGTGCTCGTAGAAGACGTCGTTGCCTCCTGTCACACTCGGCTGGACGCCTGCTGGAGAACCATTGATGGCCATGTAAACCTTGACTCCCCAGATTGGTTTCTTGTCCCACCCTATGACCTGTCCCACAAACCATGGCTTACTTACGCGTTCCCGTTCCAAACACTGCGGGTCCACATAGCCTTCCTTGTTCTCGACGGCGTCAAAGATGCGCACGGGGGGGGGCGGAGGTGGGGTCGTGGCCGTGGGCGTCGGTGACAGTGAAGGCGTGGCGGTCGGTGTCCACGTAGATGTTGGTGTGGCTGTGGCTGTGGACTCGCTCGTCTCTGTAAACACGTCCGGGAACCCGCTGGGCGCAGTAGTTGGAGGCGTCTGTGAAGGTGCCGGCGTGGAGGTCGGAGCTAGAGTAGCCCCTGGACCACCTTGGATTATCGAGGATATCGCAGCAACAAGGAGCAATCCTAATCCGCTCACTAAGAGCAGCAGCCAGATCGGGATTCCGGCGCTTGTCAGCTTACCGGAATGCTTCTGCGTTTTCGCCTCCGGCGCGCTGACGTGGACCGAAAAGGGATGCGACTTCTCACCCCCAGTCCACCGGCGTGCGCGGAGTGCGACGTCGAATGCCGTTTCCTCCTCTTCCCCTTCGTGTAGTGTTAGTTCACTCTCAGCCGGCTCGAACACCAGCTCGTCAGCATCATCTTCGCACGTTATACTGTAACTCTGTGGTGTGTTCCCCAGGTTCTCTACGGCGACCTGGAAAGTACCCCTCTGTTGTTCTATCAGTTGTCGCTTTAGCTCTATCCTCTCCGGCCTCAACTGGCTGTGAAACTCATAATAGGGGTTGACGGTCAAGGTCGCCGGCCATTCAACCGCCTCGTCCGGCTCCTCCCGGCTGGCCACCCGAATCTTCACCTCGTAGTCACCAGGCTGAGTGCCGGACTCCCTGGGTGGTTCGATGGCCAACTTCACTTCCTGCCGCGTGCCTGGCATCAGGCGGATGTCCCCCGCTGGCTGCAGCGCTACCCACTGGGCCGGCACTCCTTCAACCGTTATCTTGAAATCGTCTGGCTCCGTCCCCTGGTGGAAGATCGTGAGCGAGGCCGTTATCCTGCTACCTGGATCGACCGATAGTGTGCTTTGTCTCATGAACACGCCGAGCCATTCATGGAGGCTTTTACGGGTCTCCTCAGGCAGAGGCGGTAGTTCCCGCGGGGGAACGTCCGGTGCGCCCTCAGGTACCAGGTAAAGCCGATGGTCGCCAATGCGGAGTTCCGCGGGGGGCTCCCATCTTTGGGGTACGCGCTGCAGGAGCTTGAGGCCATCCAAGTATGTGCCATTAAGGCTGTCACGGTCTTCGACCTTAATATCCCTCCTGTCAAATTCCACCCTTGCATGGTGTCGGGACACGTGTGGATCGTCGAGCATCAGGTCGTTGTCTTCTGCGCGTCCAATGGTCAGTATCTGCCCGGGCTCCAAGGATACCCTCTCTTGAGTCCCATCGGGCTTTGTAACGCCAATGGTGTAGTTAGGCAGAGGTGGCGGAGGCCCCTTTGGCCCTTCGATCAATGGTTCTAGTGCCGCAACCATCTCTTCAGCGCTTTGATACCGATCAGCGGGATGCCGCTGCAATGCCTTGAGAATGATGTCTTCGACCTCGCTTGGCACCTCAGAATTAATCGAGTGAGGGGGCAAGAGGGGCGACTCAAGGGTCTCTCTAGCGTAGTACACGGTAGCCTCAGTAAGCGTGCGAAAGGAAAATGGCCGCCGGCCCACAGCCAGTTCGTACAGCAATATCCCTAGCTGGTAGATGTCGGTGCGCTCGTCGCATTCCTTGCCTAGCGCCTGTTCCGGCGCCATGTAGGCCGGCGTGCCCATCACGCCAGCTATGGTCAGTTCATCTAGAAGATCGGCTTCTGCGACAGTTGAGATACCAGGCTCGGTTTCAAGTTCGGCGGCACTTACCAGCTTTTTCGCCAGGCCCAGATCGGTCAGTTGGGGAACATAGGAAAACTCCCCCGTGGGTTCCGTGTCCGGCTTTTTTAGCATAATATTCGTGGGCTTGATATCGCGGTGTATCCAGCCTTCTTTGTGCATATATTCGATCGCTTCACAGACTTTGTAGACAAGATACAGCGCACTACGCAGTTCGATCCACCTGCCGTCGTCCTGCAAGTTGTGGAGAAACGTGTACAGATCCTCTCCCTCAATGAATTCCATCACAATGAAGACAAAAGACTCAAACGTGCCAAAGTCATACACACGCACGATGCCCTCGTGCTTGAGTTTAATGAGGCCCCCCCACTCGCGCTGCAGGAAACGCTTTCGGAAACCAGGACTCAGTTCATCGAGATTGGGGTTCATTACCTTGATAGCTACAGGCATCATCTCCCACTCGAGATGGTAGCCCTTGAAAACTGTTGCCATGCCACCCTTGCCCAGAACACTGTCAACCTGGTAGCGCTCTTTCAGAACCTTCCCAATGAGAGGATGCTCCATCTTGGACCTCCAGCAAGTTCGTTGGAACAGTGATCAGCAACCATTGTCAGTTGCTGCACTGATGGGTGATTAGCTCAAAGCCGGGCAATCATGTCCTCGAGCTGCCTTCACTTCACGTTTCCACGCAGAGATAAATGCATAGTGCGTCAGCTTCTTTTCTCACAACATACGTTTGATCAACATCATCTATGCGCCAACCAGCGCCTTCCACCTCTGTGGTAATGGTAGCGTTTTCGGAGAGCTCAATCCCGTGGTCTTCAAGTTCTGCCCGGAACCTTCCTGAAAGCTCCTCCGCTTCCAGGTCAGATTGTTGTTCTATCCCTGAGCGAAACAAGAAAATCTGGAGCGAGTAGGTTGTGTGTGCCGGCTTATTCACCTCGATGATCCGCTTGTTTACCTGAATGATATGATCAACGTCCACGGGTTCATCTGATTCAGCAGGAGGAATGCGCAGCAACACACGGAAGTGATGCGGCTGGTCCTCTGGCTCCTCGATCTGTATCCATTGGGCAATCTGATCGTCGTCGAGAGGAAGACCGGCATAGATTGCCAGGTGCCGGCTCAGGCTCCAGCGCGTCCCACGTCGCCGGTAGAGTTCGGCCGCTTCTGCCACCAGGGTGCGACGCCTTTCCAGCCGCCAGGTCTCGTCCAGCGTCAGGCCGAGCCAGCAAGCCAGTTGATCCAGGAAGAAGGCCGGCGTGGTGCGTGGATCCAGGTACAGGTCAAAGTTGTCCACGATCTGCTCGATAGGCAGCCAGATGCCTTCAAACGCTAACAAAAAGCGGCCCATGTCCAGGAAACGGTCATTCCGTGCCCGTTCTTTCTCGTCGGGATGGTAGATGGGCGGCAGGTATTGCAGGTAACGACTTCGATCCACCTGCAGCCCAAGGAGCTCATCGTCCGGCGGTCCGCCGTCATCCGGTTGTGCGGGCGGTTCGGGGGGCGGCGGTGGAGGCCCATCCACACTGTCATTTTGCAGCCCTGGCCTGGGCGCTGATTCAGCCAGGCGTGGCTCATCGACGCCTTCGTCACGACGGGGTCTGCCCTCCGCATCTGCGAGGGAGGATGCCGGCTCCAGTTGCAGGGTATAGGGCCCGATCTTAAATGCCTGACCAAAAGGCAACGGATGTGGCTCACGGGCATCAAGCCTGTTTTCTCCAACAAAAGTACCGTTCTTGCTCCCACGATCAATCAGGTACACCTGGTCGTCTTCGAACAGCAGGCGTGCGTGCCGGCGTGACACTTTCTGGTGGGCAAGATCGAGCCCCTTTCTTTCACCGCGGCCGATATCGAATGGCGACTGGAACACTTCTACGACGCGTTCAGGGCTATCGTTGGACCAGAAGTGCAGCCGCGCCAGGGCATTCCCATGAGTCAGGGACATACCACCTCCACATATCTCATCGTTTGTGCCGCGCGACAACACGATGCTCGGCCGACGCGATCAGACCATGATCGACGGGCATCCTGAGTACTCCTTCAACCTCTTCTTCCTTACGTGAGGAGGGGTCCCACCGGTACAATTGCAGCGACTCAATGCCTTCTACCCCCTCGACCGAAAGCACTGCCCTCCCCACATCGGAAGGGTAGAGATCACGCCCAAAGGGCCAGCCTTCACCCGCTGGTCCGCCCACGATCGGATTCAAGTACCGATCCAGTGCCTGCTTAACTTCCCGTTTCACACGTCCGGGATCCGCGTGGGCGCTGGCTATTACAGTGATGTCAACGACGACCCAGGCGTAGAATTCTGTCATCCTCTGAATGTCGAGCTGCACAGTCAACAGGCGATAGTTATCCAGGTAGCGCTGCACGGCCTCGCGCAGGTCGTCACCGATTGCTAGTTCTGGCGGGGCAATGTATCTCTCCGGACGCTCGACCTGCGGTACCAGCAACAGGTGAACCCGGCCGCCGTCTCTTGTTTGTATGCAGCGCGCACGCTTCACGCGCGAGTCGGCCTGCTTGGCCAGTTCTTCGTAGTCCTCAGATGTCACCGCTCGCCCTCGCAAGCGCAGGAGCTGCGGTGCTCGCAGTTGCGCCATCTCGATGGTTTCTGCGTTCTTCCCACCTGTGGCGTTGTCGTGGTTGGTCACCCGCTCTACGTACGGAATCGAGGTCTTGGGCTGGATCAGTGTGTGCGCCCGTACGTTGCCGTCCACACCGCCCCCATGGCGATAGGTCGAAAAGCGGATCTGGGCGCCTCGGGGTGGAATCGCACCGAAGGGACGTACTATTTGTTTTGTCCTGGTATGTTCCTGGACAGGTTGGGCATCGCGGTCGCCCTCGGGAAGCGCCGGATCGAGACGAATCTCACGGACAGGCTCGAGAAGCGCCGGGCCGAACCGGATTTCCCCCGTGATGCTGTCACAGGTGAAGTGCTTGTCATGAGCACCCGAGTCGGCGAAGTCCTGGACTTCCTCCCACTTTTCCCAGGTCTCCTTGCCTGGTTCCCTGATCTCAATGGTCTCCGTCCCTCTCACACGTTGAAGGAGGGGCTTATGCTCCAGGTAGAAGACCTGGCCCGGCGATCCATCAGAACGCCCCAGGTTTTCAAGCTCTATGACGCTGGCGTGAGTGGCCTGTACGGTGCCACCCCAACTGCTGGCGACGATGTCGCTGATGAGCGGCGACGTCTTATAGTCCTGGCCTTTCACCTCCGGCTCAGTGACGCGGCAGCGCACCCAATAGGCAAGCCGGCGCTCCACTTCACGCTGCTCCAGGCGTGGCAAGCGCAGGCGGATCACCCCCGATTCGTTCATACCGCCCGTGCTGTCGGACTCGACGATCGCCGGCATCCAACGTTGTTGCCGGCTGTGGAACCCCTCCCACTTCCAGGGAGGATTGTCGGGGTCAGTCCCTATGCTGCCCTTCTCGTCCGTTCGACACGTCAGCTCAACTTCCACCACATGATGACTCAGATCATTCTCGAAACCGAAATAGAGCGCGTTTCCGATGCTGGGCCTGCTGCCAAACGCAGCGAACTCGAATCTTGCGCGCCCCAGATTCTTCACGTCGTGTGCGGAATACTTGGGCTTGCGTCTGGAGGAATCAAGCATCTCACGGGTGACAAGGGCGGTTAACTCCGGTGGTTGAATATGAAGGTCCTCATCAGTGCTGAAGATGATTGCCGGCTGTGTCTCCGTTCGTCGGGTCGCCACTTCCGTACCCCTGGGAATGATGATGACCTGATCCTGAGGCGCTGAGAGATAAAACGTCACCCCTGTTCGGGCCGGCTCAGGCCCGCGCAGTTTGAGGCCCATCAACTCCATGAGCTTGATATAATGCTTCTCGGGCACCTGATTGAGCCGGTAGAGGATCGTCTCCGTCATCCAGGCGAAAAGCTCCACCAGTGTGATGCCCGGATCGCTGAGATTGTGATCCGTCCACTCGGGGCAAGAAGCGACAATGCGTTTCCTGGCTTCATCAACGATGTCCTGAAACCTGCGATCATCCAGATTGCGCGTCGGTAGGCCCATGCCGCTCTCCCTCTTCCTCGGGAATCAAGTAAAACGGATAAACCAGGCTGCGGTTGCTGTGGGTCGCGCGGACGCGGTACTTGACGACAATACCCAGCCGCGCGGCTTCGTCAGGCTCGTGCACAATGTCTACCTCTTGCACATCAATGCGTGGCTCCCACCGCCCCAGGGCTTCGCGCACGTATCGAATGGCCAGGCCGGCGGTGGCCGCATTGTTGGGCGCAAATACCAATTCGTGAATGCGACACCCAAACTCGGGACGCATCACCCGCTGGCCCGGGGCGGTGCTCAAGATAATGAGAATGGATTGCTCGATCTCGCTCTCGTCGCTTACCAGCGCCATCGTTCCCCGTTCATCGAGCATGGGCGGGAAATGCCAGCCGCGACCGATTATTGGATTCGCCATTCACTACCTCCTCACACACTCCGTTCGTAGCCAGGCACGTAACGAAGTGAAGTGCCGTTTGACGCCGCTCTGCTGCACTGCGTGGCTCACTACGAGCCCTCCTGAATCAGTTAATCTTGACCAGCGCGCCCCTGACGCCCAACGTAGCGCCGGCCTTGACCTCGCCCATGTCGGTGGCGTTGAGCGAGAAGGTCTGCCCCTTGAGTGTCAGGCTGCCGGTTGCCTCGATCTTCAGATTCGCCCCCTGGAGATTCAGGTCCCCATCCGATTTGATGGAGATGGTCTTCGATCTGATAGAAACGGTCTTGCTGGCGTCATCCAGCGCGAGGATCAACCCGCCGGCAGTCTCGATCACCACGCCCTGTTGGGGGCCATCTGTGAAGGTCAGGATATGGCCGGCGCGGGTCTTGAAAATCCGCTGGCGGACCTTGCCGTTGTCCAACACCTCTCCAATCCTGGCCGGCGGCTGATCCTGGCCGTTCCACAGCCCGCCGATGACATAGGGCCGGCTGGCATCATCGTTCTCAAACAACACCAGGACTTCGTCGTTGACTTCGGGTAAACAGTAGAATCCTCGTTCGTGGCCGGCACCCACACCCACGATGCGTGCCCAGTCGCTCTCTACCTTGTCGGAGAGCCAGGGGTATTTGACCTTGACCCGTCCCCGATCCTCCGGATCTTTGTTGTTGGTCACCACACCGATGACTGGCCCCTGCCAGGCATCCTTGCCGTTCGCCGCGCCTTCCACGAGAGCGTACAGCGTTTCCGGCCGGCGACCGTGGATTTCGAAGGCGGTCTGATAAGCGCCGTCGGCGCGATAAATGTGGGTGGCAGCGGTGACGAAATAGGTGCCGCTAAAGCGCTGTCCCAGCTTCTTGAGTTTCACAGATGTGCCGGCCCGTAGTTTAGGCTGCCCGTAACACACGCCGCCCGCCTCGATGAATGCGCCGCTGAGCTCATCCAGGACAGCTTGAGCCAGGGTGTCTGCCTCGGCCTGACTACTGACGTCACGGTCGACAACCACGCGCCGCGCACTGCTAAAAGCCTGCGATGCCAGGTCCGATCCGCTTCCCGCCAGGCCAATCTCTGGCTCGGCCTGGCCGGCAGACGCGCTGCCGATGATCGTCTGCCGCAACTTGGGATCCCAGCCCTTGACAATCACCTCGTTTACCTGCTCAATCAAGCTCAATCGGGGCCTGAAGTTTCGCAGCTCGACCCCCCATTCTAACTCTATCGTCGGGCCGCCGTTCTTCGCCGGCTTGCGGAAATAGAGCGTCTTGTCCTCGACGAAGAACTCGTAACCGATGCGCCGCGCGCGCTCTGAGAGGAACTCCATGTGGCTCTGATTGTGCTGCAAAACGTGATCGTACACCTCGGTAGTGGCGTCCGCCTGGACACTCAGGTCCACCTCGCCGGCAATGCGCTCAACCAGGTCACTGTCGGTCACGTTCAAATAGGCTTTGCTGTGCGTGCCACGATGCAGACGGTGTGAGTGGTCATAGCCACGCACCAGCAATGTAGCCTCAGTCCCTTCGCCGAAGTCGGGCTCCAGGGCCGTGATCTCGCCCCGGATCAATCGTTCGCTGACCCCTTCCTCACCCTCCGGCATGGCGGAGATGATGACCTCCTTGCCCAGCTCGAAAGGACCTGTATCGATCCGCTTCAGCTTCGGGTCGTGGAGGTGAATGGTAAACATATCGGGCAGGGAGAGATTACTTTCAACGTTTACCTCGATCAGGTCGTCCATGGCGTCTGTGGGCAACGGCTTACCCTGGACCGAGATGTACACATGGTCCATCAACTTGGCTTTGGCCGGCATCGTACGCAACCTCCTCTATTCCAAAGGTGGAATCACCAACTGTTGGCCCTCGCGCAGACGCAGCGGGTTGATCAACTTGTTTTCACGGGCGATGAGCCGCCAGTGAGTCGGGTCCCCATAGGCTTGAGCCGCGATCCAATCCAGACGATCGCCGGCCTGAACCGTGTGTGTCTTCATCGGCGGGCCGCTGCCCGACGTGGGGTTCTGCCCAGCAAAGGACTCATCATCTTCGACCTGTTGAAACGAGACGTCAACCGTCGTCCGCAGTGGGGTGCCATCCTGCTTGAAGAGCGTAAACTTCTGCGACAGATGGGTGATGACGGCTTGAAAAGAGAACCTTCCCCAGCGAAACTCCACGTGGGGTGGCTCGCTCTTGTTACTGAGCGGGTTCTTTTTCTTTTCATTCACCAACATCATCTTCCACAACCCCGCCGTGTGTTGTCGGACGTCTGTGCCCTCAGCGTAGGTATCGAAGAAGAGCTGCAGTTTGAGTGTTTGGGCTCCCCCCTGGGTGAATTTCACCTTCGGCACATTCTTGCCCTTGATGTCCTCCGCCGAATACTGATTTTGTTTAGAGACCGTGTACTCGTGCGGATTGAACATGCAATATACGCGGTCACCGGTGATCAGATCTTGTATCGTAGCCGGTGCCAGGTCGCCCCTTGTGTTTGGCATCTTCGTATCCCCATCACAATACTGCACCAAGAACAGCCATAACCCTTCAGATGGCCTTGAAAACAGACGCATAAGGTGACCGGCACTTGCGAAATCGGTCCATGAACGAGCATACCAGGGTCAGCACAGCCACCTATCACCGGAAATCGGCCTGGAAGTGCCGGTCACCTGAACGCCAGTCAGCGTATCAAGCTTCCGTGCGCACGCTCCTGTTCTACCCGCAGGCGCCGGCGCAAAATCTGGTACACCTCGCGGGCCATCGCGTCTACGTCCACAGATGGCCGGCTTGCTTCTTCATTCCGTGCCGCCATCGTAGCGAGACTACTCGCGGCTGCCGGTGCTCCGATACTGTCCATCGGCGCCGCCCCCGTCGGTTTACCTGCCAGATTACGCTGAGCAATCACGGGATCGAGGGAGAGTTGCGCATCGCCGGTCTGCGGGCTCAACTGAATCCCCAAAGCACTAAACTGGATGGAAGCCACTGCTGTCTGCCGAGATTGCGCTCGGTCTGTGCGCGTGGGCGCGGCAAAGGTCAACTCTCGCATCGGCGGCGAACGCCATCCAGCCGGCGGCTCGGGCGCGCCGTCCGACCACGGCACCGCTGATGTAGGAATGACTGGCGGATCACCTGTCTCCGCAGAAATTCGGCGTCCCATCTGCTGTGGTGCAGAGTGCGCGGTGCGAAACAGTCCAGACAAGCCTGGTTTCCTCTGACCGGGCGGCCTCTCCTCGTTGACTTCAGGCAGCTCGTCAGACACACTAACCTCAGAGGGAGAGAAATGCGTGCCCATTTCGACGTGTTCGCTCTTTGCTCCAGACAATGGTTGCCGCATGATGGGCGCGGGCGATGAAGATCTCGGCATCACCCCACGCCCGGTCGATCTGGATGCTAGTCTCGCTTGATCAGCAACGAGCCTGACTGCCGGTTGCGCCTGTATCGGCTCGGCTAGATCAACGTAACCGGCCGCGCGCTCCTGGACTTGCGATGCTAGCGACTCTGCTGGCGCTAGCGACGCTGACCGGTCCAACGAGGAACCACTGCCCATTACAGTGCTATAGATGTTCAGAAAAAGATCTTGACATTTGGCCCGATTTTCGCGCTTGCCGAGAGGCTATTTGTCAAAAACATTATCTGAAGGTCTATAGCTCGGCGGGCGCGAGGTTTGGACTGCTCCGCCGCAGATCGACCCCGAGTCGCCGGACGCCACGAACGTGTTGGCCGGCGCAGAGGTACCGGAGCCTCCGTTAGCCCGATTGGGGCTCGCATCCGCTGGATAGCGCTCGTCAAGGATGCCGTCGGAACCACAGCTCGAAGCTGATCGACGATCTGGCGCGCCAATGCCGGCTTTTGCAGCACCTTGGGAGCACCAGGTGGCCTGGAGACCAACTCAGTCGGTGCAAGTGATGTGTCCGCGGATGCCGGCCGTCCGAGCCCAGCCTCGGCTGGTGAGGCTGTCGGCGTCTCCGCGCTCTCCCTCTGCACGGTCGGACTAGACCGCGGGGCGCGTGGCGTCGGCACTTCGCCGTCCCGTGCCGCCTCGGGGGCCGGCCCAGTAGAACGGGACTGGACTTTTTCAAATCCCGGCTTACCTGAGCCGGAAGTTGCTGGACTGTGTTCACTCTCAGTCGCGCTCACGAAAGGCGCTGCATCTCGGGTGGTGGACGTCGGTTGCGCCGCACGGCGACCGAATAAATGAGACGCAGGCCGGACCGGAGGGCGTCTGGTGCCCACAGGCTCTGAACCCGCGGCTGGTATCCACGGTCTGGGAAGGGGCCCCTCGTGTTCGGCTGGAGCCGATGGGCTGAACGGGGTACGGCGCCTATGCTCCATCATCCGTTGCAGGTGGTGTAGTTTGCCAGGCATGACGCGACGCTGGCCAAAGTGCCACACCAGCGACGGTGCAACCTCGGGATAACCATCCCGCACTGAGCGATGGGCAACCAGCCGAAATGTCTTTGGAGGCTTCAGTCGCCCGGCAATGCGCTGTCCTAGCGTCTCCCGAACCAACCCAATGCGTGGTTTAATCATCTGCCCCTACTGGAAGGTGAATTCAGCGAAGGCCAACTCCAGCGTTTCGACGGCCACCGCGCTTTCTGCTGCATTGAACGCCGGCCCCGTCCACCTGGCAGGATAGGCTCGCTCGAAGTTCAGGCGCATCACCTCTGTCTTCGCCGTCGAGTCGTACATGATGACCGAGACCTGGCGTTCGGCCTGCTTCGCCTGGCCGTTGGCCACTTGACCATACCATGTTAGCAATTCATTCGAGCGCGCCACACCGTGCTTGAGCGTAATCCGACCCGACTTGACCCGGCCAGGCAACATGTGGACGCCGGTGTTGTAGCCGCCCTCCTTCTGTTCGTGAATCTCCACTTCCAGCGACGGCAACGTACACTCACTGAAGACCGCACCATCGATGCCGCCGATGTTCACCACGAAACGGAAGCCGGCATGCGCCTCGACCCTCTGACCCGTCTGGGCCATGTGTGCTCCTTTCTATCCTACTACTGCATGAAGTTTCCTCGACGTTCGCGATACCGTCGCAGGTCCTGACAGAAGAGCCGATACACGCGTTCGGCCACGTCTTTTGCAGAAGGTGCAGATGCTACCCGCTCCACCGCTTCGGCCGGCAAGTCGTTCATGGCCGATGACACCAGGTGCTCCGCCGTATCAACCGCCGGCTGCTCGGACACGGCTCGTTGCACGAGAGGTAAAGGATCGTCGCGAACGTTGTCACGTATCGATACGGGGCGTCCTACCTCTATCCGGCCTTGGACCAGGTCACGCGCCCGACGGCCGGCGATTCCGATGTGCTTGTTCACAGCGCCCCCTCCGCCATCTCGTTAAGCCGGATATTGATGGCGGCGATTTCATCCACCCAACGCTGGCGTTCATGGTGATCCATGTGCATGATCTCGCCGTAGGGCCAGTGAAAGTGATAGGCGATGTAGGCCATTTCCTCGTACAGGCGATCGAGCGGGTAGACTATCACCCCCCCAACGGGACCACCTCCCACTCAAAGTGATTCTCACATTCCGGGCACACGACGTCAACCTGAGGATAACCGTTCTCGTTGATCTGCCGGTAGAAATCCTGCAGGTAGCCGAAATCGGCTGAGAAGAGGTTCTCGATGACGCCCGGGTTGACCTGACGCAGCGTGCCCAGGCGGGTGATGACGCGCGACAACAGGATGATGGTCAGATAAGCCTCATTGGCTCTGACCCGTGGGTCGCGCATCGGTGCAATTTCGTCAATGGCTGTAGCCAATCGCATGGTGCCCTCGCGATGGACGTTGCCCTCTGGATCAACGTATCCCTGCGGGAGCGTAAACTCGAACTCCGTTTGCAGCATGGCGTCATTCCTTCCGCGGTAGATTGTCTATCCGAGAGAGTGGAGAGGCGATGACCCTCCGTCACGGCTCGCTACTTTCCTGACGAACGACCAACGACGAACGGCGGATTCTGCCCCTTTGCAAGCGCAAGACACCGCGTTGGTCGCTAGTCGTTCGTCGATCCACGTCCCTCGGTCGGTGGTCATCAGTTGGCCCGCCACAACCCCTCGTGAGCGATGGTGAGTTCCTCGATACCGATTTCGTTGGAATCGGACTTCACCTGCGGACCGCTGACCTTTACCGGCCATGCGTTCTCGAAATTCCACCGCGCAATCTCGCTGAGGTGCTGGTCGAACATCACAATCGATCCGTTGGAGCGGGCCGACTCGACATCCCCGTCCTCAACCTTCTTGCGCCAGTTCCAGATATCCATGTTGTTGGTGATACCGCGCTTCAGGGTGATGTTTTCCCACTTCAGCCGGCCTGGGATTTTCATGATGACTTCTTTGCCATTATCTACGACCTTGTGTTCGATGACCTCGTGCTCCGAACCCATCCCCGAGCACTCGGTGAAGTAGCCGGTCACCATGCCCTGTATCTCGACGGCATAGTGAAAGCCAACCAGGGGGTCTGTCCTTCCATTTGCCATGATTAGGCTCCTTTCGAGAGTTATCTAGCGTGAAAGCAAGCCGTGATTGGGCTATTCACGTTTTACGTTTCGCGGTCCACGTTACCTGGTCTCCGCATCCGGCCCGGCCCACTGGCTGATGCGGAAGATGACGAATTCAGCCGGCTTGACGGGCGCCAGGCCGACCTCGATGATGAGCCGGCCCAGGTCACGCTCCTCGGGTGGGTTGAGCTCTTCGTCACACTTGACGTAGAAGGCTTCCTCGGGCGTGGCGCCGAACAACGCGCCGCTGCGCCACACGGTGCGCAGAAACGCTGACACGTCGCGCCGGACGCGCGCCCACAAGTCTTGATCATTGGGCTCGAAGACCACCCACTGGGTGCCGGCCTCGATAGACGCCTCAACGAAGTTGAAGAGCCGGCGCACGTTGATGTAGCGCCAGGATGGGTTGCTGGATATCGTGCGGGCTCCCCACACCCGGATACCCCGACCAGGAAAAGATCGGATGCAGTTGACGCCATCCGGGTTCAGATCTTCTTGCTCTCCATGGGTTACATTTATCTGCAACCCTACGGCCCCCCGTACCACTTCGTTCGCCGGCGCCTTGTGCACACCACGCTGGTTATCGCTACGGGCATAGATGCCGGCAATGTGGCCACTGGGGGGAACTAGCATGGTCGTCCCGTTGGCGCCGAGCGGATTGCCAACCCGGATCCATGGGTAGTACAGGGCGCCGCGGCCGCGGTCGGATTCGTAGTTGGCTTCCTTCTCCTTCCAGTCACCGACCTCCTGGGGACTCATGTTGGGAGGGGGATCGAGGATGGCGAAGCGGTACTTCATTTTTTCACAGTGGTCCAAGATTGCTTGCTGGACAACCTGGACACCCTTCAGGTCGATGTGGCCGTGCTCGTAAGCCATCATCAGGTCAGGAACACAGATCATGGTCACGTCATCCAGAGCTTCCAAGCCCTCAATCCCTTCACGCTCGGCGACATCTCCCTTGAACTGTGGCTCAGTGACGACCAACGCCGTAGTCTCGCCAACTTGGAGATCATAGGTGTCTTCAGCAGGCCGGCGCTCGGCTAGTCGGCCCGTCTTACGCAACATTTCGGCCCTGATCAACCTGGACTCCGTATTAACAACGGTCTCCACATTGCGATCGCCAACACCCATCGTCAGTCTGTCAAAACGCTCTGCTTCACTTCCGCCCCGATTGACAATCAAGACAAAGGTGTCGCTCTCTCCTGGTGGCTCACCTTCGCCCTCCGATGGTGGCGGGGGTGGCTCATGTTGGATTTCGACGCTAATTTCCTTGCCGGCCGGATCTGGCTCAGTGGCGCTGATGGATAGGCTGTCGATCTCGAAGTCGCCTGTCGTGGGCAAGATCGCCTGCGCCGGTTCATCGCTCGCACCCAATGCTGCCACGCTGATAACGTAGCAGCGCCCGCCGCCGTTTAGAAAGTAGCCGTACACGGCATGAGGCAGGTAGGCGCCTTCGACAAACGGGCTCTCACGTTCTCCTTTTTCATTCACTTCGGTAAACTCTTGAATGAACTGGTTCCAGTTGGTGATCTGGATAGCCTTGCCTGGTTGCTTGGCTCGCCGGGTGAAGCCCACGAAGGCTGCCACCGCTGTCCCAACGCCTTCAATTGGCTTTGTGCCGCGGTCTACCTCTTCAACGTAGACCCCTGGAGCAAGATAAGTTGTCGCCACTTGTGAACCTCCTCTCAGTATTCAGTATTGAGTACTGTCGTACCCCTGTATTGCTACACCGTGCTTGGTGCCGCATAAGGCATCACAGATCACGCAACACGTTTGACGTTTCACATTTGACGTTTACCTCCCTTCAGTTGGAGTGACGCTAGGTTTTGATGTCATAATCCTCAGACGGAACTGCAATCTTGTGCCGGCTCGGCTCGTGCCCCTCCACCGACACCTCCAGCGTATAGTCGCCCTCCTCCAGGTTGCCGATGATGAACTGATCATCCTCTCGGACAGGTACGTCCAGCCCACGCTCGACGAGGGTGATCTGCACATTCTCGACCCGGTATATGTTTAGTTCTTCATTTTCTCTGATGACAGAATACGTCTGCGTTCCATCGTCTATTCGCCATTGTGTGGTTCCTTCTTGCGTGACAATGGCGTCGTCGGAGAGCAAAAACCCGCGATTTTCGAACGCTTCTCGCAGGCCACGCGAGAGGATCCCCTGTTGTAGCTGACCTCGGAACTCCAATCCGACGCTGAACAAGAACTTGCGCGGCCTATCGCCTCGCACAGCTCCCCCAACCATCCACAGGTGATCTTCGCCGGCGGCCTTATCCGTTCGCCGGTGCTCCGGGAGCCCAGTCGCCTGGCCAAAGCGCAGGTCGCGCGTCCGCACCAGATCGAGGCCCTTGCGATCGTAGGGGTTAATGGCCAGGGTGATGACGCAAGAGATGGCCGGCCGCCATTCGTTGTCCAGCGCGCTCCAGATGTCCGCCAGGTTTCGCAACCGATCGTGTTGGGCGACGCTAACTGGGATCGGCATTGGCTGGTCCTGTAGGCTCGCCGGCAGCAGGTCTTCAGGCAGATCCGGATGGCGGAAGAGTGCCATCAACGCACGTGTCAGCAAGTGGTGCTCATCCTCAGGGTCGGTTGCCCAGGCGGTGATCATATAATGCAGATCCATCCTGACGGCCGTGCGGCGCTTGGTCGCGGTGCCATCACCGTTGCGCTCTATCTCCCATCCGGGCTGACGCAGTGTGTTGTTCTCGCGCAAATCACACAGGAACAGGTTCAGGGTAGGCCGGTTGCCTAGCCTGGACGACCACTCGCGCTTGGGCTGACCGAACGCGATGTTCACTGCACTGTTCTTCAATTCCTGGGTCAGTAGCTTTCGCAAGACCTCATCTACATCCCTTATCATGATGGGTCTCCACTGATGTTAGCGCTAACCCCCGATTAGCACGGTTGTGCAGCCGGCGGCGATGGTGTCGGGCGGGCCGACACACGTGGCCATATCCCCCTGCCGCGCCGCCGGCTGTCCACCGATGAGCACAGTAGCGCTGCCGGGTGGCAGAATCGGACCGCCGACATGCGGTATGGGCGGGACGCCAGGCGTCATCATCGGACAGGCATGCATGTCACCTACGCGGGCGGCCGGCTGACCGCCGATCAGGACCTGCGGATAGCCGATGGTGATCACGCCGCCATGGGCGGTCATATCTCCCTGGCGAGCTGCGGGCCGGCTCATGGCATCACCCCTTCTTCCTCTTCTTCTTCGGCCTGCATCTGCAACTCTTCTTCCTCTTCTGGCATTTCTTGCATCTGTACCTCTTCCTCCGCTTCGGCTTGGCGTTGTATCTGAGCCGAAGCCTCCGGAGCCGTGACGGACTTGGCGACGGCATCCGCCTCTTGCTCGAAGGCATCGCCGGGGGCGTTGACTGTCATCCGACCTCCGCCACTGCCCACGGCACCGCTGCTTTGCTGGGCGACGTGGGTCAGCTCGTGAGCAATCAGTTCCTGGCCAGCAGACGAGTGAGGCTTGTAGGCACCCTCGCGGAAGAAGATGTCCCGGCCGGTGGTGAAGGCTTTAGCCCCAAGTTGACGGTTGAGCTCGTCGGACGCCGGCGAGGTGTGCACCCGCACGTCACCAAAGTCGTGGCCTATTGCGGTACCCATGCGCTCCTGCACGTCGATTTCCAGCGACTGCCCGCCGCTGCGCTCGCGCATGATGCGTTCGGCGGTGTCGTCGTCGAGTTCGAAAGCTCTCTCGTCGCTGCACTGGGCGATCAGGCGCTGTACCGCCCGATTGCCGACTTGCTGTTGTAAGCTGGCCAATCCAGACCCTCCCACCTCAATGTCGGTTGACCTTTGCTCCTCCTGCTCCTTGCCCTTTGGCTTGAGTGGTTCTGTCTTTCTCTTTTCACTTGATATTCGCTGTTCAGTCATGGCTCCTCACCCCGCCTGGTCTGGGATCGTTCGCTCAACCTTGAGCCACTTCCATCTTTCAGAATGCCGACTGTCACCAGTTGGTCAACCAGTCCCAGGCCTTCGATGTGACGCCCCCCACGGCCGCTCCGACACCCGACATGGCGCTTCCTAGCTTTTTCCCAGTTTCTCCGTGCACGAGTTCGAACACCGCATCTCCTAACTTACTGCCCAGTTTGGGAAGGCCGCCCAACGCCCCTTTGCTAGCCACTTCACCGATGCTATTTATCTCGCTCCAATCGCCAGTCACTGCACTGCCGATCACGTTGGCAATCATCGAATATCCCTGCGTTATGGGGCCGGTCGCACCTTTGAGTTGCTCCTCACCTAGTTTGAGGAACTTGTCTGTACTGCCGGCAGCGAGAAGGTCGGACCCGGCCTGCGCCAAGTTGTACCACCCCATCATACCTTCTGTAATGCCCTGTTGCACCAACGCTTTCGGGTTGACTACATTCGACGCGATGTCAGCGTATTCGCCCACGTCGGTTAGGCCGATCTCAGGACTTGGCTTCTTCTCGCCTAGAATACCACCGAGGAACTTCATAGCGCTTCCAGCGAGACCAAGCCCACCACTCAACCTTGATCCCCGCGTGAAGCCTTCGAGCGGTTTCACCGAGAGACCCTCAGCCAGGGCTTTAGTCAGCCCACCTCCAACAGCCTCAGTAGTGCTCTCGCCTCGCCCGCCCCGCCCCAGCATCTCGCCAATTGCGCCAAAGGCAAGCTCCATGCCTGGCACACTGCCTATGATGCTGTCTTTGCCCTGCGCCAGCACATTCTTCGCCAAGTCAAGTGTGCTACCTAATTGCTCCAGAAACCCTTGCTCTTCCGTCGCCCGCGCGACAACCGAAACTGGAGTAGTCTGGGTTGGCGCTTGGTCGGCGTGCAGGACACGTTGGATGAACGCGTTGCCCTGTTGTTGTTGAAGTTGGCCTGCAGCCTGCGCCCGAGTTGCGGCATCGATGACAGATAACGTGGACGCCACCGCGGTCGGGTTCAGTTCAGCGCCTTTCAAGATAGCGGCACGCAGGGCTTTGATTTCGTCCTCACTGGACACTTCTGAGGATTTCTCCCGTGGCCGGCGGGGAGGTGCCCCGTGGTCACGGCTCACAGGTTTTCGCCCGAATGTATCAGACATGTCTGTCTCCTTGACAAGCTAACTGATGATCAGATCTTCTTCGCCAATCAGCCGGCCAATCTTCTGCAATTCCCGCCGGGTGCCGTGGAGCAGGTGTTCCATCGTCACCTGTCCACCATCGGCTGAGGCCAGGTAAGCGGCGCTAACGATGATGTTGCGGATGCTGCCGCCGGCCAGCTTGAATCGTTGGGCCAGTAAGTCGAAGTCGAGCTCTGAGCTGTGCGGGACGTCTGGCGGGAAGAGCGTTTGCCAGATACGCAATCGATCCGCCTCCTCGGGGAAGGGGAAATCCACGGCGAACTGGAGCCGGCGCGTAAAAGCCTCGTCCAGGTTGGCGCGCAGGTTGGTGGCCAGAATAGTCACCCCGTCGTAGGCCTCCATGCGCTGCAGCAGGTAGCTGATCTCGATGTTGGCGTACCGGTCGTGCGAGTCGCGCACCTCGGAGCGTTTGCCAAATAGGGCGTCGGCCTCATCGAAGAACAGGATGGCGTTGCTGGTCTGCGCCTCGCTGAAGATGCGCTCCAGGTTCTTCTCCGTCTCGCCGATGTACTTGCTGACAACCGTCGAGAGATCGATCTTGTACAGGTCCATCCCCAACTCGCCGGCAATGATCTCGGCCGCCATGGTCTTGCCGGTGCCTGGTGGGCCGGTGAACAGAACCGTCACCCCGGCACTGGAGGCCAACTTCTGGCCGACGCCCCACGCCTCCAGCACCTGAGGCCGGCCGCGCACCGTGGCGATGATCTCGCGCAGCAGGGCCAGTTGGTCATCGGGCAAGACAATGTCCTGCCAGTCGTAGCGTGGCATGATTTTGCGAGCCAGGCCGGCCAGGCTGGGGTTAGAGTGGGCCCGCGCTGCTGCCAGAAGATCTTCGTTCTGCAACGGACCGCCGCGCCGCGTCGCCATGTCCCTGGCCGATGCGACGGCGTCCCGGATCTGGCCGGCGGTCAGGAGAAACTGGCCGGCAGGAGCCGTCACGTCCAGGACTTCCGAAGTCTCGGAGACTTCGGAAGTCTGTCTGTCCAGAAAATGCGTCCACAGAGCACACCGCTGCGGATAGCGCGGGATTGGGAATTCCAGCCAGAGGAGGTTGCGGTCCCGCTCAATGCCCTCCGGTCGCCAGGGTGCCCATCCCGCGACGATGACCAGGTCGGGGTGAGCACATAGCTCGGCCAGCAACTCAGTAGGCGGCGCCCCATTGACCAGGCAGACATTCCAGCCGGTCAGACAAGGGATGGCGCTGGTCAGGCGTGCATCACGCAACGCCAGCCGCACGGCACGCAACCCGGGTATGCCCTCTTCCACCACTGCTGCCAGATCGACTATCAGGAGCGGACGTCCCATCCGGGCAGCCAGCAGCCTGGCGGCCGCGTGTTGGGTGGCCTGATCGGGCCCATGAAAGGCGGCGATGGGCCGTTGGATGGGGTTCATGACAAGCCACTTGACGACCGCCTGCTCCAGGCGTGGCCTCATCTCCGCCACCAACACAGCATCAGCCTCGTTTTCCAGCGGGCTCGACAGGGTGGCATGCGTACTGAGGTCGGCGTGGGGCTGGTAGTCGCCCAAGAGCCAGGCGACAACCGCTTCGTCCGGGCGCAATGTTTGGCTCAGCAGGGATGGGCTGTCGGGCCCTGATAGCCGCTCAAGGAGATGGTACTTGAGCAACGGGGCGTCGCCGGCAAAGCATGACAGCTTCCGCAACCGCTCCGCACCCGGATCGCACAGCAGGTCGAGCACCAGATTAACCGTCGGGCGCTTGCGGGTGACGTCGTCTTGCAGATAGCCGTACAGGCGCTCGTACCGCAGGTCGAGGGTTGGGGCCAGGCAGATCAAGAGTGCGTCAACCTCGAAGGGACTGAGACCGAACACAGTCGCCAGATGCTCCAGGCGCACGGTATGACCCTGACATCGCGCTGTCTCAGCCAGGGCCTGTGCTTGTAGGGCGGCCTTCGCCTCCGCCTCGGCAAAAGCCGGGGCTTCCGCCGGGTCCAGGACGCCAGAGTGGCCCCAGCTTGTCCCGAAAGGCCGTGCCAGCAACGCGTCGGCCTGGTCGTCAGAGACGTACAGCCCACGGAAGGCGTCGGCTGGGTCCTGGCCGGCCTGCTGCCAACGCTGGACCTCGCGGTGGAGCAGCACATCGATGCGTGCCAACTCAGCCTGCAAATGCAAGAGGCTCAGGTCAGTCTCGGTACGTACGCGCACGTTGGAAGCTCTCATCATCTCTGGCAATCTTGCGTACAATCCAGGCCAGCAGCGACTTCCACCCGGGACCGGGCCGGCTGGGGTCTAGTCCGGCCTGTTCCTCAATGAACTTATCGGCTTCCTCTAACTTGTGGAAGTAGAGACGTTTCCCGCTGCTCACGTGGTCTATGGAGCCTCGCCAGGCGACGATCTTGCCCTCGCCGTCCAAGGCCTCGTGCCAGATCCGGACTATGAAGGAGTGTATCACCTTTCACCTTGTTATCCCGCAAGGTCAATTGCATACCGATTCTGGGCAGGAAATGTTGACAATTAGCCAGCATGGTAGCACTGCCCCGTCTTCGCAGCGTCTCGGCAGCGTCTTCAGGAGCCAAGTTTGCCGTCTCAGAACGACAGCCGACCGTCGAGCTTGAGCAGGAGTGAAGGGGGCAGTGAGAACGGGAGCACAAGGTCAGGGGAGGGGGAGAGCGGGCTACTCACATCGCACAAACGTCAAGACGATTGCCTGCTGGGCCGGGGCAAGTCCGGTCCAGCAGGCGATTGGCAAAGGTTAGCAGTGCTTCACGCGGCTATCTTTCACGAGTCTAGCAGCGCCCGGCTGATCAAGCGCTCAATGTGGCGCAACTCGGAGCCGGTCTCCTCAATCATTGCCTGGAGACGTTGAAGTCTGAGGAGGGCGTGTTCGGCCAACGGTCGCACGGGTTCATGTGCCCTGACTGTGACAGGTGAAGGGGTATCGTGATGAATTTGCCAACGGCTGGAGTCGAACTGGTCGCGCACCATCTGTTCGTAGAGGAGCCGGGTTTGCTCCATCGGGGGCACGTCCTCCTCACCCAGAATTTGGACACAACGCTTGTACTGCGCCAAGGCAGCATTCCGGTCGCCAGCGAGCCAATAAAGCCACATCATCTGCCGGTGGACCTTTTCGTGCATGCTGTCGCAGGCCAGGATGCGCTCGCCGTAGGCGAGGCCCCGCTCGTAGGTGCCGTTTACCCCGTGGAAGATCATCAGTTTTCCGAGCGTGTTCACGTATAAAAGACTCAGCCGCTCTCGGTCGTACAGGCACCAGTCGTCGTAGACACCCTCCAGCAGATCGCCAACATAGAGATCAACTGCCTCTTCGAGACAGGCAGCCTGCTCCGGCGCCAGTTCCTGGCCCGAAAGGTCCTGGTAGCGCGCTATCGTTGTCTCGAAGACTTCGACGTCCAGGTAGTAGCGGCTCGAGGCCAGGAACGACACGGTATCATCACTGACTGATAGGTACTCGCCGGGCAAGGCACCGACTGATTGCAGAGCCCGGCGCAGTCGCCAGAGGGCATTGCGCAGGTACTTGCGCGAGCATTGGGTTGGATAGTCGCCCCAGAAAAGCGCCGCGAGCCGCTCACGGTTATGAGTGTAATGCCGATTCAGGAGCAAGTAGCACAGCAGGAGGCAGGGGCGCTGGTTGGGAAAGCCGGCCAGGGGCCGGTCGAAGTAACGAGCCCGACCTGTGCCGAAGAGTCTGAGCTCTAACATCGATTCCTCCTCCAGTGATCGGGCAGCCGTCGGCCGCCACTACTCTTGCAAGGAAGGCAGCATAGTCCCCCCTAATGATCTTCACAATGGTTGTGAGTGAGATCGACCGGTTTGTCTGCAGGGAGAACTCCTTTCATCGGTTAGCAGACCCTTTTGGTTCGACACCGTCAATCTGGTTTACGTCGCTCTTGCTTCATGAGAACAATTCAGTGGCCACGCACGCGAGCTACCCGCCGGCCTACCCCATCGGGGGGATCACGCCGAGTTGCTGTAAAGAGCCCAGAAAATCAGCATAGCTCCACTCCTCGACGACTTTGCCGTCTACAAAGTGGGCTACGGTGACAAGTGGTCCAGTGACCTGCTTGCCGGTGGGCGGAAGGCGCAGGATCGCTGACTGCCCTGTATGTGTGCCTTGAGTGGTGTATCGTGTAGCAGATGTACCCCCTTCGACAATGATCTCGTCGATGGTGAATCGAAGGTCGGGGAATCCCTTGCGGAAGTCGGCGACGTATTGTTTGTACGCCTCGATGCCCTCAATATCCGGAAAGGGTGGTCTGTGAAAGACAAAGTTGGCATCGTACACTTCGTCCAGTACGTCCAGGTTGCCCTTGTGCCAAGCCTCCTCAACCAACCGACGGATAGTGGCCTTGATTTCTTCTGACATTCGTCTCCTCCTTTGTATGTCATGATTCAGCACATAGCTGATTTCGAGTGTGTGCCTTTGCGGCAACTGGCCGAGTAACCCTATCACACACAGCAAAAACAGCAACGAGAGATATGAGGTTTGAGTTGTGAGTGGCGTCCGGGGACGGGCTCATTTTCGCGGGCTTGTCCTCCAGTGCCAACATGAGGTATACTTACGCACGTTGGTTTCGCGTTCTCAGTATACCCCACAATCCCATACACCTCAAGGGTCCGATCGTCACATTCGCGTGTATTTCAGTGCAACAGGTGCCGGCCATGAACCCCTTTGCACAGCTTCTAACAGAGTACATGAACCGGATCAGGATCAGCAATGCCGAGCTGGCGAAGCGCGTTCAGGTACGCCGGCAGACCATCTACCGCTGGCGGCACGGGGTGGTCGAGCGGCCCCGACATCGTGAGGATGTGTTGCGCTGTGCTAGCGCCCTGGGTCTCACGCCTGGAGAGCGCGATGCTTTGCTGATGGCGGCCGGCTTCCAGCCTGAGGGCGCGCCCGCCGGCCCAACCACACCCCCACTTTTCTCCGTCGAAGAGCCGACCGATGCTCAGAGCAACGTCTTCGTCGCCCGCGAGCGCGAACTGGAGCAACTGAACGCGTTTCTCGGCTCGGCCCTCGCCGGCCAGGGTCAGGTTGTCTTTGTCGTTGGTGAAGCCGGCAGCGGCAAGACCGCTTTGGTGCAGGAATTCGCCCGACGTGTCCAACAAGCGCGCGCTGACCTGATCGTCGCCGGCGGGGACTGCAACGCTCATACCGGGATCGGCGATCCGTACCTGCCTTTTCGTGAGATCCTGGGATTGCTCACCGGCGACGTCGAGGCCCGGTTGACCGCCAAGGCCATCGGGCGGAATCACGCTCGCCGCTTATGGTCTCTGATCCCTCACACGATCCAGTCGTTGGTAAACGCCGGCCCAGACCTGATCGATGTCCTCGTACCTGGCCAGGTCCTGATCACGCGAGCCACAGCCACTGCTCCAGATGATCCCCTCTGGCTGGTCCAACTGAAGGAGCTTGTAACCCGAAAAGCGTCTGCTCAAGCGGGAGCCGGCTTGGAGCAGAGCGACCTCTTTGAGCAATATACCAGGGTGCTGCAGGCGCTGGCGCTGCAGGGACCCCTGCTGCTGATGCTGGATGACCTGCAATGGGCCGATGCCGGCTCCATCAGCCTGCTGTTCCACCTGGGCCGGCGGCTCGAAGGCAGCCGGATCCTGATCGTGGGCATCTACCGGCCGGCTGACCTGGCCCCTGGGGTGGGTGATCAACGGCATCCTTTGGAGCCGGTGGTCAACGAGTTCCGGCGCCGCTTTGGGACTAACCAGGTGGACCTGGATCAGACCAGGGGCAGGCAGTTTGTCGAGCTATTGCTGGATACCGAGGCGAATCGGTTGGACACTGAGTTTAGGGCAGCCCTGTATCACCTTACGAGAGGCAACGCGCTGTTCACGGTCGAGATGCTGCGCGGCATGGAGGAGCGAGGCGATCTGGTCCAGGATGAGGCGGGCCGATGGGTTGAGGGGCCGAACGTGGACTGGGAGACCCTGCCGGCGCGGGTGGAGGGGGTGATCGAGGAGCGGATTGGCCGACTGCCGGCGACGCTGCAAGAGACGCTGAAGGTGGCCAGCGTGGAAGGTGAGAGTTTCACGGCCGAAGTGGTGGCCAGGATACGCGGGATGGATGGGCCGGCGATGGTTCAGCAGTTGAGTACCGAGTTGGGCAAACAGCATCGTCTGGTCAGGAGTCGAGACCTCCGGTGGTTGGACGACCAAAGAGTGTCGCGTTACCAGTTTCGGCACGTTCTGTTCCAGAAGTATCTATATGACCACCTGGACAAGGTGAAGCGGGCACATTGGCACGACGGTGTGGGTAACACGCTGGAGGCGTTGTACGGAGACCAGACAGAGGACATCGCCGTGCAACTGGCGCGGCATTTCACAGAGGCGGGGAGAACGGAGAAAGCGGTTGACTATCTGTTGCGGGCGGGGAACAGGGCCCAGCGGCTGTCTGCACATGAGGAGGCGATGACTCACCTCACCCGGGGACTGGAGTTGATCGAGCATCTTCCGGATACCCCAAGGCGGACACACATTGAGTTGGATCTGCAGATGACACTCGGTACGGCACTGATGGCCACCCAGGGTTTCGGAGCACCGGACGTGAAACATGCCCATGCTCGGGCGCGTGAGTTGTTCCAGCAGGCGGGGGAAGCACCCGAACTCCCCTCGGTGCTCGCGAGACTGTGGGTATTCTATCTCGTCCGAGGAGAATTGCGCACGGCGTATGAGCTAGGCGAACAGATCTTGCACTACGCCGAGAGTGTTCAAAGTCCCATTACCTTCTTGGAGACCCACTTGACACTGGGAGCCACGTTGCTGTTTCTGGGAAAACTACCCCCAGCACAAAGTCACATGGAACAGGCTATTGATCTTTACGACCCCCAACAGCATCATTACCTGACATATGTCTACTACGGATGTGACCCGGGAGTAACTTGCCTATCCTATCTGGCCCAAGCCCTGGTGCCACTTGGAGATCCGGACCAGGCCCTGAAGACGATCGGTGAGGCACTCGCCCTGGCTCGCGAGCTTGCCCATCCGTACAGCCATGCTTTTGCGTGTAGCCTGGCTGCAGTCGTCCATCACCTTCGCCGGGAAGAACAGTCGGCCCGAGATCAGGCCGAGGCTGCCATCGCACTTTCAATCGAGCATGGGTTTGCTCAATGGGAGGCGCATGGGATGATCATGCGAGGCTGGGCGCTGGCCGCGCAGCTCGCAGAGGTCTCTCCGGAGGAAGGGCAAGAGCAGATAGAAGAAGCTATCGCACTGATACATCGGGGCCTGGATGCCTGGCGAGCTACCGGGTCGGAGCTAGCGCGAGCGTACTATCTTGCCCTGCTTGCCGACGCGTATGTAAGAGCAGGGCAAGCCGAGCAGGGGCTTCCCGTGCTGGCTGAGGCGCTGGACGTGGTGAACAAGACTGGTGAACGCTGGTATGAGGCCGAGCTACATCGACTGAGGGGCGAGTTGCTGTTGGCGCAGGGCGATGATGCCGAGGCTGAAACTAGCTTCCACAAGGCTATCCAGGTGGCCCGCCGGCAACAGGCGAAGTCCTTTGAGCTACGTGCGACGGTGAGCCTGTGCCAGTTGTGGCAGAAGCAGGGCCGGGGCGACGAAGGCCGGCAACTACTGGCGGAGATCTATGGCTGGTTCACTGAAGGGTTTGGTACGCAAGATCTGAGACAGGCAAAGACGTTGCTTGAGGGGCTATCTTGAAGTGGAAGTTGAGGATAGAAAGCTTCAAGTAAGGGGCGTTACTGTGAATTCCTGGAGAGTATGGTATCTGGTTGTTGTTCTGTCTCGCGCGTCGCAGCCGGATGGGAATGCGGCAGCCGCCCGGTAGATCAACTCCTGATTCAGGGTAGAGATTCGAGGTTGGAGCATTGAAATGAGGAGAGCCATATTGAATTCGTGGAAGGTGTGGTGGGTAGTTGGGTTGATGATGGTTGTGGCGGCTTGCCAGTCGCTGCCGGCCCCGCCGCCGGCGCAGTCTACGCTGGACAAAGTGAAGGCGACTGGCGTGGCGCGGGTCGGCATTCGGTTCGACAACCCGCCGCTGAGCTACATCGACGAAGGCGGGAACTGGGTCGGGTTCGACGTGGATCTGGCCAACGAACTGGTGCGCCGGCTGGGCGTGGGGATCGAGCCGGTGAAGGTGGACGAGACCACGCGCATCAGCTTCATGCAGGAGGGCAAGATCGATATGGCCGTGGCCAGCATGAACCACACGCGCAGTCGCGATGACGCTGCCGATTTCAGCATCACCTATTTCTGGGATAACCAGTCGTTCCTGGTGCGCAAAGGTGAGTATACTGCCCTCGACGACATGTTTGGTAAGAAGGTGGCCATGAACGCCGGCAGCTCGGCTATTCCCGCGTGGAAGAAGTACCTGGCCGAGCACGGCGGCCCGGAACCCGAGATCGTCGAGTTCACGGACAAGATCGCTGCGATGCAAGCGCTGCGTGACGGGGCGGTGGAGGGCTACGCCGAAGATGGGATCACGCTGCGGGCCCTGGCAGCCGGCGATGACTCGCTGATCCTCCTGCCCGAGGGGTTCAACCACGTGCAGTACGGCATCGGGATGCCGGTGGACGATTCAAAGTGGCGCGATGCGATCAACTATGCCCTGCAAGAAATCTGGAAAGATGGAACGTTCCAGCAGATTTACGACAAGTGGCTGGGTCCCGAGGCAGCGGTGCCCATGCCGCTGGGGGGACAGATGGAAATCTGGCCGCCGTAGATGCCACTCCTTGTTCGGCCAGGTCTCCTGACCGCTGCCGGCGTGGGCTCGGTCGGGAGACCTTCGCCCAACAGAGAATTCATTCGTGTCCCGAACCGGATTTTGGGAGGTAACATGACATCGCTCGCACTCGACCGCGTCACCAAAGATTTCGCTTCACAAAGCGGGATCGTCCGCGTACTGCGCGGTCTGTCGCTGTCCGTGGCGTCGGGGGAACTTCTGGCGCTTCTCGGGCCGTCCGGCTGCGGGAAGACGACGACCCTGCGGCTGATTGCCGGCCTGCTCGAACCACCGTCGGGCGACATCGCCTTCGACGGGCAGTCGGTGCTGCATCTGCCGCCCGAAAAGCGGGGTGCGGTGATGGTGTTTCAGCAGCACCTGCTGTTTCCCTTCATGTCCGTGGCGGACAACGTGGCGTTCGGCCTGAAGATGCGTCGGGTGGGGCGCGAAGAAACCCGCCGGCGCGTGGCAGAGGCTCTGGCGATGGTGCAACTGGCCGGCTTCGGGCATCGCTGGCCGGATGAGCTTTCCGGGGGCCAGCGGCAGCGTGTGGCGCTCGCGCGTGCTCTGGTGGTCCGGCCGCGCCTGCTGTTGCTGGATGAGCCGCTGAGCAATCTGGACGCTGAATTGCGCGAAGAACTGCGGGCAGAGATTATCGACTTGCAGCAGCGGGTGGGAATCACAACGATCTTTGTTACCCACGACCAGTCCGAAGCTGTGGCGGTTGCAGATCGCATTGCACTGCTGCTGGATGGCGCTATTGTCCAGGTTGGTGCGCCGCGTGATTTCTACGAGCGCCCCGCTGATGTCCGCGTGGCACGGTTTTTCGGCGGCGTGAACGTGTTTCCCGCGCGCAAACGCGGCGACACAATCGAGACGGTGTGGGGCCCCCTCGCGGTCGGGCAGAGCCCGCTGCCGGATGGTCCGGTCCTGGCGACAATTCGGCCCGAGGCGATTCAATTTGGGCCGAATGGGGCAAACACCCTCTCGGCCCGGGTGACGGACTGGACCTATCTGGGTGAGTCGGCGCGCTGTGTGGCCGAGGTCGGCGAGATCCGGCTGGAGATCAGCGCGCCACCGTACGTTGCCTGCCGGCCCGGCGAGGTGATCACCCTGCATCTGCCGGGTGAGCGCATCTGGCTGATGCCGGCCGGTGGCTGACCGGGCTCGAAAAAGCGATGTGGGGAAGAACGCGGATCGCTCGGTTAGACGGATCGATGATCCGCTCATCCGAGCGATCCGCGTTCTCTTATACTTCCAGATCCTCCGCGATCTCCCTGAACTGCTCCAGCGCTGCCTGCAGGTCTTCCACGATCTCAGCCGCCAACACGTCGGGGTCGGGCAGGTGGGTGGCTTCCTCCAGGGATTCGTCCCGCAGCCAGAAGATGTCCAGGTTCACTTTGTCGCGGGCCAGGAGTTCGTCGTAGGTGAAGGCTCGCCAGCGGCCGTCCGGGTTGTCTTCCGACCAGGTGGGGGTGCGGGCGTGGCGGTTCTCGGGATGGAAGCACGCTACGAATTCGTCCAGGTCGGCGTGGGTGAGGGGGTTCTGCTTGAGGGTGAAGTGCTGGTTGGTGCGCAGATCGTAGATCCACAGCTTCTGGGTCCACGGGGTGGCGCTGGCCGGCTTGCGGTCAAAGAACAGCACGTTGGCCTTGACGCCCTGGGCGTAGAAGACGCCGGTCGGCAGGCGCAGCAAGGTGTGTACGTCGCACTCGTGCAGCAGCTTGCGGCGCACCGTCTCCCCCGCTCCACCCTCAAACAGCACGTTGTCCGGCACGACCACCGCCGCCCGGCCGTGGATTTTCAGCACCGTCTTGACGTGCTGGACGAAGTTGAGCTGCTTGTTGCTGGTGGAGGTCCAGAAGTCGTCGCGGACGATGGTCTGGGATTCCCGCTTGAGCTCGCCGGCCTCGGTGACGTAGGTCACGCTGCTCTTCTTGCCGAAGGGCGGATTGGTGAGCACCATGTCGAAGCGGTCGCCGGGGTCGGAGGCCAGGCTGTCGTCCACATGGATGGGGCTGTCCGCGCCGTTGGCTCCGATGCCGTGCAGGTACAGGTTCATCACGCACAGCCGCGCGGTGTTGTCCACGATCTCCCAACCGCGCAGCGCCTCGTGCCGCAGGTGGTCCCACTGATCGCGGTCCAGTGGCGCATGGTTTCTGACGATGTGATCGTAGGCCGCCAGCAGAAATCCGCCGGTCCCGCAGGCCGGATCGCAGATGGTCTGGCCGGGTTGGGGGCGCATGACGTCTACCATGGCCTGGATGAGGGGGCGCGGGGTGAAGTACTGGCCGGCGCCCGATTTGATGTCCTGGGCGTTCTTCTCCAGCAGGCCCTCGTAGATGTCGCCCTTCACGTCCATGTCCAGCCCGATCCAGATTTCGCTGTCGATCATGTCGATCAGCCGGCGCAGCTTGGCCGGGTCCTGGATCCTGTTCTGGGCTTTGCGGAAGATGACCGGGATCAGGCCGGAGCCTTTGCCAAGTTCGGTGAGGATGTGGCGATAGTGGCGTTCGAGTTCGTCGCCATCCCGCTCGCGCAGGCTTTGCCAGCCTAGGCCCTGGGGAATGGCACTCGGCTTGCTCAACTCCCGCACCTGCTCGTCGTCCATCTTGAGGAACAGCAGGTAGGTGAGCTGTTCGACGTAGTCGCCGTAGGACACGCCGTCGTCCCGCAGGACGTTGCAGTAGTTCCACAGGCGTTGGACGATGGTGGCAGATTGGGATGACATGGGTTGGTGCTCTTTACGGCAACACTACAACGAATTGTGAATAGAACGAATTATTCGGCGCGCACAGGTGTAATCGCCAGCCTGGTGTCGTAGAAGTTCACCAGGAGTCCAAGTTTGAGACCCAGGCGACGCAAGTGAGCCTTGAGTTGTTGGGCCATGGCCTCGTCGGTGTTGCGCAGTGCGAAAGTGGCCAGCAGCACCTTGCCTTCTACCAGGATAAGACGGACTTCGTAATAGCCCAAGACTTCGCCTTCGTATTTCACCGGCAACTCTTTGATGTACTTGTAGTTCAATCCGCTGCGACGCAACTCGATCATTGTCGCTCGTCGGTAGACCTGGTGGAGGAATCCTGCTCCCAGGGTGAAATGCACACGGTGACAGGCACGCTGGATGGTGTTTACCAAGTCAGGGTAGAGCAGTCCATCGGAGACAGACCGCGGCTGCCAGGCAAACTCTGGCTGCCTGTCATGTAGAAAGTTGGGCAGCCGCTTGTCTTCCAGAGAAGGACCGCCATAGTTGGCAACAATCGCCAGGTCGGCGTCGGTGACTTTCAGGTACGAGATGGCCTGGGCCTTGTGAACGGGTTGAATGGCGTGCGCGACCTTGAGCTCCAGCAGCATCTTGCCATGCTCAACCCACACGTCCACGTAGTACAGGCCGGCGCGCTCGCCCTCATAATACACTTCGAATTTTTCCTCCGGTGTGCAGGTAATCCCGCGCTTCCGTAGCCCCAGGATGATGGCATCTCGATAGTAGTCTTCCTTGAGCATTGGGCCAAGCGCGTTGTACACGTGGAGCAGAACACCGCGCACCTGGTAGCTGAGTTCAGGGTGTACAAGTTTGGCCATGATCGATCCTCCCCTCGCTACGGCACTACAACGAATTGGGGAATTCATTGAGTCAATGCACCTTTAAAAGCATATCAGTGATCTGAGTTGGTA
>CAZHMV010000006.1:0-82514 GCA_964532665.1 uncultured Anaerolineales bacterium
CCGGGTACGGTCTCAGGGATTCCTCACTCCGCCGGCGCTCCGTTCGGAATGACATTGCCGGGAACCCGTTCACGGGCTGCGTGTCACTTTTACCCCAGTGCATTTTTAGAGTAGTAGATCGCCCCTGGATACTGTTCACTGTTCACTGATAACTGATAACTGTTCACTGATGACCGCCCAGGCGCGGTCGAATGGTGGCTCGAAGTCTGTGTTGCTCACGTCGTGGCCACGCAGCAAGTTCTGGAGCGCCTGCAAGAATTCGGCAAAGGCCGGCCACTCCATTGCCTGCACCGCCTGGAACCGGAGAACCTCAAATCCCTGCGCCATCTGGGCCCGATCCTCACGGCTACCGTCGCGCATCATCTGGATGGTGTCATGCACCATCTGCTCCAGTGCCTCGCCGAGGCTCATGCGCTGGCCTGTAGACTCCTCATGAGGATGGTCATGCTCATGATGCGGGTGCTCCAGGTATGCGGGCGCCGGCTCGTCTATGGCTTCGACAACGCGGTGAAACACCTCGGTATACCAGTCGTTGAGTTGCGAGCCGGCCACTGCCGGCGGTTCGCCAGCTAACAGCGCCCGCAACGTACCAAGAAATGATGTCAGTTCGCTGAGTTCCCCCGGCAGTTGCTTTTCAACATCGGCAATCTGGCCGGCCACGGCCGCCTTGCGCTCCTCCGAGCCAATGCGCATTGCATCGACGACAGCCCCGCAGGCCGCGTTGACCCATTCTTCTAATGTGACGGTGTCGTTGTCATTGTCCATGAGTTATACGTTGCGTAACGCGCGTTAGCCGGCAAAGTATCGCAGAGCCTCCGTGATCCTCTCCTCCAGAGAGCGGCCCGCGCCGGAGATGTGACGCACCGCGTCCTGCGCTTCAGAGTGGCTGTAACCCAGGCTCTCCAGGGCAGCGATCACTTCGGCGTCGGCCAGGCTAGGTTCGCCGGCCGGCACCAGCTCACCTAAGTCGATCTTGCCTTTCAGGTCCAGGATCATGCGCTCGGCGGTCCGCTTGCCCACGCCCGGCACCTGGGTCAGCAGGCTCACATTTCCTTCGGCGATAGCCAGGCGCAACTGTTCTGGGCTGAAAGCCGAGAGCAGCGCCATGGCGACTCGCGGGCCGATGCCGGAGACGGTCAGGAGTTGCTGGAATAGCGCACGCTGGTCGAGGGTACTGAAACCGTAGAGGGATAATTCGTTCTCGCGCACGTGCAGATGCGTGTACAGGGAGACGTCGGACCCCTCGCGCCCCAAAGTATTCATGACGGAGGCCGGCACGTTGACGTAGTACCCCACGCCGTTCACATCGACGATAATGGCATCCTCTTCGCGAAGCTCCAACACGCCCCGCAGCATGGCAATCATAGCAAGCTAACTCCTTCCAGGCTAGAGGGATTATACTGTAAGAGCCGGCAAAGATCAAAGATGCTCCCGCATAGCCTTTTCGCCAGCTTTGTGTTATACTCTATGCGGTCAACTTACAAACACCTCGATCTTGGCCATTTCGAGGAGTTAGCATCCCCAGAGGCGAAGGGGCCTACCAGATGCGGCAGGTGGGCGTACCTCACTCCTCAACAACATATAGGAGTCTCTGCAAAATGGCCAAAGTCGAGACACACAATCCCCGAAGGAGGAGTACCCATGCCAGAGGTTGCAATCGTCACCGACAGTGCCGGCGATATTCCCCCCGACCTGGCCAAGGAACTTGAGCTGATCGTTGCGCCGGTACACGCGGTCATTGACGGGAAGGATTATCGCGATCAGATCGATATCACCGTCGATCAATACTACCCGATCCTCGAGCAAGCAGCCGAAAAAGGTGAACTGCCAACAACCTCGGGGGCTAATGTCAGCGATATGCGTGAAGCTTTTGAGAGAGCACTCAGCATAGCACCGACGGTCGTCGCGGTGATGATCTCTCAGCCCATCAGCGTGACGATCACATCGGCGCGGACGGCGAAGCAGGAGTTCTTTCCAGAGGCAACAATCCACATCGTGGATACCCAACAGGCCATCGCCGGCGAGGCCCTGCTGGCCATTGCTGCCGCCAAAGCGGCCCAGGAAGGCCACAGCGATGACTACATCGTCGCCATGGTGGAGCGGCTGATTCCGTACACCAAGACCCTGCTGACCGTCGAGACACTGAAGTACTTCGCCGCCGGTGGCCGGCTGACAGCCACAGAACAGTTGCTGGGGTCCCTGGAAGGCTTCGTTCCCATCTTACAGATCAGCGGCGGGCGCATCATCCCCATCGAGAAGCGCCGGACCCGCCGGCAGGCGGTCAATCGGATGCTGGCCATCATGGAGGAAGAGGTGGGCGATGGGCCGGTCAGTGTGTGCGTGAACCACGCACGGCGTGCGTCTGACGCCCGAGGTCTGTTGGAGGAAATCGAGTCCCGATTCAACGTGGAGAGCGGCTATATCATCGAGATCGGACCGGCCACCGGCACGCACACCGGCCCTGGCTCCATCGGGTTCGCATACTACCCAACCATGTACGAGTAACTGATGAGAATTGCAGTCGATGTGATGGGGGGCGACTTCGCCCCACGCGAGACCGTGGCCGGCGCGGTCCAGGCCGCACAAGAACTGCCAGACACCACCCTCGTCCTCGTCGGTCAGCCGGGCATAGTGGCGGACGAACTGGCCCGCCATGACACGCGGGGGCTGGCGCTGGAGATCGCAGAAGCCACCGATGTGATCAGGATGGAAGAAGCGCCGGCAGCCGCAGTGCGAGGGAAGCCGGGGGCCTCCATCGTGGTGGCCACGGAGATGGTGAAGCGGGGTGAGGTGGATGCGCTGGCTACCGTCGGCCATACCGGTGCCGGCCTGGTCGCGGCTGTACTCATTCTGGGCCGCATACCGGGCGTCAGCCGGCCAGCGGTGGGCGTGCCCGTTCTCCAACTTCAGCCGCGAACCTTCATCTGGGATGTCGGTGCCAATGTGAACTGCAAGCCCATCAATCTGCTGCATTTCGGGCTGATGGGCAGCCTGTACGTGGAGCGGGTCGAGGGCATCGCCAATCCCACCGTAGCATTGCTAACCAATGGCGTGGAAGATAGCAAGGGCGACAGTCTGACCCAGGCGGCCTTCCCCATGCTGGCGGAAAGCGGCCTGAATTTCGTCGGCAACATCGAAGGTCTGGACGTGGTCCGTGGGCACGTCAACGTGGTCGTGTGCGATGGCCTGATGGGCAATGTGGTCCTGAAGTGCACCGAGGGCCTTTCCAATCTCATGCTGGACCTGGTGGAAGCGGAGGTGGGGACGGGATTGCCGGCTGACATTCGCCGCGACCGTTTCGCGCCGGCCATCGCGGATCTGCGCCGGCGGTCCGACTACGCCGAAATCGGGGCGGTGCCCCTGCTGGGCGTCCAGGGCCACGTCGTCATCGGCCACGGGCGTTCCCGCGCCAAGGCCGTGAAACAGGCCATCCACCAGGCTCGCCGCGCCGCCGAAGCCGACCTCGTGTCAGCCATCACAGAGCTCCTTGCCCCGCAAGCAACCGCCGACGACTGACCGGCGCCCATCCATCTCGTTCGGCGAGGTCTCCCGACCGACGCCGTGCTTTCGCGAGACTTTCGGCGACCGGTGTGAATCTCGCAGGTCATGAGGAAGAAAACGACCGTCATCGCGACGGTTCTGAATGAAGCCGGGTCGATTTCGGGATTGCTGGAGTCCCTGGCGCATCAGACCCGCCGGCCCGATGCGGTGATCATCGTCGATGGTGGGTCCACCGACGGCACGGTAGATGTCCTGTGCGAGTGGGAGTCCGCCGGCAGGCTGCCGCTGCGGGTGATCGAAGCGCCCGGCGCCAACATCTCTCGGGGGCGGAACATTGCCATCAGCGCCGCAGAGACGGAGATCATTGCCGGCACCGATGCCGGCACCCAACTGTCACCTGACTGGTTGGAAAACCTGATGGCTCCCTTCGAGCAAGACCCGCCGCCCGATGTGGTGGCCGGCTTCTTTGTCGCCGATTCCCAGACCGTCTTCGAGACTGCTCTGGGGGCCACCACCCTCCCGGTTATTGACGACGTGAACCCGAACCGCTTCCTCCCATCGAGTCGCTCCATCGCCTTCCGCAGGTCCGTCTGGCAGGACCTGGGCGGCTACCCCGAATGGCTCGACTTCTGCGAGGATTTGCTGTTCGATCTGTGGCTGCGGGAAGATGGCTATCGCATCGCCTTCGCTCCGGATGCCATTGCCCACTTCCGCCCCCGCCGGTCCCTGCGCGAGTTCTTCTGGCAATACTACCGCTACGCCCGGGGGGACGGCAAAGCCGATCTCTGGCCGATGCGGCATGTCATTCGGTATGGGACGTACCTCATCGCAGTGCCGGCCCTGCTGTATATGGCGGTTCGTGGCCTGCCCAGAGGGGGGTTGCAGATTTCGGATTTCGGATTTCGGATTTCGGATTTCGGATTTCGGATTGCTACTACTCAGCCTGCCTGCGTTTCGGCAGTTGAAACTGCACCAAATCTTCGGCAACCCCCTCAACAAGCTCGGGAGGGGCCTCAGGACGCCGCATCTGCGAAGCATGTCCTGAGCTTAGCCGAAGGATTGCCTTTCGGCGACCGATCTCCAGCCGGCGCAGGCCGGCTTCGCAAGGGCGACGTCCTGAGCTTGTCGAAGGGTTGCCGCGATTTCAATCGCCAGGCTGAGCGTGGGCTGGCGTGGCTGGCTCTGGTGGTGGGAGCCAGCTTGATGCTCCGGCCCCCGGTCCAGCGGTTGTGGCGGCTGACGCGGGGCTGGTCGTGGGGCCGGCGTTTGCAGGCACTGGCCTGGGTTCCCATCATCCGCGTGACGGGCGATTTTGCGAAGATGCTTGGTTATCCGGTGGGGCGCTGGTGGCGCCGGCAGCACTGCTCGGAACTTCGCAGCCGGCGGGGTCGTCCGCCGTTCGGACTGTCGCAAATCCTTGACCGGAGCTGAGGTGCATAGTATACTCTATTAGCTCGTCTCACGAATTCCAGGTGGCCTCGCGGTGCTATTCAAGATGCTCGATCTGGCGATTATCATCGCAAATTACAACACACGCGACAAGTTGCGTGATTGTCTGGCTTCCATCGCCGGCAGTCAGGGCGACCTCGCTTGCGAGACGTGGGTCGTTGACAACGCATCCGGCGATGGCAGCGCGGCCATGGTTCGCCAGGAGTTCCCCGATGTGAGGGTGATCGCGAGCCCGGTCAACGGTGGCTTCGCGTATGCCAATAACCTGGGCCTGCGCGCCGCCGGCTTCCCCCCGACCGGTGACGAGGCCCCTCGCTCGGCGCGAGAGATGGCCAACCTGTTGCCGGCCGGCGCGCCCCATTCTGGCCTGCCGCGCTATGCCTTGCTCCTCAACCCGGACACCGTTCTCCCACCCACAGCCCTGCGCGAGATGGTCGCGTATCTGGATGGCCGGCCCGAGATCGGTGCCGCTGGCCCCAGGCTGGTTCGCGCCGATGGTAGCCTGGACCTGGCCTGCCGGCGCTCTTTCCCCACCCCTGAAGTCTCTTTCTACCGCATGGTCGGACTGAGCCGGCTGTTCCCGCGTAGCCGGCGCTTCGGGCGCTACAATCTGACATACCTGGACCCCGACCAGGAAGCCGAGGTTGACTCCGTTGTCGGGGCCTTCATGATGGTGCGTCGTGAAGCCATTCAGGACGCCGGCCTGCTGGACGAGCGATTCTTCATGTACGGCGAAGACCTGGACTGGGCGTTGCGGATCAGGCAGGCTGGCTGGAAAATCTACTACAACCCCAACGTGACGGTGCTTCACTACAAACGGGCCGCCAGCGCGGGGGACCAGCGCGCGAACTTCGAGTTCTATCGCGCCATGTACCTGTTCTACGAGAAACACTACGCGGCAGACACACCGTTTTGGCTGCATTGGCCGATCATGGCCGGCATCGCGCTGAAGGGTGGCCGCCGTCTGATGCGCGAGATGTGGGGGGCGCCGGGCGCGCCGGCGGAGGTAGCACCATGAGCAAGACCCAACGTGCTCTGTTTGTGGGATTGCAGGTGTTCCTCGACATCGCTATGATCGTTCTCGCCTTCCTCGCTGCCTATCGGCTGTGGATCGCGTTCCCGTTGCGGCCCATTGTGGAGATGGCACCTCTCAGCGATTATCTCAGAATGCTGGTGGTGCAGACGGTCGTCACGTTGACCGTGTTCTTTTTCTACAAGCGGTATCACCGTACCCGAATCTTCTCTTACTTTGACGAGATGTCGCGTGTGTTCGCCGGCGTGTCTATCGCCACGGTCACGACCGTCGCTATCACCTCATTCTTTTTCAAGAACAGTGACCTGGACGTGGACTACTCACGGGGCATGGTGGTCTATGCCTGGGCCCTGACCATTGTCCTGGTCATGCTGGGCCGCGTCTTTTATGGCGTGATTGCCGGCGTGCTCAGATCGCGCGGGATTGGTGAGGAACGCGTCCTCATTGTGGGGGCCGGCGATGTGGGACAACAGATGGTGCGGCGCGCCCAGACGTCGCCCTGGCTGGGTTACGAGATTATCGGGTTCGTGGACGGCGCTTCGGGGATTGATCGGGTCCAGGGCGTTCCGGTCCTGGGCAAAACCGAGGAACTGGCCGATGTCATCGAGCGCTACGGCATCACCGAAGTGATTATCGCCCGGCCAGAGGCCGACCCCAGCGAACTGCTCACGATCATCGATCGTTGTCAGGACGGTCACGTCACGATTAAAGTCTTCCCCAGCGTTTTTCAGATTATGGCTTCGGAAGTGCGCCTGGGCGACCTGAACGGACTGCCGCTCCTGACGGTGCGCGACTCTGCCCTGCGTGGCTGGCGACTCAGCCTGAAACGCGCCGTGGATGTTGTCGTGGCCGGCGTGACCCTGGTGTTGCTGTCGCCGCTTTTGTTGCTCATCGCTCTGCTGATCAAGCTGGATTCGCCCGGGCCGGCCTTCTACATTCAGGAGCGCATGGGCCTGGATGCCCAACCCTTCCCCATGATCAAATTCCGAACGATGCGGCCAGATGCCGAGGCGGAGACTGGTCCCGTGTGGGCAACAGCAGACGACCCGCGCAAGACGCGCATCGGCGCGTTCCTTCGCAGGACAAGCCTGGACGAATTGCCGCAGTTCATCAACGTGCTGTTGGGGGAGATGAGCGTGGTAGGACCGCGGCCGGAGCGGCCGGTGTTCGTGGAGGAGTTTCAGAAGCAGATTCCGCGCTACATGAATCGCCACCGGGAGAAGGCCGGCATCACCGGCTGGGCCCAGGTGAACGGGTTGCGGGGCGATACGTCCATCGAGGAACGCACCAAATACGACCTGTGGTACACGGAGAACTGGTCACTATGGCTGGACTTCAAGATCATGCTCAAGACGGTCGTCCAGGCCTTTCGTGACCGCAACGCATATTAGGACAAACCCTTACCACCGGACTAGCCAGCCACCGGCCGATCCGACTCCGCCATCACCGTGACCTCGGATGGCTCGTCCGGTTCGCCTTCAATGGTCGGGGGGCCAAAGATCTGTTCTGTCTCCGCAGCGACCTCCTCGGTCTTGATTGCGTGTTCGGTCTCCGGGGTCTCGGATGACACGCGGACGTGGCCGCAATACGGGCAGACATCCCACGCCAGCTCGTTGAGCCGGCCACAGGCCCCGCAATGCTGCTTGAGCTGTGTCTGACAGGCCGGACAGAGCAGATAATCTGACTCAACACGTACCCCACAAGATGGACATACAAGTCGCTCTTCGATGTCCTGGAGCAACGCCTCTTCCGCCAGCGCCCGCTCGTAGCGCTCCGCCAGCGTCTCCCTGGGACGCAGAATCAGATAGAGAAACAGTCCCAAAACGTTGAAAACCAGCACCAATAAGATTGACAACAGTTGGAAGAATATATCATGCGTCCTCGACCGGATGTCCCGGAACGTCCAAACTACCAGACTGATCCAAAAAGCAGCCATGAAAGCCCCGAAGCACAGAGCGGCCACTTCCAGAAGCTGACTGAGCCGGTCAAGAATCGCTACAAAATCGATGTTTATCTGAGGCATGCGATAAAACCCTTCCTGTAGGCATGATAGCGGCGGCTATTATAGCATGAATGGGTCCTAAGTCCAAAGTCCAACGCGGAAGGGTTAGGGATGTTGGTCAAACGTTGGGAGAAAAGAGAAAGACGGGGATCGGCCCAAAATCCCCGTCTTTCCCCGCAAGGAGGAGAACACATGCTAGGCCCGTCTTGGCCCTTGTACCTATGATGCGTAAAGCCTGGGGCATCTTACGCCCGAATTCTTCAGATTTTGCTATTTTGCTTCGTCCAGGATTGCCCGTAGCCGCTCCAGCGACAGATTGCCGCCACTTGCGACGAGAGCCACCTTACGTCCCCGGAGTCGATCCTTGATCTTCAATGCGGCTGCCAGCGGAGCAGCGCCGGCCCCTTCAACCAGGTTGTGCGTATGTTCCAGCATCAAGACGACCGCGCGTTTCAGCTCCTCCTCCGATACCAGCACAAAGTCATCCAGCATCTCGCGGAGGATTGCCTGTGTCATCGAGAAACCGACCCGGGTAGCCAACCCCTCAGCGAAGGTGCCCATCCGATCTTCAACCAGCCGGCCCTCGCGCCACGACCGGTATGCTGCCGGCGCCGCTTCCGCCTGGACGCCGATGACCTGAACGTCGGGGTGGACGCCTTTGGCGGCCAGACAACACCCCGAAGCGCCGCTCCCTCCCCCCACGGCAACGATGATCGTATCGATTTCGGGGTTCTCCTGCAAGATTTCGAGGGCCTCGGTACCCACCCCTGCAATCAGCAACGGCTCATTGGCTGAATGAATGTAGCGATAGCCCTGAGCCTCCGTCAATCGCTCCGCCTCTTCGCGGGCCTCGTCGAAGTCGCGGCCGTAGAACCGCACCTCGGCGCCCATGCCTCGCATGGCAGCGACCTTGCCCGGGTTTGCACCCTCCGGAACCACAACGATGGCCGGCACGCCGAAATGCCGCGACGCATAGGCCACGGACTGCCCATGATTCCCCGTCGAGGCCGCGATGACACCGCGTTTCCGCTCCGCGTCCGTGAGTTGAGAGATCAAGTTGATGCCACCCCGGATCTTGAAGGCGCCGACGGGCTGGTGGTTCTCATGTTTGACCCAGACGCCATCAGCACCTACCAATGAGGTGAGGCCGGCATAGTAATAGAGCGGCGTCGGTTTCAAGTAGGGTCGAATCTGCGCTTGCGCCTTTACGACGTCATGAAATATTGGAGTTTGCACGCTAACCCCCTGGTGTCATCATACCCACAAGCCGCCGGTCACGTTCAACACTGCCCCCGTGATGTAACCGGCACGTTCAGAAACCAGAAATGCTACAGCTTCAGCAACATCCCTGGTTTCGCCGAGGCGACGCAACGGCACGATCGGGGCGATCTGCGTCCGGTCATCGTCGGTGGTGCTGTAAGTCTCGATGAAACCGGGATTGACGATATTGATGCGCACGCCGTAGCGCCCTTCGGCCCGCGCCATGGATTTGGTCAACACGACCAGGCCGGTCTTTGCTACGGTGTAGGCCGTCGTGTTGGGCGCCCCCCGTCCTGTTTCGGCATTAAGTGTGCCGATGTTTACGATGGTGCCCGTGACCTGGCGCAGGAAAGGCAGGGCAAACTTGCTGCAATAGAATGCGCTGCTCAGGTTCTCATCAATCATGGCCCGCCACTCTTCGACCGAGGTCTCAAAAGGCTGCTTCAACAAGAAAGGGCCGGCATTGTTCACCAGCACATCGAGCCGACCAAACCGATCTACTACCGCCTCGATCAAACTCTTCGCGGCCACAGGATCAGAGACGTCGGCTTGAAACACAGCCGCCTCCGTCAATACCTGGATCAGTGCCAGGGTGTTTGCGGCTGTCTCCGCGTCGCTGCGATAGTTCAAGGCGATAGCGTATCCCTCACGTGCCAGGCGACGAGCAATACCTTCGCCGATTCCCTTGGTGCTGCCGGTGACCAGGGCAACACGCTGCTCTGTCATCGGGTGTACTCCTTTCTGGGTGATCCCTCTTTGATCCGTGCCCCCATGCTGCTTCAGCGTGCCGAAGCAGCCATCGAGCTCCCCATCCTTCGGCCTCTCAGTATACTCCTCGCCGGCATCATCGGCAAGTCTGGTAGTGTAACGCACAAGAGGGCCGGCGTGGCGTCGCACACCGGCCCTCTTCCCCTGGGCGCGGTTTTAGCCGCTTACTGGTACCTTATGCGAATTTGTTAACTACTGATTATCGGGAGATACGCTTACTGTTTCGTTGCGAATCCAGCGCCACAGGTGGCTTAGGGCCAGAAGGATGGCGGACGCCATGGCCAGCAGCCCCCAAATCGGCATGTTAAGCGTCCCCGTACGGGGCAATTCCTCGGGGATGATCATCGCCGTGGGGGTCGGGGTTGCCGCCGGCTCGGTTGGCGTCGCCTGCAATTCGCGTGCCGCCGTACTCTCCGCCACCGGCAGTGACATGACGTCTCCGTCGATCTTCATGTACTTTGCCGACAGCCACCCTTCCAGACCTTCCTCCGGCGCCTGGCCACGCACCCAGGTCCCGGGTTCGTTTCGGCCGCTGAGGATGAGCTCCGTGCCGCCGGCGACAGCACCCAAACGCGCATACTCAATCCCTGGGCCGGCCCGCACGTTGAGCCCGTGGGCTGTGACGGCGGCCTTCAACTCGCTGACCGTCCCCGTGGTCGGCGTCGCCTGCGATTCCGCCGGGCGAAGCTCTAACACCGGCAGCGTCATCACGTCTCCGTCGATCCTCATGTACTTCGCCGAGAGCCAGCCTTTCAGGTCTTCCCCCTCTACGCGGCCTCGCACCCAGGTTCCTGATTCATTCCGGCCGCTGAGGATGAGCTTCGTGCCGCCAGCCACAGCACCCAGCCGGGTGTACTCGATTCCTGGGCCGGCTCGAACATTGAGCCCCCGGGCCGTGACCACGCCGACGAGCATTCCCTCGGGCAGGGCCGTTGACATTGGCGTGGGACTCACCGTCAGCGTCGGTGTCGGGCTGACTAACTGCGTCGGGGTCGCGCTGGGGCTGGGTTGGGGTGGCGCGGTTGGCGTGGAACTCGGTTCGAGGGTGGGCTCCGGAACCTGGCATCCCTTCCAGAAGGGGTACTGCTCGAGATGGGTGCCCAGGATGAAGTCATCTGGCTCAATCGATCGCGTCGGCCCGACGTTTGGGCACAACTGGTACCCATCCGGCATCGACGCCAGTTCCACCCGCAGCGTCTTATCAAAGCCGGCTGGAACTCGGAACTGGGTGCGAGCCCGACCTTGCGTGTCGATCGCCGTCGTTTGTCGGGCCAGGAGCCGGCCAGTGTCAGCCTCGCGGAGTATGAAATCGATGTTGGGCAGAGGGTCTACTGCGTTCGCCGCCTGATCGGATGAGCTGAATATTCGATCGCAGCCAGGGCACTGCAGCCCTCCTGGCCCCGTGACATCCACAAAGGCTTCGACGACGATGTTTCTCTCCGGCAGCGGTGTAGCCGTTGGCACGGGTGTAGCCGTGGGCGGCACCGGCGTGGGAGTCGGAGGGATGGGAGTTGGGCTGGGGGGGATGGACGTCGCCGTCGGCGCCTCAAGCGGACAACTGGTCCAAAATGGGTAAACTTCCTCATGCGCACCCAGGGCGAAATCTTCGGGGGACACAGTGCGGGACGGCGACGCGTTCGGGCACAATTGGAAACCCAAGGGAGTAGACCCCAGGCTGAGTACGATATCGTCCTGCAGGCCCTCCGGTATCTGGAAGATCGCGCGATATCGCCCCTGGGGCTGCAGTTCAGCCTGTTGGCGACCCAGTTCCTCGCCTGTCCGCGCGTTACGGATGATGAACTCCATGGCCGGCAGTGGGTTGCGCGCGTTCGCTTCCTGATCCGCGCTGCTGAAGATCTTGTCGCAGCCAGGGCATTCGAAGGGGCCGGCTCCCGTTGTGTCTGAGAAGGCGATCACTACGAGTTGATTGGACGTCTGGAGGAGTCCAGGGTCAAGCGAGTCCGGACTCAGTGAAGGCAGGTGTTGAGATAACGCGAAAGCCGACGGCACATCGGCCGATGTCGCGTATCCGATAATGCCGATGGTAAGAAGCAGAATCAGTGCCAGATCGATGAATTGTGACAGACGCAATTGGCGCACCGCACTCCTCCTGTGAAATGCCGGGTTGGCCCAATTATATCATCTGAAGCCGTTCGCATCGCAAGATTGCGTGAACGTTGCGTTCAGCATCCTTGAAGATCACTGAACGCAACGTCGCGTACTTCTTCGGTTCAGGGCCGGCGTTGCAAACGGTCCCTCCGGGGGCAGGCACAGGAGAAACCGGATGGGGTGTCCCTCTAACCTATCAGGACGTCGCAGTACGGTGTGGCGTTATGAGGGGGTTAGATCCTAAAGGTTTCTAAACCGTAGCTACTCACCCTCCCGCAGGTTTAGACCTTCTCTGGCGAGCATCGCTGCTCTCAGTTCCTGTTTGAGGGGCAAAACCGCTGCTCGTTGCAACCTGCGGGAGGGTAGCTGAGTAGTTACCTCAAACCTTTAGGGTCTGTCGGGGACTGATTTCTGGACAGGCTCTAAGCAGAGCCGCCGGGGCGGCCGTAGAGCCACCAATAGCGATCCTTGGGGTAGCGCTCACGCAGACTGCCGTCGAGGATGAATTCGCCCGGGACCAGGACTTCTTGCAGCTCCCGATCCAGTTTCTGGAGGCGCGAGACCTGGTCAGCCGGCGCATCGTCACCCAATGCATCCATCAGGAGCGCGATACGGCTCCGAATACGCACATCGAAGGGGTACTCGTCCTGGCAACGCAACCGGTTATCGAGACAGTCTTGCAGGAACCAACGCCACGAATCGATCTGACTCTTTAGCTCGCGTGCCAGCTTCTGGCGATACATTGAAGCGTAACGGTGAGAGAGCTGCTCCACCGCATCACTCAAGACCGTGAATCGATCTGCCTGTTCGGGTGTGAGATGGCCTGTCTCTGTTGCATGGGCCAGTTCGTGCAGCGTGTCCAACAGCGAGCCGGCGGACATTTTCAGCGTGCGATTGCCGGCTGAGGTCTTCACCATCAGTTGCCGATACAAGTCGTCATCGAACAGATAGTCTTCAAACTCGGCCACCATTGCTTCCGCAATCTCAAGAGCCAGCTCCGGGTCTTGTGTCCTGATCATCGCTGTTGGTTTCCCCTGACCCCTCCGCCCAGACTAGGGTTCCCAGAATGAGCGCGGGATGGAGTCGATTATCTCTTCCGTGCCAAAGTATACGCGCCCACCGATCAGGCCGAAATAGAGGCCCTCCAGGTCAATATCCGGGTCTTCGAGGTCGTGAAGTTGGCGCATGATGTCATCACGCGTCAGGCCACCTGTCCAGTCCAGACGTTTCAGTAGACGCCGCACGGAATCTTCTTTCATCGACCTCTCCCGTGATGCTACCCCGTTTCGAATTCCTCGGGCGTTTCTCCGGCGGTGATGCTGTCTTCTCTCACAGACTCAATGCCCGACTCGGGCACGTCCGACGTTACCTTGCGGGCGCGCTGTCGTAGCTCAATCCCCTTTTCCTTCAGGACGGCGCGCGTTTGTTCCCCGGGCCGGGGAGCAAAAAGCAGTGCCATCGCCACGCCCAAAGCCGCACCAACAATGGCTCCCAACGCGAAGTAGTTGCCACCTCGTTCCGATTCGTCCACCATCGGGGTTGTCCTCCCTCGTGCCCTCAACTAGGCACGCCTGTGCTCATGGCTGCTATTGCCGTCCAGGCCGGCGCGCAGTTGGGCCTGCTGTCGTTCAACGAGCGAGCGTCCCATCTCCAGTAGCTCGTCACCGATGCGGCGAGCGAGCCGCTCGGCTTCGTCCTCCAGGATGTCCATCAGACGCCGGGTCAACGTGTTGCTACCCTCGAGGGTTGAAGCTTTCAACTCCTGGCGCGTGCGCCGGCCGGCCTGCGGCGTTAGCAGAATCGTTGCCACGACGCCGGCAATGACCCCCAGGGTCAGTCCCAGAGCGAATTGAATGCCCTCATGATTCTGTTCCATCAGTTGCACCCCTCTCTTTGTATGTTCCATTACGGCCGCTCAACTGTGACCGTTACCTTGTATGCCGGCAGCTCGTTGCCGTCCGTTTTCACCAGCACCAGGCGCAGGCTGTACTCTCCGGGCGGCAACCCTTCGGCGTGCCACACTTCTAACTGATTGTCGATCACCGGCTGCTTATGGGTCTGCCCCATGGTGATCCACTCGCTCGGCTCTTCGCCACGTCCCCAGTCCACCTTGTAGAAGAGAATCTGGTCATGGCTGAAGTTGGCGGTGCCCATGATGGGGACCGTTGTTGTGATTACATCCCCCGACGAGGGTGATTTGATGCGCCAGGTGGCGTTGATGATCTCGCCTCCGGGCAAAGCCACCCCCTCGCCAACGCACAAGTTCTCGATCAGGACCGGCCAGCCGTGCCGCAGTGCCCATTCGCGGACTTTGGCTTGCTCCTTCTCGTCCTTGGGTGGGAGCAGGAACAGGGTTTCCGGGCCGGCGCTGCCCGGAGGCAGAGGGCAGATGGCCGGTTTCTCCGGCTCCGTTGTGTCCTGAACGAGTTCCTCTTCCTCTTTCGCCGCATCTTCTTCAGAGGTCCCCAGTTCCTCGCGACGCTTGTCACGTTCCTCTTTCTCCTTCGTGACAATCTCGTCCACAAGGGCCTTCACCTGCTCCACCGGCAGCCGGGTTGAGGGGGCGCGCTGGTAGACCACGCCTTCCTCATCCCAAGGATTCTGCTGCTTTTCTCCCTCACCTGAGCCTTGCGATTCAGCGCTATTTTCTTCTTTGTCCGGCTTGATGAAGATCTCGCGCCGCTTCTCCGGACATTCGGCTGTCGGCTCTTGCAAACTGCTGAGCTTGCAGATCTCGGCCTCCACGATACCCTCTGGCCGTTCAAATGTTTGCGGCAGCGGGCCGACAATCTCCCGCAATTCGGACAACAGATCGGGTGATTTGAAAACCCCCTCCATGAAATCGTGCCACAAGGGGCCGGCTCCGGTCAGGCCGGAGCTGTGAACCATGGGGCTGTTATCGCTGTTGCCAGCCCATACGCCCACCGTGAGGTATGGTGTGTAACCCAGGGTCCAGTTATCTCGGAAGTCGTTGGTTGTCCCTGTCTTGGCTGCTGCCGGCTGGCTGACTTTGAGGGCGCTGTTTGGCCCAAACTCCGGTGTGCGTGCCTCGTTGTCTGACAGAATATCTGTGACCAGGTACACAGCTCGCGGATCGAGTACCTGTTTGGGTTTTGGCGGTTCGTATTGGTAGATCACCTTGCCGCTGCTGTCGGCCACCCACAGGATGGCCTGGGGCGGCACGTACCCTCCCTGGTTGGACAAGGTGGCATAGGCTGTCGTCAGGTCCAGCAGGGTCACTTCACCGCCGCCCAGCGTCAGGGACAGGCCATAGTATTCCGGTGGCTTTTGCAGCCCTCGGATCCCCATCCGATGGGCGGTGTCCAGCGTATTGGCGATTCCCACTTCGTCCAGCAGTTTGATGGCCGGGATGTTGAACGAGTTGGCCAGGGCATCACGCAGACGTACAGGCCCGTGGAATTCCCCATCGTAGTTCTGCGGCCGATAGATGTCGTTGCCTTCTTCATCCAGGGGAATCTCCGTTTCCACGTCCCAGATGACTTTGGCCGGCGTAATCCCCTGCTCGAAAGCGGTCACATACGTGATCGGCTTGATGGACGACCCGGGCTGCCGCTCGCGAATGGCCACGTTTACCCGGCCATCGATCGAATCATCCCTGTAGTCCACGCTGCCCAGCATCGCCAGGATTTGCCCGGTGTCCGGCTGCAAGGCCACCAGAGCAGCATTCGTCAGATTGTGCTCCTCGCGGAGTTCGGCTACGTGCTCGCGGGCCAGTTTCTCAGCCAGTTGTTGGAAACGCAAGTCCAACGTCGTGTAGACAGTTAGTCCGCCACCGCTCACCATCTCCGGCCCGAACATCTGCTCAAGCTGCTGGCGAACGTAGACCACAAAGTGGGGTGCCAGCATGTTGACCTTGGGTGGCGTGAGCTTGAGCGGTTCTTTGAATGCAGCGTCCGCCTCTGCCTGGGTGATGAACCCGTTCTTCACCATCAGGTTGAGCACGGTTCGCTGTCGCTTCCTGGCAGCTTCCAGGTCGGTGAACGGGTCCAGGCTCAGAGGTGCCTGGGGGAGGCCGGCCAGCATCGCGCTCTCGGCCAGCGTTAAGTCCTTGGCTGATTTGCTGAAGAATGTCTGAGCCGCGGCCTCAACACCGTACGCCAGGTTGCCATAGTAGATCTCGTTGAGATAGTACTCGAGAATCTCGTCCTTGGATCGCTGGCGGGTCAGGATTAGCGCCAGAAGAGCCTCCTTGATCTTCCGCGTGTAACTCCGACTGATGCGTTCCTTGTAGCTAAAGGCGACATGGCGCACGAGTTGCTGTGTGATCGTGCTGCCGCCCCCCATGATCTGACGGTAGCGCAAAATGCGCCATCCGGATCTCAGGATACCTGCAACGTCGATGCCAGGATTGGTGTAGAAGGTGTCATCTTCAACAGCAATGGTTGCCTGCCGCATGTGGACCGGCACGTCGCTCAACCTCACCCGAGTGCGCCGGCCCTCGGCAAATACCTCATTCAGCAGCCGGCCGTTGCGGTCGTAAATCTTGGTCGATTGGAAAATCTGCCGCTGCCCAAGGGTCTCCAAAGTCGCCAGATTCGTCTGGAGTTCTCCGGCCAGCGAGGCGTAGACAACGCCGGCCGTCACCCCACCGGCCAGCAGCATGACCAGGGCGATGATGAACGGTGTCACCAGGGCGAACATCAGAGCGCCGGCAGAGCCGGCAATAGCTCCCTGGGCTACAAGGTTGCCGTTCGAGTGGTATCGCCGGCGACGTCGGCGCGACACCAACCAATGTCGATTCCCGTTTCGTTTCATGGATCGCGTATTCAATCGTGCTCAGATGGCCCGCGACTGACGGCAGCGGGCTCAGTTGGTCTACCTAGAATTATAGGAGCATTCCGGTGTTCAGGCAAAAGACTGACAGCGACGGGCCACAACCTGACCATGCATGCCACCGGCTCTGCCGGCAGTCACCAAACATCACACCGGCAGGAAAAAGAACGCCAGGGCGATGATGGCATACACTGCGAGCAATTGAGCACCTTCCAGCCAGTTGGATTCCCCGTCCAGCGCGATGAGAGACGCAATTAGAACAGCAAAGCCGAGGGAGACCAGTTCGAAAGGATTGAATATCAGGTCCATTGGGTGGCCGAGAGCTATGCTCACGAATACCAGCAGTGGGGCGACAAATAGTGCAACTTGCATGCTTGAGCCGAGGGAAATCGCCAGACTCAGATCCATCCTGTCCTTCACGGCTGCCTGAACGCCCACCAGGTGCTCCGCCACATTCCCTACCAGCGGTATAATGATGATGCCCAGAAAGAATTCCGTGATCCCCAGCGATTCAACTACAGGCTCCACAGCACCGACCAGTATCTCGCTCAGCCAGGCGATAAAAACCGTGGAAACAAGCAGAATGGCCATGGCCACCGGCATGGTCCATCCCGCTTCGTGGTGTTCTTGAGCGATTGCCGGCCTGCCTTCATCCCGATCAGATACGAAGGAAAAGACCAGGGACAGGACATATAGCACAATCATGATGATGGCAACGCTGATACTTAACTGCTCCACCGGGCCGACGTTCCGCTGACCCACTGCTGTGCCGAACAATGTCGGAATTCCCAAGGCGATGACCGATAGCGTCATCATCGTGGCACTGATGCCGGCCTGCCGGCGGTCGAAAGTCTGAATCCCGTTGCGCAGCCCGCCCAGAAACAAACTGAAGCCCAGGACGAGCAGGATGTTCCCGAGGATCGAACCGGTGATGGAGGCTTTCACCAACTCCAACAGCCCTTCCTTGAGAGCGAATATGGTGATGATGAGCTCAGCGGCGTTGCCCAGCGTTGCATTGATCAGGCCACCGGCACGCGGGCCGGCGTACACCGCCAGGTCCTCCGTGGCATTACCCAGAATGCCGGCCAGGGGAATCATGCCCAGTGCAGATGCAGCGAAGATCAACGTGTCACTCCAGTGCAAGAACTCAGCAATAATCGCGATGGGGACGAAAACTAGCAGTAGATAGAGATACTTCAAGAGGATTTCCTCCTTGGTTGCCAGTAGTCAGTGACCAGTGAACAGTTATCAGTAAACAGTGGTGAATTTCCCGCTACTGACCGCTACTCGAAAAATGAATTATCGTCAACTTTCATGCTTCATGGAGCCCCGTAGGGGCATGTTGACTGATCACTGATAACTGTTCACTGATCACTGTTCACTGATCGCGGGATGGCTCGACGAAGAGCGTCGCCGGCACGTCCGACGGAACCAGAATCTTGAGTGCCCGGGGGACTACTTCCAGGGAAATCGGCGTTGTGCCGACGGGTTCTCCGTCAATCTGAACCTGCAGTGGCTCCGCCGTCTCGATGCTTATGTGACGAATGTCATACTCCGCCACTTTGGAGTCGCGCCGATGACGCCGTGCCAGGATGCTTATCAGGTGGTGCAGCATGGTGAGTAAGCCCTGTCCTTTGAAGATATGGGCGTTCAGCCATCCATCATCCAGCCGGGCATTGGGCGCCAGCCGTACAGTACCGCCATAGAGCTGCGTATTGGAGACGATGATCAGGATCACCCGCTCCTCGAGAACGTGGCCGTCGAACCGAATGGTGGCTCGCGTGCCCGGGTAATGAAGTGCAGTATCGATGCCGGCAACCAGAAATGAGAGCGCACCGAAGCGGCGCTTCACCTGGCGGAATTGGGTCTCAACCATACGAGCAACAGCCGCATCAAACCCGACGCCGGCCCAGAGTACGAAGTATCTGGCCTGCGGTGAGCCGTCGGGCGCCGTTGCGACAACGCACCCGAGATCGATCCAGCGTTGCTGCCCCTGGCTGAGGAGTCGCGCCGCCGCGAGGGGGTCCGGTCGGTGAAGTGGGGTCGGAATCGGGATCAGCCCCAACTCGGCCGCCCAAACGTTGCCGGTCCCCATGGGCAAGACCCCCAGTGCCACGTCGCTGCCCGCCAGGCCGTTGGCGGCGCTGTTCACCGTGCCATCGCCGCCAACCACCAGCACCGCGTCAGCGTCCTCGGTGACAGCCTGGCCGGCATAGTCGGTCACATCGGCTGCACTCTCGGTCTCGCAAACCGTGAGCGTCCACCCTTGTTCGCGCAAGAACTCCACGGTCTCCAACACGCGCCGATGCCCGTCGAACTGGCCGGCCTTCGGGTTGTAAATCAAGTGTGCTTTCATTAATGTCCTCGCCACAGTTGCACCTACCATATTATACTTCATCGAGGGGACCTGCATGAAACCGGCCCTGGCGTTTGATGATCTGAACACACGCATTTGACGGAACACGGAAACTCGACTAGAATTGCACCGTTAACGGGTTGGTGTGGTTCTTTCGCAGGCGACCAGGGCTGGTCGCCTGTTGTGCGAAACCGGGATACACTCATGTTTGAGAGCCTGTCGGACAAACTTCAGGCGACCTTCGCCCAGTTGAGCCGGAAAGGCAAGCTGAACGAGAAGGACGTCGATGCAGCGATGCGCGACGTTCGCCTGGCGCTGCTCGAAGCTGACGTCAACTACAAGGTCGTCAAGGACTTCGTTAAGCGGGTCAAGGAGCGCGCAGTCGGTGCCGAGGTTATGAAGAGCCTCACGCCGGCCCAACAGGTCGTCAAGATCGTCAACGAAGAGCTTGTCAACCTGTTAGGCGAGGCTGAGCGCCTCGACCTGTCGGGCCAACCCCCGCATGTGATTATGCTGATTGGTTTGCAGGGTTCCGGCAAGACGACGACGGCTGCCAAGCTGGCCCTCCAACTGCGCAAGAACGGCCACAAATCGCTGCTTGTCGCCGCCGACACGCGCCGGCCAGCAGCCATCGAGCAGTTAGAAACCCTGGGCCGGCAACTGGACATTCCGGTACACAGCGAGGGCACGCAGGTCCCGCCACCTGACATCGCGACCAACGCCGTGCGCGACGCCCGGCGCGGTGCTTACAGCGTTGTCCTCATCGATACCGGGGGCCGGCTCAACATCGACGAACAACTGATGCAGGAACTCTCCGACATCAAGGCGCGGGTCGATCCGGTGGAGATCCTCCTCGTCGCTGACTCGATGACTGGCCAGGAAGCCGTGCGCGTGGCCGAGGACTTCAACGAGCGGGTTGGTCTGACGGGCCTGATCCTCACCAAGATCGATGGCGATGCCCGAGGCGGTGCAGCCCTGTCCATGCGGTCAGTCACCGGTGTGCCTATCAAGTTCATCGGTGTTGGTGAGCGGGTTGATCAGTTGGAGCCGTTTTATCCAGATCGCATGGCGTCCCGCATTCTCGGTATGGGTGATATGCTCAGCCTCATCGAGCGGGCCGAACAGGCGGTGGAAGAAGATGAAGCTCGTAAAGCCGCCGAGAAGTTCATGCGGGCCGAGTTCGATCTGTCGGACTTCCTGAATCAGTTGCACCAGATCAAGAAGATGGGCCCCCTGGACGAGATCATGAAGATGATCCCCGGGTTTTCCCAGATACAGCGGCAGTTACCTGTTGGTGCGACGGACGAGCAACTGAAAGTCGTCGAGGCAATCATTTTTTCAATGACACCGGAGGAACGGCGCAATCCCAGGATCCTCAACGCCAGTCGGAAGCGCCGGATCGCGCGCGGCAGCGGCACGACGGTACAGCAGGTCAATGAACTGCTGAGCCAGTTCCGACAGGTGCAGCGGATGATGAAGCAAATGCAAAAGGGCCGAGGCCCATGGAGCATGCTCGGGAGGATGTTTGGCTAATGGAACCAACCACAGTTCGCGTGGCTGATGTGGACCCGGTCGAGATGATGTCTGGCGTTCAGCGCCGCACGCTCGCAACGGGGGAACGGATGATGATTGCTCACATGACCCTGGGCAAGGGGGCTGCTGCGCCTCTGCACAGTCATCCCCACGAACAGGTGGGCTATGTCATCGAAGGCCGGATTCGGATGACCATTGGTGGCGAGGTGCACGAGTTCGAACCGGGTGACAGTTATTTCATTCCAGGCGACCTCGAGCATGATGCCGTGGCAATCACCGATTGTGTTGTGCTGGATATTTTCAGTCCGCCGAGAGAGGAATATCGACGTGAGACGTGATTTGATAGAGAACCGCTCACAGGAGAGAATAGTACATGGTTAAGATTCGACTAAGACGAGTTGGCAAGAAGAAGCAAGCCAGCTTCCGGGTTGTGGTAGCTGATGCCCGGTCGCCCAGAGATGGACGGTTCATTGAGACAATTGGGCACTACAACCCTCGCACCGATCCGCCGACGGTCGTGATTAAGGAGGACCGTGCCCTCTACTGGCTGAGCCAGGGCGCGCAGCCGACCGACGCCGTCGCGCGAATGCTTCGAAATATGGGCACCTTCGAGAAGTTGCAGCAGGTGCGCCAGGGTGTCAGCATTGAGGAACTGGTTGTGCCTCCGGCACCCGAGGTAGAAGAACCCGTGGCGGAAGCGGAGCCGGCCCTCGAGGCTGAGGCGGCCGTTGCAGAAGCTGAGGCCATCATTGAAGCGGCTGCAGAGGAGGCTGAGGCGGTCGCGGAGGCCGAAGCGAGGGAGGTTCCGGCTGCGGAAGAACAGCCGGTGGAACCAGAGATCGCAGAAGAGACAGAAGAAGCCCCCGCTCTCCCCGAAGAGCCGGCTGCCGGCGCGATGTCGCTGGAAGACCTGGGGCTTTCAACCCGTGTGGTGAATGTGCTGAATGAGGCCGGCCTGGAAACGGTGCAGGACGTTCTGGACACACTTGCCAAAGGCGACGCCGAGTTCCTTTCGATCCCCGGAGTTGGCGGCAAGGCCCTGGAGGAAGTCCACAGACAGTTGGCGGAACACGGCTTGCTGACAAGCGAAGACTAAGGGGGGCACAGATCGATGAAGGATCTCATCGAGTACATCGCCAGGTCACTGGCGGAAAAGCCGGAGGAAGTCAGGGTCAGAGAGCAGCGCCGGCGCCGAGGTGTGTTGACCTATGAGTTGAGCGTGGCCCGGCAGGACATGGGGCGCATCATCGGCAAAGGTGGGCGCGTAGCCAATGCGATGCGCCAACTCCTGCGCGCTGCGGCAACTGTGCAGGGTGCTGGTCGAGTCGATCTCGATATCCGCGACTGATGGCCGGCCAGGATCCCCGCTTCATAGCGGTTGGTCAGGTGATCAAACCCCATGGCGTCCGGGGTGAGGTTGCCGTTGAGATGTTGACCGACTTTCCTGGCCGCTTTTCATTGTTGGAACGGGTCTATCTTAACGAGGACAACCCCCGCCCGGTGCCGTTGGAAGGTGTGCGCTTTCACAAAGGGCGGGTGCTTCTAAAACTGGGCGGATACGACGACCGCACCGCCGTCGAAAGACTGCGGGGTGAGATGATCCTGGTGCCGATTGATGAGGCCATGCCCCTGGAGCCGGACCAGTATTACCAGGATGACCTGATCGGGTTGGAAGTCTGGACCACAGATGAGGAATATCTGGGTGATGTGGTGGAGATCCTGGAGACCGGGGCCAACGAGGTTTTCATTGTCCAGAGCGACCAGGGGGAAATCTTGCTGCCGGCCATCGCAGATGTGGTCCGGTGGATCGACCTTGAAGAGAATCGCATGGTCGTCGAGCTGATGGAAGGTCTCATCTGACCCACATCGTCTGGCAAGACGTCCCGCCCCCAGCCCTCTGGTTGCTCCCAGAGGGCTTCGCGCTGTTGTAGGGTTGAGTTGCAGGCTGTCACGCTGTCATGCACCCCCCTGTCCGGCAAGAGCTTGCCCTGAGCCTTGTCCTGAGCAGCGCCGAAGGGCTGACGAAGGGACCCTCGGCGGGGCTCGGTCAGAGACCTTCGCCCAACGTGGCACGGGCATGAAGTGGACAACATCATCGGCCCATCGGCATCGATTCTTGACAAAGGGCCGGCAACCGTCTATATTTCACTGATCACTGAATACTGATCACTGACAACGGGGGGGCTCATGGGAGAGGACCTGAAATACTGGGTTGGCTTCAACATGGTGCCGGGCATTGGCCCAAAGCGGTTTGAGGTCTTGCTCAGGCACTTCGGCAGCGCCGGCGAAGCCTGGCAGGCGGGTGTTAGCAACCTGCAAGCCGCCGGCCTCGATCGGCGCTCGCTGGAGAACCTGCTGACGGCCCGCTCGGAGCTTGATCTGGATGCTGAAGTCGAGCGAAATGCGAAGGCCGGCGTCACCATACTGACCTGGGATGACCCCGACTATCCGGCGCTGTTGAAGCAAATCTACGACCCCCCTTATGTTTTGTACGTCAGGGGCGAGTTGCTGCCGGCTGATGAGTGGGCCATTGCCGTCGTCGGAACGCGGCGGGCCAGCGCCTACGGGCGCGAAGCGACACGCCGGCTGGCCGGCGACCTGGCAACAAACGGTGTCACCGTCGTCAGCGGCCTGGCCCAGGGCATTGACTCACACGCGCACAAAGCGGCCCTGGAGGCCGGCGGTCGCACGATCGCCGTCCTGGCCCACGGGCTTGATCACGTCTATCCGCCGCAGAATCGCTCGCTGGCCGCCAGAATCGCGGAGCAGGGTGCACTGGTGAGCGAGTTTGCGTTGGGAACGCGCCCCGAGGCCAAGAACTTCCCGGCGCGCAACCGCATCATCAGCGGGCTGTCCCTGGGGACGCTGGTGGTCGAGGCCGGCAAACGCAGCGGTGCCCTGATCACTGCTGAATTCGCCGCTGAGCAGGGACGCGATGTGTTTGCTGTGCCGGGCAATATCTTCGCCGCCGGCGCAGCGGGTACCAACCGGTTGATTCAGACAGGGGCCCAAATAGCCCTCGGCGTTGAAGACATCCTCGAAGAACTCAATCTGACCATGATCGGGGCCTTCCAGCAAGCGCGCGAAATTGTCCCCGAGAACGAAATGGAGTCACGCTTACTGGAACATCTGTCAGATGATCCGCTCCATGTGGACGAACTGGGCCAGGCTGCCGGCATGCCGATTTCGGAGGTCACCAGCGCGCTGGCATTGATGGAACTGAAAGGGATGGTTCGCCAGGTGGGCGGCATGAACTACGTCGTCGCCCGCGAAGTGCGAGCCGATTATCATATCGAATGAACCAGGCATGAAAACAGCGTACGCACTGATCCTGGCCGGCGGTGTCGGTAGTCGGCTGTGGCCGCGCAGCCGCGAATCGCGCCCCAAGCAGTTGTTGGACCTGATCTCCGAGCGGTCGATGCTTCAGGAGACCGTGGCCCGTGTGGAGCCGCTGGTGCCGCCGGAGCACATCATCATCATGACCAACCAGAGCTACGTAGCGCTCGTTCGGGAGCAGCTTCCCAATGTGCCGCCGGGGAACGTGATCGGCGAGCCGGCGGTGCGCGGCACCGCGTCGGCGGTGGGCTACGGGGCAGCCGTCATCGCCCGGCGTGACCCTTCGGCGGTGATGTTCTCGCTGCATGCCGATCACTACATGCGCGACGTTGAAGGCTTTCGGCGGGCCCTGCAAGCGGCCGCCCGGGTGGCCGGCGAAGGCTATCTGGTGACGCTCGGCATCCAACCCGAATATCCTGAAACCGGCTATGGTTACATCGAACGGGGCGAGAAACTGGGGGCGTTTGAGGGTCAGGTAGCCTATCGCGTGGTCCGTTTCACCGAGAAGCCGGATGCAGAGACTGCCCGTGCGTTCGTCGAGAGCGGCCGGTACTACTGGAACAGTGGCCTGTTCACATGGCAGGTGTCTACCATCCTGGAGGCTTTCGCCAAATACATGCCGGACACGTACGAGAAGTTGCAGGTGATCGCATCGGCCATCGGGACGGATGAGGGGCCGGAGACCCTTGGCCGGGTGTGGCCGGCGCTTGAAAACCAGACGATTGACTACGGCATCATGGAGCGAGCGGAGCGCGTGGCAGTGGTGCCGGCTGACTTTGGTTGGAGCGATGTCGGCACCTGGAACGCCCTGTTCAAGCTCATGGATGCCGACGGTGAAAGGAATGTGGTCGTCGGCGATCACGTCGGTGTGGATACGTGTGGCTCCTTTGTCTACAGCGAGGGCCGGCTCATTGCCACCATCGGCGTGGAGGACCTGATCATTGTCGATACGGGCGATGCGGTGCTGGTATGCCCACGTGATCGAGCCCAGGATGTGAAGACTGTTGTTGACAGACTGAAACGCGAGAAGCGAACAAACGTACTGTGAGTGCGTACTGCGTACTGCGTATTGCGCAAGACGCAGTACGCAATACGCAGTACGCAATACTCGGTACGCAATAGGTAACATACACAAGGTGGGTGCATGACTGACGAACCAATGACAGCGTATTGTGTGAAGTGTAAAGAAAAACGGGAGATGGTGAACCCGCAGGCGACCTACACCAAATCGGGGACGCCGGCGACGCGGGGTGAGTGTCCCGTGTGTGGCACGGGTATGTTTCGGATGGGTGAAACGCCGGCCCATGCCAATGTGCCAAAGCCCAAGGTCACCGCCAAGCCGAAGCGTAGGAAGACTAACCGAAAACGCGACGGCAAGCTGGTCATTGTGGAGTCGCCGGCCAAGGCGCGCACCATCGGGAAGTTCCTGGGACCGAAGTATCGCGTCAAGGCCTCCGTTGGGCACGTTCGGGATTTGCTGAAGTCTCGCCTGAGTGTGGATGTAGACAACGACTTCGAGCCGCGCTACCGCGTGCCCAGGGAGAAGCGAGACACCGTCAACGAACTGCGCAAGGAAGTCAAGAAAGCCGCCGAGGTCTACCTGGCGACGGACCCGGACCGCGAGGGTGAGGCCATTGCCTGGCACCTCCTGGAAGCGGCTGATATCCCCGAGGACATTGCCCGGCGGGTGGTGTTTCATGAGATCACCCAGGATGCCATCGCTCAGGCGTTTGCCCAGCCGCGCGGGATCAACATGGAGTTGGTGAACGCACAGCAGGCACGGCGCATCCTCGATCGCCTGGTGGGCTACAAGATTAGCCCGTTGCTGTGGGATAAGGTGCGTGGCCGGTTGAGTGCCGGCCGCGTTCAGACCGTGGCTCTTCGGCTGGTGGTGGAGCGCGAGCGAGAGATCGAGGCGTTCATCCCCGAGGAATACTGGAGTATCGAGGCCGAGCTGGCGAAGCAGGATACAAGGACACACGACCCTCGTCCGACGTTCGTGGCTTCGCTCCACCGAATCCGTGGCGAGCAATTCGAACTGAAGACCGGCGAAGAGGCTCAACGAATTGTCAAGGATCTGGAAGACGCGGCGTACGTCGTGGGCAAGGTGCGTCAGCGGCAGCGCAGGCAGCGACCGGCATCTCCCTTCACCACCAGCACGCTGCAACAGCGAGCCTCGCGCCGGATGGGATTCAATGCCAGACGGACGATGCGCGTCGCTCAGCAACTGTACGAGGGCGTGGACCTGGGTGAAGGGGGGCACGTCGGATTGATTACCTACATGCGAACAGACTCGGTGGCGGTCTCGAAACAAGCGCAGCAGGAGGCGCGGCGCTACATCGCCGGCCGCTTTGGCAAGGAATACCTGCCACCGAAACCGCCAGTCTACAAGACCAGGAGCAAGTCGGCGCAGGAGGCGCACGAAGCCATCCGGCCCACGTCGGTCATGCGCCAACCACACAACATCAAGAAGTATCTGACGCGGGATCAGTACCGATTGTACGACCTGATCTGGAAGCGCTTCGTGGCCAGCCAGATGGCTGATGCCGTTTTCGACTCGACGTCCGTGGACATCAACGCCGGCGACCCCTCCGGAGAGATGCCCTACCTGTTCCGGGCGACGGGGTCGGTCCTGAAATTCGCCGGCTTCCTGGCCGTTTACGGGCGCGATCCCGAGGACGCAGACCGTGACCTGCCGCCACTCTCTGAGGGTGAAGACCTGGACCTGATACAACTGCTACCGCAGCAGCACTTCACCCAGCCTCCGCCGCGCTACAGCGAAGCGACGCTGGTCAAAGCGCTGGAGGAGTATGGGATTGGCCGGCCCAGCACGTACGCGCCCATCATCTCGACCATCCAGAATCGGGGATATGTGGAAACCGTCGATAAACGGCTGAAACCAACCGAACTGGGATTTGTCGTCAACGATCTTCTGATCAAGCACTTTCCAGACATCTTCGACGTCACGTTCACCGCTCAGATGGAAGAGGAACTGGATCAGATTGCCAGCGGCGAACGAGAGTGGGTGCCCGTGTTGCGGGAATTCTACGCTCCCTTCGAGAAAGACCTGAAGCGTGCCGAAATCGAAATGGAAGCGGTTGAAGTCGGAAATGAACCCACGGGTGAGATGTGTCCCGAGTGTGGTCAGCCCCTGATCATTCGATTCGGTCGCTACGGCAAGTTCATCGGATGCAGTGGCTTCCCGGAGTGCCGATATACTACACCGTTCCTGGAGAAGATCGGCGTCACCTGTCCTGAGTGCGGCGGCGATCTGGTCGAGAAGAAAACACGAAAAGGCCGCACCTTCTACGGCTGTTCTAACTACCCGGAATGTAAGTTTGCCTCGTGGCAGCGTCCACTGCCTCAGCCGTGCCCCAACTGCCAGGGTCTCCTGGTGCAAAAGGGCAAGAACAAGGCTCAGTGCCTCACCTGCGAAGCGTGGTACGCACTGGACGACCTGGTAGACGAAGGCCCAAAGGAGCCAGGGGAGGGAGGGTCCGAGCAGCCGGCGCTGGAGCCTGTTGTGAGCTAGCAGCACAAGGCGTCATCTCACGGATGGAAAGACTTGCCCTGAGCCTGTCGAAGGGAACACGGATAGGGTTTGGATTTCTTTGTTTCTATCCGTGTTTCTTTCCATCCGTGAGGAAAACCTGCTCTTGTTTCGGAGGGCATAGTAGATGTCGAATCGACTAATGGCTTTGCGTGGGAGACTTGCCGAAGCGGACATAGACGCTTTGATCGTCAGCCAGCCGGAGAATCGGCGCTACCTGAGCGGGTTTACCGGCTCGGCTGGTGTTTTGATCATCTCCAATGACAAGGCAATTCTGGCTACGGACTTTCGCTATTACACCCAGGCAGCCGAGGAAGCGCCGGCCTTCGAGTTAGCCAAAGTGGGCTACAAGCTTACCGACCACCTGGCAGACCTGCTGGCCGAGGCCGGCGCGCAGCGCGTCGGTTTCGAGAGCGAGCATCTCACCGTTGCTGAGTGCGAGCGCTGGCGGGAGGCCGCACCGGACGTCGAGTGGATCCCCACGTCGAACCTGGTTGAGGGTCTGCGGGCTGTGAAGTCTGCAGACGAAATCGAGAAGATTCGCGCGGCCGTCCAGGTGGCTGACCAGGCATTTGCCCGGATGGTTCAACAGTTGAGGTCCGGCATGACCGAACAGGATGTGGCCTGGGTGCTGCGGGCCGAGATGCACGCCCTGGGGGCCGAGGGTGTGGCTTTCGAGAGCATCGTTGCTGCCGGGCCGGACGGCGCCAAACCGCACTACCGCCCGGCGGCCAGGGAAATACCAGCCGGCGTACCCATCGTCATCGACATGGGGGCCAGCGTCAACGGCTATCACTCGGACATGACGCGCACGCTCGTCATTGGCGAACCCGACGCCCGATTTCGGGAGATCTACAGTCTGGTCCTGGAGGCGCAGGAAAAGGCGGAGGCGCAGATTCGGGCGGGGATGAGTGGCGTCGAAGCCGATGCCATTGCCCGCGAGGTCATCGAAGCCGCCGGCCATGCCGAGCACTTCGGTCATGGCCTGGGACACGGCGTTGGATTGGCGGTCCACGAGGCCCCCCGGCTCAGCTTTACAGCCAGCGAGGACCCGCTTCAGCCCAACATGGTCGTGACTGTCGAACCAGGCGTGTACCTCCCCGATTGGGGTGGAGTGCGGATTGAAGATATCGGGGTGGTGGGAGAAGACGGCCTGGAAATCCTGACCCAAACACCCAAGGCACTCGAAGCCCAGGTCATATCAGTGTCATAAGTCTGCGCGGATTGCAAGGAGGGTCTGGCTATGCAAGAGTACGACTACCGTGCACAGATAGACATGTTTCGGGACCGCAATGTACAGATCGGCGCTGCGGTTGGACTGATCGTTGGTCTGCTTCTGGGGTGGTTTGTTCTCGGTTGGTGGCTGGCACCGGTGCAGTGGGTGAACGCCCGGCCTGGTGACTTACACCCGGATTGGCAAAAGCACTACGTAGCCATGGTCGTCGATTCCTATCTCCTGTCGGGCAACAGTCAGATCGCTCAGGCTCGCCTGAAGGGGTTCGACCAGGCAAATCTGGGGAGTCTATTCGGCGAGGTAGAGGCGGAGTTTGAGCGTCAGGGTGCCACCCGGGAAGTGCAAGGCACCCGGCAGTTAGCCGATCTCCTCGGCGTGACCATCGAACGCCCTGAATCTCCAACGACACCTGTGAGTGCTGCAGCAACACGCGAGCCAGAGGCCGCTACGGGATCCCTCGCCCCCGAGCCCGGAGGCCGGTCCCCCCGCTGGGCTCTGGTATGTGGTCTTGTGCTGTTGGCAATCCTGATTGTTGTTGGTGGCGTGGGCGGCGTTATGTGGTATCAGAGGCGCTCCATGCAGTTCGAGGGCGAGGAAGGCAAGGCTGAACGGGGCACCGGGCGGACGCGCAGGGAACCGAGGATCGAGAGCATGAACGTGGGTGAGCGGGCTACGATTCAGTACCAGGGCGAGGGGCCCGGCTACGAGCAGCAGGTCCAAATCTATCGTGGCGATGACATCGTCGGTTCATGTGGGCTGCGCGGGGTTTCCACACTCAGTGATGGCGGGCGAGTGGTGGCCTGTGCAGCCTGGTTGTATGAACCGAAGGTACCAGAGTTGTCGGCGGATACCTGTGTGTTGGTCAGCCGGCGAGTCTACCAGAACGAGGCGTTGCGTGCCTCCCTGATTCACGACCGTGAGCCGCGTGACGTCATTCCCGCCGAGCCCGGGCAAACAGCACATCTGGAGCACGAGACGTTGGAGATGACACTTCGCGTAATAGATGTCGAATATGCCGACCCTGACGAGCAGTACATCAGCCGGCTGATCGTCGAACTGGAGCCTGTCGCGAAGCGCCACGAGCCGGCAGGCCCTGCACCACTGGATCTCACCTGATGGGGTTTGGCGCGAAGATGAGTCCCAACTTCGCTGGACACGAGATCCAGTTGCAAACGTCTCGTCTCCTCCTTCGTCCCTTCGAGCAGGCCGACTTCCAGGTGGCCTTGCAGTACTATATGAAGGACCCTGAACTCCGCGAGGCCATGGAAGGCGATCGCCATGTCCCTATCACCCTGGATTATCTCGAACGAGCCGGGGAGTATATGGCCCGGCGTGGCTTTCTGTTTGCGATTGTGGAGCGGGAGAGTGGACGTCCGATTGGCGAGGTCTGTCTCGAATGGATGAATCTGTCCCGGGCTGAGGTGCGCCCGAACGAGCGCGTGATGCGTATTCCCGTGGGGCTGTGGGATAGGAACTGCTGGGGATGCGGGTATGGCCGCGAGGTGGTGGAATGTCTAATGGCCTATGCCTTCGATCAACTGAGCATTGACCGGCTTTGCGCCATGGACGTTAACGCGGGGAACAGGCGGGCACGGCGGCTATTTGAAGCATGCGGCATGCGGGTGGTACGGAAGGTGAGTGAGAGCACGTCGGTCGATTTGGAAATAACCCAGGAGGAGTATCAACAACGTGTTCACACGATAGCCACCCAACCGGACAAGGGTCCCTCTGCCAGTAAACAGTGATCACTGTTTACTGTATCTCCAGGGTCTTACTCACGATGGTTGAAAATCGTATTGTCGCCACTATCAGCAGCGAACTCCAGGTTGGGCACTCGCAGGTTGCTCGCACCGTTGCCCTCTTCGACGAAGGGAACACCGTTCCCTTTGTTGCCCGTTATCGCAAAGAGGTGACCGGTGGCCTGGATGAGGTGCAGCTGCGCACGATCCAGGAACGACTGACCTACCTGCGGAACCTGGAAGACCGCAAAGCGACGGTTCTGGCCAGCATCGAGGAGCAGGGCAAGCTCACGCCCGAGCTGGAACAGGCGGTTCGGGAGGCGACCACCCTCCAACAGGTCGAAGACCTGTACCGGCCCTATCGCCCGAAACGACGCACGCGGGCCACAATTGCACGCGAACGTGGCCTGGAACCCCTGGCCCAGCAGATTCTGGCCCAGCCCGCCGGCACCCCCGCAGCCGCGGCCGCCGACTTCCTGTCCGACGAAGTGCCGACGGTGGAAGATGCCCTGGCCGGCGCCCGAGACATCGTGGCCGAAACGGTAGCCGAAGACCCGGATGTGCGCAACGACATTCGCCGGCTGATTCAGACCGCCGGCCTCATCACCTCCTCCCTCGCCGATCCGGAGAAGGACCCCCGAGGCGTCTATCAGGCCTACTACGAGTTCTCCGCCCGCATCGCTGCGATCCGGCCGCACCAACTGCTGGCCCTGAACCGGGGCGAAGACGAGGGCGCTCTCCGTGTCCGTCTTGAAATCCCCGACGAGCCGGCCATCGCGGCGATTCAGAAGAAATATCCTCCGCAGTTGCAATCGCAGTTTGCTCGGCAACTGGCGGAGGCCATCGAGGATGGCTGGAAGCGTCTGCTGGAGCCGTCGGTGGAGCGCGAGACGCGCAGCAACCTGACCGAGGAATCCGACGAGCACGCCATTGGCGTCTTCGCCGAGAACCTGCGCCACCTGCTGTTGCAACCCCCACTGCGTGGTGTGCGTGTTATGGGCATCGACCCCGGCTACCGCACCGGCTGCAAAGTGGCTCTGGTCGATGAAACCGGCAAGTTCATCGGCGGCACCACGATCTATCCGCACGAGCCACAGCGCCAGTGGGACGAGGCCAGGCGAGTGCTCCACAAGTGGATCGATCAGGCTCAGATTGACGTGGTTGCCATTGGCAATGGAACAGCTTCGCGGGAGACGGAGCAACTGGTGGCTGAGGTCATCGGTGAGGTCAATAACAGTGTCAGCTACGCCATGGTGAGCGAGGCCGGCGCTTCGGTCTACTCGGCGTCGGAGCTGGCACGCCAGGAGCTGCCGGACCTGGATGTGTCCATGCGCGGTGCGGTGTCCATCGCCCGCCGGCTGCAGGACCCCCTGGCCGAGTTGGTGAAGATCGATCCACGTTCGGTGGGCGTCGGCCTGTACCAGCACGACGTGGATCAGAAGAAACTGTCGGAGACGCTGGACACCGTGGTCGAGTCGGTGGTGAACCAGGTGGGGGTGGATCTGAACACAGCGTCGCCGGCCCTGCTGCGGTACGTGGCCGGCCTGTCCACCCGCGTCGCCGCGAACATCGTGAAGTACCGCGAGGAGCACGGCCCCTTTGCCACGCGGCAGGCGTTGCTGAAGGTGGCCGGCCTGGGGCCGAAGACGTTCCAGCAGGCTGCCGGCTTCCTTAAGCTCCCCGACGGCGAGAATCCGTTGGAGAACACCTTCATCCACCCAGAGTCGTACGGGGTGGTGGAGCGGCTGTTCGAGCGCTTCGGGGTCACTTTCGACGATGGTGATCTGCCGAGCCTGGCCGCGTGGATTCGCGAGATGATGCAGGACGAGGGGTTGAGCGTGAAGGCGTTGGCTCAGGAGCTGGGCGTCGGGGTGCCAACCCTGACCGACATTCTGGCCGACCTGGGCCGGCCGGGCCGCGACCCGCGCGACAGCCTGCCGCCGCCCATTTTGCGCCAGGACGTGCTGAAGATGGAAGACCTGAAGCCAGGGATGCGGCTCAAGGGCACGGTGCGCAACGTGGTGGACTTCGGCGCCTTCGTCGATATCGGCGTCAAGCAGGATGGCCTGGTCCACGTCTCCGAGATGGCGGACCGCTACGTGCGCAACCCGTACGATGTGGTGGCGGTGGGCGATGTGGTGGATGTGACGGTGATCAAGGTGGATGTGGAGCGCGGGCGGATTGGGTTGAGTATGAAGGGGTAGCCGGCTTCGCCTGGGAGGTTGCTATGCGAGGGCGGTCAACGGACTGGCTTCGCCGAAACGGATTAGCGGAAACGGATGCCGGCCCTATTCCTTGACCCGAGAGCGGTGGTCATGGTCAGTTCCCTCCTCGCTCGGCCTCAGGCTGGCTGGCAGCGCGATAAGCGACGTTGGGATCATTGGGCGGGCCGGTCAGTTGCAGTCGCCCCTCTCGCACCAGCGGCGAGAGATAGGTATCCCGCAGGTATTTCATGTTTCGGTGGAGCAACTGGGCCAGCTCGCGAGCTGTCCGGGGGTGCTCAGCGCAGAGGGCCACAAGAAGTTCGATCATTTCGTCACGTGACAGACGCTTTCCTTCGGCCAGCAACCTGGGGAGTCCTGCCGTATTCTGGGGAGTAACCTGGGGAGCTTCTGCTACTCCCCTGGCCAGCGTGTAATAGACGCCTGGCCCCCGACGTTGCTCGGACCGCTGCAGCAGCCCCAGACCCTCCAGCCGAGTCAGGGCCCGGCTGGCGGTCAGGGTGTCGGTGTGATTGAGGCTGCGGAAGGCAGCGTTGTCTACCCGGCCAGTCTTGCGAGCATAAACCAGCGCCTTCTGTTCCTCAGTGGTGAGCCTCAGGGCGCCGAATTGCTCCAGCAGCAGGCCGGTGATCTTAAACCGCCCGGCGCGCTGGGCGTCGCCCAGCAGCAGCGTGCCCCCGGCGGTGTTGGAGAAGGCGGAAACGGTCTCCCAGACATCGCGGGGCAGTCGCCAGGCACTTTCCTTGCACTCCACCTGGGCGCTTTCGCCGATTAGTCCCAGGCGGTGTAACAGGGCTTCCAGGGAAGGAAAGCTTTCCGCGTCGTTCATGTCACCTCCACCGTGAACAACTGCGACGTGTCAATGCCGAAGATGTCTATCACCTTGACCAGGATGTTGTAAGTGCCGGGCTGGTCGTAGGTGTGCGGGTCAGTCACCAGCTTGAGGGAACGGTTGCGACGGGTGCGGTAGCTGGTCTACTGGTTCATGAAGGTGTCGTTCTGGAAGTTCCAGTCCACAGCCCAGTAGTCCACGTAGTCCGACCACTTCCTGACCTTCTGGCGCACCTCTTGGGGGATCAGTTCGGTGTTAGGGATAACGAAATCGGTCAGTTCGACGGTGGCGGTGCGACCCTCGACATGGACATCCGCCTCCAGGTATGCCAGCTCGAAGAAGCGGATGTCGCCTTTCTCAACGGCCTGGGGCTCCATAACTTCGCGGGGAATGTGGAGCATGAGCAGCTTGATGCCCCGCCCTTTGGCTTCTTCGGTCATCAGACCGTTGAGCCCCATCTCCCACTCCCAGCCCAGTACGTGCAGCTCTTTCTGCCTGGCGGCCTGGCATTCATCCAGGCAGTTGAACACCTCGTCAATGGTCACCGGCGCGTCCACCGCGCCCACGTGGACCACGGCGTTGTCCTTCTTGCCGTGCAGGTGTTCGAACACGGCCACGAGCTTGTACCTTGTCCAAAGGCCCAAGAGCCATTGGAGGGGCTGTCCGGCCTTGTAGGTAGTGTATGAGTGGTGGGCGATGTCAATTGTGACAGATGAACAAGTACTCACGGAGTCTCTTATTGTTGCCTGACTTGTAAGCGTAGTCTTGCTCTACTATGGTGACCTTGGGCTTGAATGTGTGTATGAGATCGACAAGCTCTTCCTTCGAGGGGCGACTCCGGTTGTTGTAGCTTACAACCCAGCAGGGAATATGCGCCGCTCGTTCGAAGAGCTTCTGAAGTGAAGAACATATCTCGCTGAGCAGTCTGAATCCACTATGGCGCGATTCTTCGTACCGCTTGACTTCGCCACTGAACTGGTGGATCTGGCCGTAGTGCCGCGCGTACAGCTCGACGAAGAAATAGTCGCGAAGGTAATCATAGTCAGAACCGCCATACGGCGGATCAAAGTAGGCTACGTCTACCTGAATAGTAGAGACGATGTCCAGAACGTCAGCATTCAGGGCTAGATTCGCCTGTCCATTGTCAAACACAGCCGCGTTATACGCTAATAGGAATGAACGGTACACGTCCTCGATGGGCTTCTGAAACTTTGGCTTGTAATAAGGATGTTCCGGCGACCGATACAGCAGCAAGTTAGGACGGAACTTGCCGCCAGGCATCTTGTAGATACACGTTCTCACAGCCGCTGCGAAGGCAATACTCTGCTTGTACGGGTCATCTAATTCACTGATGTTAGCGTACAAGTTATCGAGAAAGCGACACTCTTCAGCAGGGTATAGCACCTCGGTATAGTGCTTCTCGATGTAAGGTTGACGACGGACATTGGGAGCTAAAAGTCCTTCGATTTCGTCGTCGTCTAACCTGATGCGGCTATTCTCGACAGTCGCTTTGGCGAAGTAGTAGCTACTGGTCAGCAAATCATTGGCAACAACCCGCTTCCCTTCTTGCTTGTAAGCATAGGCCACGACCCCAGAGCCGCTGAAGGCGTCGAGCACTGAGCTACAGTCCGGTGTATGCGCCAGTATCCACTTGACCAAGCGTCGTTTGGAGCCATGGTACTGGGTCATAGGAAACTGAGGCATCAGGCTACGTCCCTTTGATCCTGTGTCTTTGGCAGCATCCATTTGCGAATGGTCGTTTTCTTGATAGGCCAATCGGTTTTGGTTTCGACCGGCATCTCTCCAAGAACGAAGTTATCGAGAAGTACCTTCTCCAGGTCCAATGATTCCGCCCCCCCGTCTAGAATGTTACGGGCAACAAGTGAGGGAATGACTTCCTGGTAGATCTGTGAAAACGTGGCCGGTCCATCTCTTAACAGGTCGGCCACCAAGTCAACCACGAATCCTTCAATGCCTCCAGTTTGTAGTTGAGTATCCCGCTCCACCCCCGGACGCTCATCAGGGATAGAGCTGCTGTCCTTGCGGAAACCTAGAATGAAATCTCCTTTAATAGCCCCATCTTTCATTTGGTGGAGCGTTCGAACATAGTCAGCAATGGGTGTTTGGTAGGTGATACCGCCACGTGCAAGATAGAAACCAGCCTGACGCGCAGCTCGTAACATGCTAAACCACACACTGGTATCACGATTGTTGAACGTGATGACCAACCACCCATCATCCTTAAGGACTCGACAGCACTCTGAAAAAACTTGGCCCAGTAGTTGCTCAAATCTCTCGGCTTCTCCTTTTTTGTAGCGCTTCATTACAGCCTCTTCTGGACTGTTTATCAAATTCTCGACCCCGAGAGTCTCAGGCAGCCAGACCGCCCAAAAATTGCTCAACTCGCTGTATTGGACGTTTCCGCCATAGGGTGGGTCGGTGATGACAGCGTCCACTGATTTGTCCGGCAATGGTAAATTGGTGGACGACTGCGCAAGAAGCCAGCAGGTTGCATTTCCCCACAAGATACCAGCCGCCGAGTGTGCTTCAACATAGTAGTCCCCGATCTCCTTCTGGCTGTAGCGCTTACCCCGTACTGCCCAATTGCTTCGTCTCTTCAGCATGTTCCACACGTTGTTTTCACAGTATGTGTCAGGAAGCCAATAGGCGTGGAGTGCCCAACCATGCCGCTCGTCCGTAACCATTCGATTGGTCCAGCCAACCACTGAAGTAAAGACATGCTGCAGGAAATAGCGCATCTTCTGATCTTCGATGCTGTTGATCCTCCGTAGCAACCTGGCCAAGGCGAGCAAGTTACGCCGTGAAAAGAAGTCACTGAATTGCTCACAAATCAGGTTGTTAGGTTTGCGAAGTTCGTAGTCGAGGGGCATGACCTGTCGTGGATACCATAACCCTTCTCGGTCAACTATGGAGTCGAATTGCCGTTCCAGGTCAGCGCACCGCTGGATGTCTTCTGCGGTGGCCTGTTTCATTCCCTCGAATCCACATGCTGGGCAACTTATGTGCTGTTCAAGCATCTTATCAGCTTTGCGGGATAGATTCGTAACATGGAACCCTTGCCCGCAATGTGTGCATGCATATTTGCCCGGCCCTAGTTTCTCTGCTTCGGCCGCGACTGTTGGGTGGTTGCAGTGCGGACAAATGTAGACTACACTCCACTTGATCCAGTTGGCCGTCGCCTCAGCTCCACACTGAGGACAAGGTGTTTGGTAGAGAGTATTGATCTCTTCTTTTGCGATCTCGGCAATCCATTCAAGAGTTGTTTCCACATCCCCTGGATCAAGATTCATAACCTCGCAGCGCGTGATAAAGGTCGCCATGGGATTGAGGTCTACGCCGATCACTTTGCGTCTCAAGCGTAAACCCTCGACTGCGGTAGTTCCCCCACCACAGAAGGGGTCAAGAACAACGTCGCCTGGCCTGGAATAGTGCTTGATCAACATATTGATGACGTTGTGAGGACGGCGGGCGAAGTAACGGTGCATTCTGTAGATAGGTGTATGAGGAAGTGCCTTCACTCCGTCAGAGATGGGCTTTTTCACTACCACGGTCATTGGATGCTCTCCTCAAAGAAATGGTGCTCGACCGGTTCGCCTTCAGCCCAGAAGAGGTTAAAATAGTCGCGCCAGAAACGTGCTCTGGTGCCGACATGGATAACCCCCACATCACCATTCGAGACGAAGGACGCAGCCCGAATCTCACCGCTGCCGATGTAGGCAAATTCACCGTCCACGACAATCATCTTCTGGTGAATGCCCTCATACAAAAGCTTTTCATCACCAATGCTGCCGATGCGGATGGTATAGTCCCGCACCTCGATATGCTCTTGCTCCCCTCCACCCGCCGCATAGAGGTCTGCGAACTTGGCAAAAGCTTTGAGTTTTTGGTGATATGCGTAGTTGTACTTTCGAGGCCACAACAACTCGCGGGTCAGTATTTTAACCCTTACGCCTCGTTGCCCTAATTCCATCACTTGGTCAGTAAAGTACATCAGGCCGTCCAATTCCAGGAAGGGTAAAGCCAACAGAACCTCCTGCTCAGCTTGCTCCAGCAGATTCCTAAAAGCAACTCGCATGTCTACAATGTTCAGATCAGCATACTGCTCGAACAAAGTTGCAATCTTGCCAGCCAGGGAGAGGGGAGCGCTGACAACCAGTGCGTCGGCTGCTGGCTCAACGGCCAGGGGGCGTTCATTGGTGGGTATTGGTTGGGCAACTCTCTCCGTTGCTGCTCGTTGAGTTCGAGGTAGCGTGGTCGGACGCTCCTCCATTTCCTTGTCGTGTAACAACTGGACAATCTCGGTGGTGCGATCTGACGAGAATACGGTTTTGCGGCCAATCACCGTCCGAGTGGCCAGTCCCTTAGCCACCAGATAGTCCATGAACAGCCCCACTCGGTGAACCAGTTCAGGGCCGAAAGTGGCCCGCAGCCAGTCAAGAGACACTTCCTCACCCTGGCCGAGTTGAGCGATGACCAGTTTGTAGACTTCCTCAATCGTTTGGGGTGTCATCACTATCCTCCTCTTCCTCGACCAGCTCCAATGCAACCACCGCCTCTCGGCGCATCAAGAGCGAGTTAGGTGGATACCAACCCACTTCGTCTCGTAGGAAAGGCATGCACCAGGCATCCGTGATATAAACGCATGCCAGACAGCCTTTCTCACAGTCGTGGTTGCAATCCTCAACGATGCTCTTGGCACCCCGCATCAGTTGTAGAAAACCCTGCCCAGCCGTGAGTTGAACGACGCCACCGTAGCCAATATCCCGTCGCTCGTAGAGCACAATGACCCCGTCCCGCAGTAGAATCTTGCTCCCAAAGTCGTCGAGGCCGACCTGAGCCAGCGCCTGCCTAAATATGGCGTGTTCCAGGGTATGGAGCGCAGCAACCAAGGGGAAGTTCTCCGGAGTATCAATGTGCTGTTGGAATCGTCCCCGTGTGTTCAGAGCACTTATTTCATTCTCGATCAGTTGATCGTAGGAGAGCCATTGGGCGGTAGGTTTGTCCCTCTGAACGGCCTTGGCCAACCGCTCTTTGTCCAGCACAATGACCAATGCACGGCCCTGCTCATTGACGACGTAGGCTCGATAGCGATTGTTGCCACTATCATAGAAGAACTGAGGCAACCGTTCTTCTTCTTTGATAGTGCCCTTGCGCGTAGAGTACCCGTAGATCACTGTGCTGGACTGGACATTGCTGACCAAGAAGGCCTCACGTACGGGGAACATCACGCGAAACATCAACCGCTCCGGACTGCTCAGCTCCCCAAATAATTCGTCAATGTGCCAAGTCTTAGTGCCCTCATCTTTGTCCTGCTGATGTCGAGCTTGTAGCGTGGCCAAGGCAACTGGCGCGTCGCCGATCCGCAATGTTGAAAAGGACAATGCATAAGTGTTGGAGCCGGCCGTGCGGTCAATGTACATTTTCGAGACTTTGGCTTTGCCCGACTCGTCCTTCTCCCAAATACTGCAACTACAGCTTCGATCAATGGCTCGGCCACGTCCCCACCTCGGATACTGATGGCCGCGCTTGCATTGCCAACGTATGGTGGCTACCCGATCGCGGCCATAGTAGTGAAGATGTTCGCCGCACTTGCAGATAAGCCATCCTCGCTCGTCTATCTTGGGCACATCTTCAGGCACCAACTCTTCAACCTTAGCGCAGCGAGGACAGATATGAATAATTGCTTCCTGTTGCAACCACCCCTTCCCACAGCAAGGGCATTTCAGGCTTGTGACCGAATCGTCTACCAGTTGGTAATGGCCACACATGGTGCAGACGAAGGTACGAGGGTATATCTTTGCCCAAATGCTGCTGGCGTCGGTGATTTCGCGCAGGTCGATGTTGCTGGCCTTCACCATACGCAACGTGTTGCGGACAGAAGCTATGTCGGGACTGCCATCTGGGGGCTCCGTGCCCTCCCAATCCAGGTCTAACCCGGCCAGCAAGCTGCTGTACTTGGTCGCTTGAGCCGCTGACCGGGCAGCTCGTTCGGCCGCCTGACGGTAGGCGACGCGCCGGCTTCGCTCTTCGGCGTAGCTGGTCCACCGCGCCTGACCTTCCTCTATGTAGAGCGCAGCCATCTCCCGGAGTGTTGGATCATCGCAGGGATCAGCGACCACACGGACAGTCTGCACCGCGGCGTAGTCCGTTTCCCAAATTTCCTGCTCATGATGGAAGAGAGCCTGCCATTTGGTGACCGTGATGGACCGTTCATCTCTCCAAGCCATAGCTTCCCTCCTACTCTGTATCTTCGACAACAAACTCGTCGCTGACGGCTCGTTGCGGCATATCGCCCCGCTTCATCAACTTGAAAAGTGACTGCTCCTCGATCTGCACATCCACTCGTTCGGCCATGGGTCGCAAGCTATAAAGCGTATCCGGTTGCCTCTTGAGCCATGTCCAGATTTGACCATCCTCGTTACCTAGCCGGGTTGCCATTCCTCGAAAACGGCCCAGAATTGCATTGGCGACCTCACTCTGGACGGCACGGTCTTCGTCGGCCGCCAAAATGGTGAAAAGAAGACGACCCAAAAACTCCTGCTGGTTAAGATTCAGCCAGGCACCGGCCCGGTCACAGAAAGCATTCCGATAGTCCTCTGCAATCCGGGCTGAGAGCAGGCCGGCAACCGTGTTGTTCAGAATCAGGTCGGCTGCATAAGGGTTGACGGGGCGCACAGGCTTCTCGTCAAAGTATCCTTCCACATCGCCCATGACCTGATGGAAATTGCGGAAGACAAATTCGTTGCGAGGATTGGTCGGCAACAGGTGCACCGTTACATGCCCTGGCATGTCAGCTCGTCCGGTGCGGCCGGCCGTTTGCACCATTTCTGTCATGCTCTGTGGCATGCCCATCATCAGCATGTTGTTCAGGCGAGGGATGTCCAACCCTAGAGAGACAACCATGTTGGCTGTCAACAGGTTGACATTGCGGTCCAGGATGTCGTTGAGAATGCGGGCGATGGTGGAGGCCCTGGAATCGCCCGACAAGAAGCGCACAGTTGCTCCCTGAGGAAAGTAAGATTGCCGCCACATGTGCCGGCGCACATCGTTAGTGACGATGTGACCATCCTTCTTGCGCGGGATGTAGGCCAGAAGGAAATCGTAGGCATCGGTGGCCAATCGTGTCCTTAATTGTCCGCTGCCGTGCAGACCCTCATAAGTGTACTTAATAGCATTGCTCAATGACCGGACGGTAGGTGTGCCGACCGGCATGAACATCAGCGTGCGATAGCGTACCTGGCGGGGTTGGATGCGGAAGAAGTAGCGCAGAAAGTCGTGTTTAGGCGGAAAAGTCTCGATGTCAGACTGACGTGTCAGCGTTTCGACCAACTGTTGCTCATTGGCAATGGTAGCCGTGCCGGTTTCGAATGTTCCTGCCATAGGGCAGCCCATCTCTTGGGTCATCTGCCGCAGCAGGTTGAAGAAATAGGAGATGAGCGTCGCTGTGACGCCATACAACGAGTGGACCTCATCAAACACAAAATAGGCCAGTGGCGACTGAACCGCCTGGGTCTCCGTTCTATCTAGTGTGCGGCCACACAACTTGCATTGAAAAATGTCCGCTCCGGCAGTGTCGCTGTACAAAAGGCTGTAGTACACACCACATTCGCAAGGCAGCGCAGGTGCGCCGAATAGCGGCAACACTCCCTGAGGAGCAGCCACGGTCGCTTCATAGAAAAGCTTGTCAGGTGTAGCAATAAGCAAAGATGGCAAGTAAGCACATACCTCGGTGATATTCTTGTCCCGCTTGGGGTAGGGAATTTTCACTCGGCGGGGTGTATACATGTAGTCAATCTCGTGGCCGCATTCCTCGCACACCCCAATGCGCCGACCGTCTCGCTGGCGACAACGCACTTTCCCTGATCGCTCCCGCTCTCGGCATTGTGGGCAACTCCCATCTCTATCCTCATACTGGACCATTGGCTCACCTACAACCGGATTGACAATCGCTTCATACGAGGGGTCGGATGTACCAATGAAGATACCTCCAGTGATGTGCTCATCGGGCAACTCCTGGCGTAAACTGTAAACAAACCGAGTCAGTCGCTTGAACATATCTTCGTTAAGAATGCGAGTGGGGAAGACCATGACCGCTCGCTCGCCGGTGAAGAGATAGTGTAGTGCCGCATTGACGAAAAAGACGAGCGTCTTGCCCGCACCTGTCGGCGCATTGATAACCGAAACCTGGCGAGGCGATGTGCCGCACAACATATTCAATCGCCGCTGAATGGCCTCCCATTGAAAGAGGTGTAGCTGTTCCACTGCGAAAGAAGTGGCAACTGCTCTCATCACGCTCGGCAACATAGACGACCAGCGTGGGTTGGCACGAATAGCGGCGATGGTCTCTTCTTTCAAACCCTTAGCCTGGGCCAGAAATCCATCGATGCCATTCTGGTACAGGTCGGCCAACATCGGGCCTGGTTCTGGCTTCATGCGGACAAAGTCGTAAACACCAAAGGTTGTGCAGATCAAGGTTTGCGGATCTTTCACCGACCGAGTCAGAACACAGTTGGTCTGGGATGGTCGCACCAGTTCGGAAAGGGCTGAGGGCTGCTGATAGTCTGGGGTTTGGGTCGCATGGTCGAGCCGTTCAGCGTGTTGTTGCCCAGGCAGCAGAATGTCAGCATGGCGTACCCGAATCTTAACATGGGGCAGCACCAAGGCATGAATCAGAGGGTAGTCTAACGCGTCCGTCTGGTTGCTGACTTTGACGGTAACACGATGTGCACCCACAGCATGTACGTATTCGGTGTCAATCAAAAGATGCAGCTCGGCCTGGGCTAGCCGCAAGGCGATAGCTGCGACTTGGGGTTGGTTCGGCTTATCTGGACGGGGGTAGCCCTGGGGCGAGTATAGGTCCAGTGTACTGATTGCCTTGATTCGTTCATTGCCTTTTGCCGATTGGTCAAACAGTTTAATGAGCATATGATCAGGATCTTCGGACGGCACTTCATAACGGCGGGGTAAGTTGTCGGCCGTCTCGGAAACGGTGAAACGATAAAAGCGTAGCGGACCACTCTTGCGAAAGTATTTGAAGGGCTGATCTTCTTCGGCCAGATCACATTCCAGGCCATTCAAACGGACCTTGGAGAAATCTGGTGGGACAGCCAGTTGAGGGTTGCCACTACTCCTGGCCCGCAGGACAACACCTCGACTACCTTCGACTTGTTCATCCCGATATTCAAACATGGACGCAAGTCCGTAAGCCAGTTCTATGTCCAAGCTGAAGCCGTCTCCAGATGTTGGCCGGACGTAGAAGGACGTTTCCAACATAGGCGGGAAGCGCCACGACTGATAGCTCATCTTCTCGTGCAGCCGACGGGGAACCAGTGTATTGGCATCTGACGCTTCACCGCCGCTCTTGGTTACCAATTTATCAATCCGATAAGTTGCCTGCTCGAGCTCAAAAGAGGAGATCTCATTGAGCAATGCTTGGTTATCAGTGTCAGGCGTCAGGTGCGTCAATAAATCCATAAGGATCGTGCGCATGTCCTGGGAATATGGTTCGGGTCGGGCGCCACTGCTCTCGAAGAGCCCTGGCTGGGGCGGCGGTTTGCCTTCGGGTATCACCTTGACCACGTCCACTGCGCCATATTTGACCCTGGGCTCCCACTCTTTCAAGCCCCATAGCCCATCCCGCGTCTGGCCGAACAAGCCACGATTGGTCATCAAGAACCTATGCAATGTACGCACAAACGTACCCAGCGGAAACCGTCTTCCACACCGACTATTGACAGCCTCAGCCAGAGCTTCCTCCGTCATCGGCCGTCCATTTTCCTTCAGCACGGCAACAATCGTGTCGCGGATTTCCGTAAGGTTCATCTTCACAGTGCCCATTGGCATATCTCCCGTCACAAGTCCGACAGATCAGGTCCACCCAGTATGCGTAACAAGGCAACAAACCCCTTCCCAAGCGGGGTCCGCAAAGCCACCCGCGCTTGGTCAATCCTGGCACCCAACTGGGCAGCCTCTTCGGCCTTCATACCGCTCTGTCTCTCAATCGCCTCTAGACGTTCCTGGAGTTGCTGCACCTGCTTACGCTCCAACTCCAATTTGCTCTGGAGTTCCTGTTGTCTGGTCTTCAAGTTCTCGGCCAAGCCTTCGAGTGTAGCCATAGCCTGCTTGTGCTGTTGCCGCAGATCTGCCTTCTCGTTTGCCAGTTTGTCCACCTGGTCTTGAAGTCGGTCTAATTTCTCTTGTAGGGTGGTATTCAGCGATGCCAATTGTTCTACCCTGGCCTGAAGCGCAGCGTATTCTTTTTTCAGAGACGCCTTATCTTGCATTAGTTCTTCAATTCGGCGAGCTTGCCTCTTTTGTGAGTCCTGTAACTCACCCCTTTCCCTTTGTGTATCGGCAAGTTCCTTTTGTAGAGATTCCTGGCTCGAGCGCAGAGCTTCCAATTCGGTAGCCTGCTTCGTCGTTTGCGACTTCAAAGCTGATACCTGAGTGTCCAGTTCCTTGATCCGACGAAGTTGATCTTCGTTGTTCGCTCTCAGGCGCTGATTGGTCTCCAAGAGTCTGGCATTTTGCGTTGACAATTCAGCGATGCGAGATTCTTGCTCTCGCGCTTGTTCTGTAAGCCTGGCCATCTCTGCACTGCGCTCTCCCTCGCTCGTTTGGGCTGATGCCACACTCTGTTGCAAACGCTCGTTCTCTGCCTCCAGTTGCCGCATTCTTTCTAACAGTTCTTTCATCTTCATCTCAAACGCCTTCCTTTGTTTGCGGTCAAAGGACCAATAGCCACGACCGTGAGACACAAAGTAGCGAAGTTCTTCGTAGGGACAGTGTGTCAGACTCAGCAGTGAGAAGATATAGCTACGACTGGCCGAGCGATTGTAATTGACCAAGTTGAAGATATCCTCGCGATGTAACGGCACAGGCTCACCAGCGACTTGGTTGAAATAGTCCATAACCTCAATCATCAGATCGTGGTAAGATTTACGCGTCTGCCGCGCACTTTCTATCAACTTCTCGACATTCTGCCGCTCCAAGGCCTCCTGGTAGACTCGTTCATCTCGTTGGCCCTTGGGTTGGATTTCCAGGAAACCGACCCGGTCGGTGGCTTTGATCATGATCTTGTCTCCAAACGTTAGCCGTCGCGCCTCAAACCAAATGTCCAGTCCTTGCAGTAGATTGCTCTCTTTGTCTACCCAACACGTGAATTCGTTACCCAGCTCATCGGTGAAGTGTATTGCCGGCTCGTCATCTGAGGGCATCAAACTGGCTATGGCCCGATCAATGACCAAGTTCCCATGTCGCACATCAAGCAGTGAGAGCGTACGCGTAATCTGTCGCCGATAGATGGATACCGTCTCACCACCGGGTCGACTTTCTCGCACTGTCAAGTCCTCTGTCACTGTGTATTCATCCTCTGAGACCACGGAGACCCTTCCAGAGCGGATCGGCCTGTTGAAGATTGGAGTACGTCCCCCTGACGGTGGTTGCAAATCCTTCGCAGTCCACACACCTTGTAATATCTCCCGAAAGCGCGAATCACTCCTTAGTCTTGCTTCTGCGTCGGTCAGGTGAGCCTCACGTTCCAACACCCGTCGGACGAGCGTCGTCAGCCGCAGTCCCGTTCTCTCTTGGCGCAGCGCAGTCAGCAACTGTTCCACATCTTCATCGGTCAAGGGATAGAAGGCCTTTTCCTTGGCGAACCATCGACCTGCAACCAAGACAAAGCGCTCATCCTGAGCCATACGTTCAGATGCGTCTGTGTCGTAGGCATCAAGGCCGATGGTCTGGACAACAAGTTCATCCAGTGTGAGCCCCCCATCCAGTGAGCACAGAAGCGCCAGCATTTGATCAAGCTCCGCATCGGTCACCGCGTGCCGGTAGTACCATCTTCCATGCGGATGAGGCACAAACCGAGGGTCATCTTCTGGAGTGAATACTGCAAGATCAGCAGTGGCACCGTGCTGCTCGCGCGCCTTGGTCACAATTGTGGTCGGCAATAATGCCATCTTCTTCTCTCGAAGATACTCATAGGCCCAATCATTGATGTCAATCCATTGGCTTAATCCCCACTTCTCTCCTCGCCATCGCCGGAAGCGGTTGTCATCAGCCAAGTTGAGATCGGGATACAAGGTCGGGAAACGGTCACGAACTAACTTCGTAATGGCATCATCGGATAGCGGAAGTCGATGCTCCCAAAGAACATGATAGGCGGGGAGATTCTCAGACGGACCCGGCGGGATGGGTCGCCACCCGCCGGCTGGACCATCAAACAAGAAACGCAGGTCTGAATGCAAGCGCTTCTCAATCCGCTCTGCCAGGGACTTAACACCAGGCAACTTGGCAGACGGCAGGTCAAAGGCTTGCATAACCACCGACTCCGTAGAGCGAAGTTGCTGTTCCTCAAGAAGCCAGGTGTGCACTCTATCAAGGGCACCAGTCACGGCCGACTCGTGCAGCCATCGTCCTTTGGGTAGTGCCAGTGCCTGTGGTGTCTCTCGGAATTTGGCTTCCACAAGATCAACCAGGACTGCAACTTGCTCACTGCCGACTTGTGCCTTCAACAGCCCTTTGGCCACAACTTCAGAAGCGGTTATCGGCCGATCACTTGTTTCGAGGACAGCAATGGCTTGCTGGTAAAGAGCTGGCAATGCGAAGCGAGAGAACCAGTAGTCGCGACCTATCTCCACGAGGGTGGGATTGTGTCTGAGCAAGGTACTAACGTACTGGCGGAAGGACTTGGAGATTGATGGCATGTCCTTAGCTGATGGAAACAGTCGGCAGCGGACAAGGCTGTCCGTAGAGTGAGGAAGCGGATTGGCACCAAATACATCCTCAAAGTCATCGGTGTCGAATGTCAGCAGTTCTCTCAGGAACCATGCTCCTGGTACGACCTCCACAAATCTTTGATCAAGATGAGATCTCAGAAAGTTCTCTACGGTTGACACATTCTGGGGAGCAAGCACAAGAGTCGGGAAAAGCAAGGACAGACGCGCCTTGAGTTCAAGGGGGCGTCCTTCTTCGCGAATCAACTCCAAAAGGTGTTCAACTTTCAAAGCTGTGCACGAAGCTGAAATAGCATATTCTTGGCCTATGATCTCAATCTTGTTTTTCTGAAGCTCAGTAGTCAGGGATCTAATACCAATACGATCGGGGAAAGCCGTGTTTTTCGCATACTCTGGCCAGTGTTGCTCCAGAAACCCACGTAAGGGAAGCGGTTCCGAGCTTTGTGAAAGAGTTGCCACTGCCTCTCGGACACATTTCTCAAAGTCATCACTCAGCACCCAGAGTTGCCCCCCGACTCTGTGGCAAATGGGTAATTGGGACAACTGATTTTCGATCTCCTGAATCACAACCTCAGGGGAACCTCTCGAAAGCTCGTGATTTGCCTTGCATGCCTCGTTGACCATCTCTGACACAGAGATTGGGCAGCGCATTAGGCGCATCTTTTCGACAATTGCCTCCAGGGAGATGCACCACCGCAAGCGGTAACGTGCGACGTATTTTGCGTGCAGGTCATCTATCTTGTCAATGACGCGCTGATAGCACAGCGCAGCACGGGCAAACTCGCCTGCCAATTGATAGGCGATGGCTTCATCGAAGCACTTTCGGACCTCTTCGAGTGTTTTGGCTTCCATCGAGCTGACACTCCCTGCTCGCTCGTGCACCGGTGGCGTAGCCGTAGTGTCGGCCGTCATCAAAGTGGACCACAACTGAGTACACTGAGGCGACCGTCCCACTGTGAGTATCCTGCTGGTGAGAGGGTTTTCCATGGCGGTTCGGATGCCATGTTATCACTCTTTCCAGAGATAATCCAGAGATTTGCCAGAGATAATCATCTCGGATAAGGGTATTGATCACTCGCCTTCGCCGGATTCGTTACGTTTGCATTACCCTTTCGTTACCTCACGTTTCCCAGGATGGCAAATCGTCATCCGATAATCCGATCCATGCGGTCCTGGTTCTGCTTGAAGTAGTTCATCACCTGCTGGTAGGCGATAGCGCGCTGGGTCTCGTCAATGGGACGGTAGCCGGCGTTCACCAACCCCTGGAAGTTGGCCTCGAACAGCCCGGGGATGGCCGCCTGGATCAGCCGCATGGCCTGCCCGTCCAGCACCCAACGGTGGATGTCCTCGATGGTCTGATGCACCAGCGAGCCGAAGAAAATCTCCGCCGACCGGGACGGCGTGAACTCGTACTCCCGGAAGAACTGGTACTGGCGCGGACAGGTCTCGTAGACCTTGACGTCGTTCGTGAAACGGTACAGGCTTTGATCCTCGTCACCCACCACGCATAGGTTGTTCTGTGGCTGGGCCACCCTGAGCAACAGTTGCTCCTGCACGTAGTTGGTGTCCTGGTACTCGTCCACCATGATGTAGCGCATGCCGGCTTGAATCTGGGCCGCGATGTCGGAGTTGTGCAGCAATTCCCAGAACAGCTTCTGCTGGTGGGCGAAGTCGATGCAGTTCTTCTCCTGCAACTGGGCTTCGTAGGCCAGGTAGGCCTGGCCCAGTTGCTGAAGAAAGGGATCTGGGGATGCGATTAGCTCCTGCCGATCTACCAGTTCCTCGGTAAGCTTGTTGAAGAACTCGGTCAAGCCCTTGATGGCTGTCCAGCGGGTGGACCACTTGCCCAGGTATTTGCCGTCTTGCTCCGGCCCAACGATGGCGTCGAAGTTGTCGAAGAGAAAGAGAGCCTGGGTCAGTTCGTCCAGCACCTGGTAGCCATGGCCCAGCTAGGTGTGGTGACGGTAGCGCATCAGGTAGTTGTTGCACATGCCGTGGATGGTGCTGGCCTGGAGTTGAGAGAGATCCCCATCGTACCCCAGCTTCTCGGCGCTCATGGCAATGCGGTCACGTAGCTCGAAGGCGGCTTTCTCGGTGAAGGTGCACAGCACCATCTCGCCAGCCGGAGCTTTGCCCTGAAGCAGGATATTCAAAGCCCGGATCACCAGCACCAGCGTCTTGCCCGAGCCTGGGCCGGCGATGATAAGCAATGGGCCTTCGGTAAGGCCCACCACCTTTTGCTGGCTGTCGTTCAGTTCTGGAAAATGGCGTCGAATGGCCGGCCAGATGTCTGGGCTCATAGCAAACCATTCTCGCGAAAGCTGAAGTGATCGTCCTTGGAGACGATGATGTGGTCGTAGACAGAGATGCCCATCGTCTTCGCTGCCAGAACCAGGCTACGCGTGAGGGTCTTGTCGAATTCTGAGGGCGTGACGTTGCCGTTGGGGTGATTGTGGACAAAGACCAGTGTGGTGGCCCTGGCTGCCAGGGCGATTTCCAGGACCTTGCGGGGGTAAACCGTAGCCTGATCCACGGTCCCCTCAGCGACGTTCTCCTCGCCCACGATAGCGAAACTGCTGTCCAGGCATATCACGCGGAACTTCTCATCAGGCTCAGCCCCCATGCTGACGATGCAATACTCGATCAGGGCCTCGCGGCCAGCGGGCGAGAAGCGTGTCCGGCTCCTCTGTTGCAGGTAGCGGGCCGCCGCTTCCTTGACGAAGCGGATCATGATAGCGGAGATCGGCCCGATACCCTCTACAGTCGCCAGATCCTCTTCGGAGACGTCGAGAACGTCTTTGAACGAGCCAAAGCGATCTATCAATTCCTTGGCTGGTTCTTTGACATCTTGCCGAGGTCTGGCAAACGTGAGGAGAAGTTCGAGAGCTTCGTAGTCCTGGAAGGCTTCCAACCCGTTCTTGCGGAACTTCTCCCTGACTCTTTTGCGATGCTCCAGGTAGTGTGGTCGCTTAGATTCCGTGCTCATGGCTACTTAACGGCTCGAAGCCGATCCCTGCAATCTGTCCGATGTGGCATGGCGAAGTAGTCGGACATCAGTATTGGCCCCAAAAGCAAATGGCCACAGCCACATTTTACTATAGTCTCCCCCGGCCCGCAACCCCGATCCCGCCGGCTATTCGGCGGTTGACAGCATTTCCTCGCCGGCCGGCATCTCATCGGGGGCACTGCCCGGAGAGTCTGGTGTGGAGTAGAAAACCACCGAGAACGGCTGACGGCGCATCAGCTCGAAGGCGCAAGCAGCGATTAGGTTGGCGTCTACGTGGATCTCGCCGACGTTCTCCCGGCCGGCGCGCACCGCCCGATCGGTGGCGATGTTGAACATGACCACGCATCAGATTTGCGTTAAGTTTGCGTTAAATCAGACGATAAACCTACCCCGCCCAACCCTTATGCGTTCAACCGATTCCTCTAGCGTCCCATCTTGCGTCCCACCAGTGTCCCATCTTGCGTCCCATTTGCACCTCGCCGGAGCCCAGAGCGGTCCAATTAGCGTCCCATTTGCGTCCCACCAGCGTCATATGTCTCCTGCAAGAACGTAGTGCACAAGGCGTCCACTTCCCCTAACCTCCAGCAGGCCACGCTGGACTAGATCCGTCAAATCCCGATAGGCTGTCATGCGGGATACACCGATGAGTTCACAATACTGCTTACGAGAAATCGGGCCGTGTTGTCCAATATGGAGAAGAGCTTTCGCCTGTCGCTCATTCAGCCCTGCCTCCATCCAATGCCTGGCCTGTTCGTTTAGGTCCACCTGCTCTGGCGTAGTGGGAGGCGCCGCGTACAGGGTCATCGTCACCACACCGCCATCATCGGCGATACGCGGCAGCGGCGCGCCGACCGCCTCCATTTCGCGGAAGATGCGGTCCACCCCGAAGCCTAATTCCTCCATGTAGCCCCAGGTCTTGAGCACGCTGACAATGTGAGGGTTGCGGGAGAAGTGGCGGTAGCGCACGTTCTCCACAGTCACAATGCCCGGCAACCCCCCAGGGCTCTCCACCTCCAGCCGGTCATCGAACATGCGCACCTGGATAGCTGTGCCGGTAATGCTGTAGTCGCGGTGGGCGATGGCGTTGACGATCACCTCGCGCCAGGCGAAGTCGGGGTATTCTGGTTGCTCGGTCATCTCCAGCCCCCGCAGCCGGCGGCGGGTGCGCACGAAGGTGCCGACCAGGTCCCAGGTGTGCCGGATCAGGCGGGGCAGCGGCGCCGTCAGTTCCTCACGCTTGACCAGGTTGAAGGTTTCACCCAGCGCAACGGTGGTGCCCTCGAACTTGAGAAAGTCTACACCTGCCCGAGGCATCCAGCGACCGGGCTCGCGGGCAAACAGCAAGACGCCGGCCACTGTCAACGTGTCTTCGACCAGCAGATTCAACCCGCGTAGGATGCGTTCCGTGGGCTGTTCCAGCCCGCGTAGCCGGGCGTACTCCTCGACCAGTTCCTGGTCTAAATCCTCCAACGTCGCGCCGCGCACCGGCTGAGTCTCGTAGCTGGCCTGGCCTTTGGCAAAAGCTACCCGCAGCGTCTCATCCGCGCTGAGGGGCTGGTCACGGTCCAGGACACGCAGGTAGACCCGACCGTTGGTGTGGCTGTGCACCCGCGAGCTCACCGGGACGTCAACGACCAGCACCTGCCGGCCCCGATAGGGTGCAAACTGATACTCAATCTGTACTGAAGGCGTGCAGTACTCATAGGCGGCACGCAGCAGCCGCTCGACCTGCTCCCGGTCGGCGACGGGGTCCAGGCCCGAAACCGTCCCATCGTCCTCGATGCCGATCAACAGCCGGCCACCGTCGGCGTTGGCGAAGGCGATGAGGGTCGTGGCCAGGTCGCGGGGGTGAATGCGGGGGCTCTTCCATTCCAGCGTCTGGCCCTCCGGTGCTGTGACCAGGTACGCCACTTCTTGTTCCCTCAACAGTTCGGCCATCCGCTACACCTCGCATTCGTTTGCTCGTAGTGTTCCACTCGTACTCCTCCTGCTCCACCTTGTGTCACAGATCATGATTATACTCCTTCCAGCAATTCCAGAGAAGCGCGGGATCCCCACTTAATTTCGCAATCGGAAAAAGCAACACACCATGATGACTGCGCGAGCCGCCCTCACCCCCCTAACCCCCCTCTCCCAAGCCTGGGAGAGGGGGGAACATCGCTCCCCTCCCCCAGATTTTGAGGGAGGGGCCGGGGGTGGGGGCCTGCGCCGGCCACCTCTCGGTTCTCCCAGCCCATCCCTGAAACTTGTGGGTATCGATAAGCCCAAGCCTGGGAGAGGGGGGAACTGGGCTCCCCTCCCCCAGATGCCTGCCCTGAGCTTGTCGAAGGGTTGGGGGAGGGGCTGGGAGAGGGGGCCATAGCGGTGTGCGGCTTTTTCCGTTGGCCTAATTTCAGGTCCGATTCCTCTCACTTCGTTATGAGCAAAACAGACTCACCTTGACTCACCGCTGAAGTTGCCTATACTTCTCGAATCAACTGATCAAGGGTAGGGTTGAACATGGTAAAGCAAGTCTCTGAGCAAGAAGAAACCAACGTGCGTCTCCTGACAGTCGAAATCTCCGAGGATGAACTGGCTGTTTTAGTCGCATGCCTGAACTACGTCCTGGATCGCAGTGACAACGAAACCCTGGAGCGCGTATGTGGTGCATGCTGCGATGAAGTCGAAGGAATGCGTGATGACATGACCCAGTTGATTGGCGTCTCCGAACCTGAATTCGCATCGGTCTGAAACACACTCCCCTCTTGAGGTAGGTGCTATGCGTCGAGTACTCCGCATTCTCTCCGTCTTGATCGTCATCCTGCTGCTGCTGGCCATCGCCGGCGCCGGCAGCGCCCGCTACTACTACCTGCCCCGCGCCTGGCCCCAGACCGACGGCACACTGGCGCTGGCCGGCCTGCAAGCCCCGGTCCAGGTCATCCGCGACAAGTGGGGTGTCCCCAACATCTACGCCGAGAACGAGCATGACCTGTTCTTCGCCCAGGGATATGTCCATGCCGGCGACCGGCTGTGGCAGATGGACTTCAACCGGCGCATCGGCAGCGGCCGGCTGAGCGAGCTGGTGGGCGAATCGACGCTGGACACCGACATCTTCCTGCGCTACCTGGGGATGCATCGCGCGGCGGCCAAAGATTGGGAGCTCCTCAGCCCCGAAACACGGGCTCTCCTCACAGCCTATGCCGATGGAGTGAATGCGTACATCGAGACTCATCGGGGCCGGCTGCCCCTGGAATACACCATCCTGGGCGTCAAACCGGAGCCGTGGAAGCCCCTCGACACCATCGTCTGGGCCAAGGTTATGGCCTGGGACCTGGGCAGCAACTGGGAAACCGAACTCCTGCGGGCACGCCTCATCAACCAGGTAGGCCGGCAAGCTGTCGCAGACCTGATGCCGCCGTATCCACAGGATGCACCGGTCATCGTGCCGCCGGGCGTCGGCAACTACGCTTTCCTCCAGAATGCCTCCCTCACGGCCTATCACCCTATCCGGCAGGTGCTGGGCATCTCGACCGGGGCCTGGGCCAGCAACAACTGGGTAGTCAGCGGCGACAAATCGACGACTGGAGCTCCTCTTCTGGCCAATGATCCGCATCTCGGGCTGAACATCCCCAACGTGTGGTACGCCAACGGCCTGCACGCACCGGATTTCGACGTAGTTGGGGTGACCTTCCCGGGTATTCCGGGAATCGTTATCGGACACAACCGCCACATCGCATGGGGCGTCACCAACCTGAACCCCGATGTCCAGGATCTGTACATCGAGAGGCTGAACCCGGACAACCCCAACCAATACGAGTTCCAGGGTCAGTGGGAGGACATGCAGGTGATCCGGGAAGTGATCCAGGTCAAAGGCCGGCCCGACCCCGAGGTGGTCACGGTGCGGATCACGCGCCACGGCCCCATCATCAACCCCGCCGTCAAGAGCTTGAAGGGCGCGCTCCAGCCGTTGGCCTTTCGCTGGACGGCGCTGGACGGGACAACGATGTTTGAGGCCTTGTCCTTGATGAACCGGGCGGAGAATTGGGATCAGTTTCGCCGGGCCCTCAGCCACTGGGCGGTCCCGGGCCAGAACTTCGTCTACGCCGACACCGCCGGCAACATCGGCTACCAGGCAACCGGGCTGGTCCCCACCCGCAAGAGCGGCGACGGCAGCGTTCCCGTGCCGGGCTGGACCGGCGAGTACGAGTGGACCGGTTTCATCCCCTACGACGAGATGCCCCGCTCGTTCAACCCGCCCCAGGGCTACATCGTGACCGCCAACAACAAGGTGGTTGCCGACTCGTACCCCTACTTCCTGTCGAATGAGTGGGCCGCGCCCTACCGGGCGCAGCGGATCGAGCAACTCCTGACGGCCAAAGACAGGCTGTCGCCTGACGACTTCCGCGACATCCAGGCCGACACGTATGCTTTGCCGGCGGAGCACCTGGTGCCCTACCTGCTGCAGGTGAGCGCCACCAGCGATGTCCAAACCCAGGCCATTTCAGCTCTGCAAGACTGGGACATGCGGGAAGGGGCCGATAGCGCGGGCGCTGCGGTGTTCGAGGCGTGGTTCCACCACGCCGTCCTCGACACCTTCAGTGACGAGCTGGGGGAATGGATGGAGGACTACAGCCGTGCCGGCCGGGAGGCCCTGCTGCAACTGCTGGACGCCCCGGATGCTGCCTGGTGGGATGACGTCACCACGCCGGAAAAGACCGAGACACGAGAGGACATCCTGAGCCGGGCGCTGGCGGATGCGGTTGATGAGTTGCGAGACCAACAGGGGTCCAACTGGACCTGGGGTGGGCTGCACACCATGACCTTCGTGCACCGGCCTCTCGGACAGTCGGGCATTGCGCCCCTGGAGTGGGTGTTCAACCGGGGGCCAATTCGTGCGCGAGGCAGCAACTTCACTGTCAATCGTGGCGGCTTCAGCTTCAACCACCCATACACCATGCAGGCCGGCTCCTCCTACCGCGAGATTCTGAACCTGGCCGACTGGGATGCCAGCCGCTTCCAGCACACGACCGGGCAATCTGGCCAACCATTCCACCCTCACTACGCCGACATGATCGAGTCCTGGCAGGCCGTCGAGCACCAGCCCATGTGGTTTAGTCAAGACGCCGTGAAGGCGAATGGCGTGGCAACGCTGACACTGGTGCCGCAGTAGCTTGGCAGAGGAAGCTCAAAACAACTTCGTGATCTCGTCCTGCGGGAAAATCGGCAGGTCCACCAACTCAGCGCCGGCTCGCATCTTAACTCCGCGTTCCTTCTCCCACACCTCCCCAATCCGGGCCGCCTGGATGCCGGCCTCTCGCAGCGCTCCCACAATCGCCCCGGCATCCGCCGGCGCCACCGCCAGAACCAGCGCCCCGGACGCGATGACGCCCAGTGGGTTCAGGTCGAACACCTGGCACAGCGTTTCCGTCAGCGGGTCGATGGGTATCGCCTGGCGATCCAAAACGAGGCCCACGCCAGCCGCCTGAGCTACCTCGTGGAGTCCGGTGGCCAGCCCCCCCTCCGTCGGATCGTGCATGGCATGGACATCGCCGGCGGCTGTGGCCACCGTTGCATCGCGCACCACGCTGATCCCGGGATCGTGCAGGAAGTTGCGCGCCCGCGTGATCTCCCAGGCCGACAGCCGGCCTGCGAGCTGATCGCCCTTCTCATGGGCAATGATGGCCGTCGCTTCGATACCCAGCCCCTTGGTCAGCAACAGCGCATCGCCGGGTTGGGCGCCGGCAGTCATCACCAAACCGTCCTTTGCCACCTCGCCCAGCATCTGCCCCACCACAATCGGCCGGTTCAGATCGTATGTGATTTCGGTGTGCCCGCCGACGAATCCGATGCCCAGCTCGGTGCATGCGCCCCCAATCTGTGCGAAAATCGCGTCCACCACGGCCGGCGTGGTGCGCGCCTCCGGCAGAAGGATCGTGGCCAGGAACCAGCGCGGCGTCGCGCCCATGGCGGCGATGTCGTTTGCGTTCACGTTCACCGCATACCAGCCGATCTCGTCTGTCGCGAAGGTGATGGGGTCCGTCTTGGCCACCAGGTATCGATCTCCAAAATCGATCACGGCCGCGTCCTCGCCAACGCCAGGGCCAACCACAACCCGTGCGTTGGCCGGCGCATATTGGCGCAGCAGCCGCTCCAGGTGATCTGGTTCCAGCTTACCGAGGGGTAGGACACTCATTGGACAACTCCTTTGGCCAACCACAACTTTGATAGCGTTCGAAGTAAAACGTGAGGCGTGAAACGTGAAGATCGCTACCTGGACTGCTCATCACGTTTCACGTTTTACGTTTTACGCTGTATAATTCCGCCGAATACTTGCAAGGAGGCACGAAAGACAATGGCAGCTCTTTTTCGTCGGCCCGATGGCCGATGGCTTTTTCTGGGTTTGGTTTGTCTGTTGACGCTGGCCGGCTGCAGTTCCGGCGAATCCAATCCCCCGGCCGCAGCGAAGAAGGTCGAACCGACGGCGACGTTCGCTCCCAGGCCCACGTTTACGCCGGCTGCGTCACCCACGAAACCGCCCACACGCACGCCTGAGCCCACGGATACGCCGGTCCCGACCCTGACGCCAACCCCCACACCGAATCCGAACGTAAACCCGCTCACCGGGCTGGAAGTGGATGATCCGTCAGTGCTGCACCGACGGCCTCTGCTCGTCCGCATCGGCAACGACCCGGTGGCGCGCGGCGTACAGGCCGGCCTGGGCCAGGCCGACGTCGTCTACGAAGACATCATGGACGGCTGGGGTGTCACCCGCTATACCGCCGTCTTTCTGTCCCAGGACCCAGAGATGATCCGTCCGATTCGCAGCGCACGTCTCATCAACATCCAACTGGCACCCCAGTTCGACGGCGCGCTGGCCCACTCCGGTGCTAGCGACGAGATTCGCTGGCGCATTTCCCAGTCGCCCTTCGTCGATCTGGACGAGTTCTTCCATTCGGACCCCTACACGTATGGTCCGGGCGACTGGCGCACGCGGCTCTATACCTCTGGTCCGCGCCTGCGGGATTACCTCAAGAGTGAAGGCCTCGAAAAAGATGTGAAACTGCAAGGGTGGCACTTCGATGAGACATCCCCCGACAGTGGCACGCCGGCTCAGGAAGTCTACATCCCCTACCCCAACGGCGCGGTCACCTGGCAGTACAACGCTGGCACGGGTTTGTACGAGCGTCTGGTCGATGGCACACGGGCGGTCGATGCCAACACCGGCCAGCAGATCGCCGTCGCCAATGTCATCGGCTTCTACACCGAACACCGGAAAACGGATATCGTGGAAGACAGCCTCGGCAGCACCGCCATCGACATTGTCATGATGGGTGAAGGGCCAATCCAACTGTTCCGCGACGGCGTCATGATCGAGGGCGTCTGGCGGCGGGGCGACACCTTCGAGCTGACTCAGTTCTACGATAAGGCCGGCAACCTCCTGCCTCTCAAGCCTGGCCAGTCGTGGGTCGAGATCCTGCCGACCAACGTGCCCGACTACGACGCACAGATTGTGAAACCTTAGTTCTGTGCAAGTATAGCCAGGATTCCCAGGTTCAGCAACATACAAGTGCATCGGAAGTAAATCATGCGAAACGGCTATCCCCTCATCGAGCTCCACCGCCATCTGGACGGCAACGTTCGGGTGGAAACGATCATCGATCTGGCGCGGCAGCACAACCTGGACTTGCCGGCCTGGACCCCCGAGGAACTGCGGCCACACGTGCAGGTCACGGAGCCGGCGCCCGGCGTGATGGCCTTCATCGCCAGGTTTGAACTGCTACGCCGGGTCCTGGTTGACTACGATGCTGTTCGGCGCATCACACGCGAGAATCTGGAAGATGCGGTCAACGAAGGAATCGACTACATCGAACTTCGGTTCAGCCCGTACTTCATGGCAGAAACACACGGGCTGGACCCCATGGGCGTCACCGAAGCCGTGTGCGAGGCGGTGGAGGAGGCGGACGGGGAGCCACCAGTACGTGCCAAACTGATTGGCATCATCTCCCGGACCTATGGGCCAGAGATTGCCTGGACGGAACTGGAAGCGGCGATCCGGTATCGCGACCGGGGCGTCGTGGCCCTGGACCTGGCCGGCGACGAGGCCAACTACCCGGGCGAGTTGTTCGTCGAGCACTTCCGCAAGGCCCGGGAGGCCGGCCTGCACGCCGTTGCCCATGCCGGCGAGTCAGCCGGCGCCGAGAGTGTGCGCCAGGCCGTGCTGGAGCTCCACGCCGAACGCATTGGCCACGCGGTGGACGCCATCGACAACCCGGCGACCATGGACCTGCTGGCAGACCGGCGCATCGGCATCGAGAGCTGCCCGACGAGCAATGTGCAGACCAGCACGGTTCCCAGTTATCAGGCACATCCCCTGCCGGCCTTCCTCAAGCGCGGCCTGCTGGTCACTTTGAACACGGATGATCCCAGCATCAGCGGCATCGACCTGCCATACGAGTACCGTGTGGCCCGCGAAGAACTGGGACTCACCGAGGCCGACCTGCGGCGACTGCAAGAGAACGCGGTGGAGGCTGCTTTTCTGACGCCAGAAGAGCGGGAGGAGCTGCTGTCTCGAGCCGGTTGAGGGTTCGAAGGTTGAGGGTTTGAGGGAGCGTTCAAAGGGGATATCGAGTCGCCTGTGGGGTGCTTACATCGCTCAGGCTGCGGCTTCTGTACACATCCCCACAAAGATCACCGGTTGCTCTCGCCCCTTTTCATCGGTTCGCTGTGTTGCGAACAACATCAATCGAGTTCCATCATCAAAAATTAAATCAAAGCCGACGCCACCCCGAGTTGATTCGATGCCAACAACCTGCTTACCAGACACGATGGGAACAAGCTCCTGCCAGGGAATGTCAAACCCGGGCTCCGGAATCAGCACAATTGGCCGGTGATCCTTCTCCCCTGCCAGTTTCATGGCAAGTTCGAGATTCGCCTTTAGCAAGTCCGGCGCATCTTTGGGCAGGTTGATGACCCGGGCATTCTGAGGAATCCACTCAAATGTCTCAGGGGCTTCGATCTCCTTCAGGAGACGCTGCTTTGTCAACTCAAGATTCCGTTCAAACATCTCTTCACGGGACAGAATCATTTCATCCACTCCTCAAACTGCCTCCGGTAGAAAGGCCATTGGCGATGTAGCTCGTCGAGAGCCACGGTGAGCGCTTCTCCCAATTCTCCGTAGGGGATCGCCTGCTTTTCAGCGACCGTTCCATCCGGCTTCATCACATCTCTGTGGAGATACCCGTGAGCCATGTCATAGCGAACCACAGGCCACCACTGCCCGTGCACCTCTGCCTCATACTGAACGAGGTCAATCCTGATGACCTTTCCACGCTCCACAGCAAACTTGATTCGGAGCCTGTCCTCGTGGGCAAGGATTTCTTCGCGCTCTTTGATACTCTCCATCGCCTAACTAGCACAATTATACTCCGGGAACAGCTCTACAGCAATTCCGGTGGTAAGTCTGTCCTTGGCCAGTGACCAGTGGTGTCGGTCTGGGCGGGCCTGACGGTGTGCGTGTTGGGGTGATCGTCGGCGTAGGTGTTGGTGGTTGCCGGCGATAGTTGCGGATGAGGAGCGGCACGTAGTGGCGTGTGAGAATACGCCTCTGAACGGCACGCACGGCTGCCAGCGCGTCGAGCTTGCCGGCCCCCCACTGTCGATCCGAGCCCACCGTTGTGTAACCATCGTGGCGGGCTGTGCTGCGCAGAATACTGCGCACCGTCGTCGGGTCCAGCGTCGGATCGACCTGGAGCATAAGGGCGATGACGCCGGTGACATGCGCGGTGGAGACGCTGGTGCCCAGCCGGCCTTCGTAGTGACCGTCTGGTGCGAGCTGCCACAGACCATCCACTGGCGCATGGGCCGAATGGGGGGCGAACACCCGCACGCCGGGCGCGCTCACGTCAGGGCGTGGCCGGCCATCCCGGGTTGGCCCCCGGCTGCTATGCGGATAGACCCCGCCCTCAGCATAGAGATCGCAGTAGCGGCGACTGTCCACGGCTGTCCAGCAGGCCTTCGTCACATACGCGCCGGCGCTGATGGCCTGGGCCGCCGTCGCCGGCTCGCGAATCGTGACGGTCGGGTCGATGTAGTTGCCGAAAAACACTTTGTCGTAGGGGCCATAAGGCAGCCAGGCATCGAACCGGCCACCGTACACGTGCTCGCCGTGCAACGCGATGGACCAGTTCCCTCGCAATGCTTGCCCGCCGGCTGCATCCAGCCGAATCTTTACCCAGTTGTCGCCGTTGGCCGGCCATGGCGCTGAAACAGCATCGACCGTGATCTCGGTGCCGTCCGACGCGCCGAAAATCCCGAGCGCGCCTTTTTCGACCGGGCCGAAGGTCTGGCCTGTCGGCGCTGTCACAGAAACCGAGAAACTATCCAGCCCGTCGTACCACACGTTGATGTCGGCAAAGGCGTTCGAGTAACCCTCGACGAAGGAGCATGGCAGCGTGATCGTGCTGCCCGACGGCACCCGTCCTGAAGCGTGCATCGCGGTCTGGCCCTCGTTGCCGGCTGCTGCCGTGAAGATCACACCCGGACCGGAGAGCGCGTTCAGCGCCTGCTCGAAGTCGGCGGTGCCATCGTGAGCGCCGAAGTGGGCACCGAAGCTGTTGTTGATGACCACGGGCCGACCCATATTCCGCGCTTTGGTCACAATGTAGTTCCAGGCGTCGATGATGCTGGCGGTATCCATGCGGCTCTTGACCACGATCAACTCGGCGCCGGGTGCCACGCCGGTGTACGGCGAGCCGTCGCCGGCGGCCACGCCGGCCACGTGCGTGCCGTGCCCCACCGTGTCGGTCTCCGTGGGCAGGCCGGCGTTAACTTGCCAACGTCGCCACTCCGTGCCATAGTCAAAGCCGGTCGGCGGTGATCCGTCGTCCGTCTGATCCCAGATAGCCACAATCCGCGACCGCCCCCACTCGTCCTTGAAATCCGGGTGGGACCAGTCGATGCCCGTATCCACCACGCCGATGAGGACCCCCTGTCCCGTGATGGGGAGGCTGTGGCTACGAAGAGCCCACACGTCGTCGGCCCGGATGTCCACCACGCTCCGGTCCAGGGCAGTTGATAGCGGCGCCGACGCCGAGACCGCGATGACCCCCGGAATGCCGGCCAGCCTGATCAGGTGATCCACGGGCAAACGAACCGTAAGAATGGCCGGCTTCTCGCCGACGACCGTGTTCACGCGGCCGCCCAGGGCGATGACGTCCTTTGAGACATCGCGTGTGGCACGCAAGGTCACGTTCACATAGCGCGGCGCCTGTCCTTCCGCCAGGGTACGCGGCGCGGTCCGCGTCGTGCGCACCAGCCGGCGCAAGGTGGGGTCCAGGCGGGCAGAGGGAGCGCCATTGCCGGCCACCGCCGGCGGCACCAGGAGTACCAGCACCAGCAGCGCTAGCGCCAGCAGTTCGGCCCAACGCTTGCTAGCCTCCATTCTCCATCCTCCGTCCTCCATTTTCCATTTTCCGCCCTCCACCCCCCTCCGCTGGTGGGACCGGCTGTGCCAGCTCAATGCTCTTGAGCTCCGGCAACGCCAGCAGGCCCAGGATCGCTGCCGGCGGCACTTCGGCCGTGATGATCACAACCCCGTCCCGGGTCACCGATCGTACGCGGGCGCCGTGGCTTTTCAGATCTTCGGTGATATCGCTGTGGGCCTGGATCACCACCGGGATGGGGCGGAGTTGTTCGCTGAGCGTTTCGGGGGACTGGAGGGCCTCGTCCTGAGCCTGTCGAAGGGCTTCCCGGCCGCGCTGCAATAGATGCCGGCGCAGGTCCGGTCCAAGCTTTCGGAGATCGTCCGGTTGGGGCGCGTTGGGAGCCGGCGGCAATGTCGGTGCAGGCTGAGAGGGCGGCAACGGCGCTGCGCAGCCGGCGATGCTTACGGCAAAGAGCAACCACAACAGAATTCGCATAGAGTAGGACATTCAGCCGCACATCGAGCTATCCGGCAACCTGTAACTTTCAGCCTTCCAACGTGCAGCACATAGACGCCAGGGTACCGCCACATGTTCCACCGTGAAGCTTACAAAGCAAACCCTTCCACAAGTCGGGTGTTAAAAAGGCGGGCTACCTCTGGAGACGGTGGGTAGCGGTTGTGGGCTTGACGGATCGGGCGGTATATGCTAAACTAGAGGCAGATGAGCGGCTGCGTCTCGTTTGTAGGCCGGCTCACTGACAGATGCCGTTACAAACTATATCATAGTGACCGTATCTTTTCGTTCGTACTTGAGGATTCCATGATTGACACTACTGTAGAAGCGCGTAGCTTCACAGCTCAACCAACCCGATGCGTCTGTTGTGGGCGGGGGTCACTGACACCCGCCCGGACGGAGGGCTCAATGAACTGAGCCCCGCACCGACCGACGCGGCGTGCAGGTGACCCCCGCATCTCGGGCGGTCCATGCTTTTCCAGGTGGATCGCGTGCGTGAGAGGGGGTTTTTTGTGCGCTGCCGCCGAATCGGTGTGCTTTAGAGTAGCGTGATCGCTGTTTCTGTGATCTGTAACGGCCCCCTCCAAGAGGGGGCCGTTTTGTTTTCTACCAAGAGAGAGGTTTCTGTATCGAATCAGGAGGCAAGAACGAGTGAAGCAAATCATGATATACCTCATTCGTTGCGTCTGTACGGGGCGGGGGCAATAAGCACCTCGTCTCGCAGACAAAATCAGCGCTGATTTCGCGAGACCGGCGCCGGCGCGAGGTGCGTTGCCCCCGCGTAGTGACTGGCAGTAGGCGAGATGCGACCGTCGGTCGAGAGCACACTGCTATCTCGATCGGCATCCAGCAGCGAAGCCGGGCAGTCGCTTCCCGTCTAACCCACCACGCAAGGGGCAAACGACCTTGTTGAATTGCGCCGCGCCATCACTCGCGCGCCGGCAACGGTCGGCTGTGTATACGGCTAAAGCGAGGGCCCCTTGTAAGGGGCTCTCGCTTTTTGTTGTGAGTTGAAAGTGTTGTGTTGAAACTGTCGATATCCAATATTAGTACTTGAGAATTCCTATCGGCCAACCCTCCCGCAGGCTCGTGGCGGCACGTTGCAAGCACCCGCGAGGCCCTGTAAGTGGCCGACGTAGTCCGTATTGGCGAGGCTGGAAGCCTGCGGGAGGGTGCCAGCTAGAACTTTTCTCAAGTACTGAAATTGATAAGGGAGGTTGCTGTGACGACGAAAATACAGTTGGGAGACGAGCCGAGTTGGGAACTCGTCTACAAGCGCAACAAGGTCGAGCGCCTCAAGCGCGAGAAGTTCCCGCTGGACGTCATCGACGAGCTGCCCGAACTGATCGAGATGGGCTACGAGGCGATCCCGGAGGAGGACATCGTTCGGCTGTACTGGTACGGGATCGCCCACGATAAACCTAAGGTGGGCACCTTCATGGTGCGCCTCAAGGTGCCGTGCGGGATTGTCACGCCGGCCCAGTTGCGGGGCGTGGGGTTGATCTCGGAGCAGTACGGGGACAACTACAGCGAGCTGACGACCCGGATGGGGATTCAGCTCCACGAGGTGCGCCTGGAGCACCTTCCCGACGTTCTCCAGGCCATCCAGGATACCGGCCTGACTACCACCGGCGCCGAAGGGGATACAGTTCGCAACATCACTGGCTGTCCGCTGACGGGCATCAATCCGGAGGAAGCCTTCGACGTTCGGCCCGTCATCGACAAGGTGCACGAATTCTTCTGCGGCAATCGTGACTATTCGGATCTGCCCCGGAAGCTCAAGTTCACGATTACCGCCTGCCCGCAGCAGTGCAGCGGACCGGAGTTCCACGGGGTGGCGCTGCTGGGAGTGATCCACGAGGGCCGGCGCGGCTTCACGGTCCGGGTTGGCGGGGGGCTCTCATCGACGCCGCGCATCTCGCGCGATCTGCGGATCTTCGTGCCCGAGGACGAGGCCCTCGACGTGCTGCGCGCCATCGCTGACGCCTGGCGGCAAGACCTGCGCTATCGCATCAGCCGGCCCAAATCGCGCATCAAGTTCATGATCGACGATTACGGCCCCGATGGGATGCGCAGGATGATCGAGGAGCGGCTGGGACGCCATTTCGAGGAGTTGGCCGCCCCGGAGCCGGTTCCCGGCAATCTCGCGCACCTGGGCGTTCACCCCCAGAAGCAAGCGGGGTTGTATTACGTGGGCTACCCGGTGCCCCAGGGTTGGGTCAGGGGCGATCAGCTCCAGCGCCTGGCCGGCGTCCTCCAGGAAGTCGGCGGGCACGCGCGCTTCACCCGCCAGCAGAACTTCCTTCTCGCCGATATCCCGGAGGAGCGTCTGGAGTGGGTCAAAGCACAGATCGACGAAATCGGGTTTTCAGTGGAGCGAAACCGCATCTTCGGCCATTCGGTGGCCTGCACCAGCCACAAGTACTGTAATTATTCAGTTACGGAGACCAAGGGCAAGGCCCAGGAGATTCTCGAGGAGCTGGACCGGCGCTTCGGCTCGGAGATCGAGGAGGGGCTGACGCTGTACGTGGACGGCTGCCCGCACGCCTGCGCCCAACATTGGGTAGGCAACATCGGACTGCAGGGCACGACCGGTCGTTCTGATTCCGGCAAGCGAATCGAGGCCTACGACATCACCCTTCGCGGCGGGCTGGGGTGCGAGGCCGCCATCGGAAAGCCCCTGCTGCGGCGGGTGCCCAGCGAGCAGGCCACCGAGGCTGTGGTACGGCTCGTGGAGGCCTGGCTGGAGGAGCGGCGCGCGCGCAGCAACGGGAAACCTGCCGATCCTTCGCTTCGCGCGAGGACAAGGTATAGCTTCCAGAACTTCTGCGACGAGCACACCGATGAGGAACTGAGGGCAATCGCTCTGGATGCGGAAGTTGAGGAGACCAGCTACAACGACCGCGTGACGCTTCGGCTCAGCGGTCCCCTTTTACGGTTCACCGGCGGTATCGACCAATACGAGGTCCGGACGGCGCGCGCCCGAACGGTGCGGGCTCTGGTTCGCGGGGTCACCCGTCGCTACAAGGCGCTGCGGCCACACCTCCTCGACGAAAACGGCGAGTTGGTTGACCACGTCAACCTGTATCTGAACGAAGAGGACATCCACGGGCTGAACGGCCTCGACACGCCTATTGAAGCCGGCGACGAGGTGCTGGCCCTGCCGGCGCTGGCCGGCGGATGATCCCCTGGACTGCAAATGATTGACAAGGAGGATATACCAATGAATGCACAACCCATCATTTTCGATGATCTCGAGATCGGCGAGATCGCTATGGAACTCGATCACGAGCCGCCCCAGGAAATCGTCCAATGGGGCCTGGAGACCTTCGGGGATCGGGTGGCCATCGTCACCTCGTTGCAGATCGACTCCATGGCGATCCTGGATATGGCCTACCGGATTGATCCCAGCGTCCGAGTCATCACCGTGGATACCGGCCGGCTGCCGGAGGCCACGCTCGAGTTTCTGGACGAGGTGCGCGCTCACTACCCCGAGGCACGCTGGAGGGTGCTCCTCCCCGACCATCGCGAGGTCGAAGGGATGGTCGAGCGACACGGTGCCAATCTCTTCTACAAATCGGTTTCCATGCGCTTTCTGTGCTGCCACATCCGCAAGGTGCGCCCGCTGGTCGGCGCTCTGCGGGACCTGGATGCCTGGTTTACGGGGCTGCGCCGTGATCAGTGGGCATCTCGGGCGGCGATCAAGAAAGTGGAGCTCGATCACGACCACGGTGGCATCGTCAAGCTCAATCCGCTGGCCGACTGGACCGAAGAGGAGGTCTGGGCGTATCTGGCCGACAACGGTGTCCCTACCCATCCCCTCTACGAGCAGGGCTATGCCAGCATCGGGTGTGCCCCGTGCTCACGGTCGATCACGGAGAGCGAGGATAAGCGCGCCGGCCGCTGGTGGTGGGAGAAGGATGCACCCAAGGAATGTGGCATGAACTGCCCCATCGAAACCGGCGGCTTCGAGCACGAGGCCGAGATCATCCTGGCCGAAGTCCACGCGAACGGCGATGAGGCAAAGGCTCGCCTGGCGGTGGGAGCGCACCCTGTAAGTGGAAACGGCGCCGGCCGGCGCTGAGAGTAGAGAACAGAAGAAGATGGAGGATGGAAGGTGGAAGATGGAAGATGGAACAATTCGTTCCTTTCGTTCAGGCTGTTGGACGAGGCGAGAAGCTGAAGCGTGACCTGACACGCGACGAGGCGCAGGAGGCGATGCGCCTGATTCTGACGGAGCAGGCGGCGCCGGCTCAGGTGGGCGCGTTCCTGGTCGCCCAGCGCGTCAAGGGGGAAAGTGCCGACGAGGTGGTGGGCTTCACCCGGGCCGTACGAGATCTGTGCCACCGCATCAACCCACAGGGTTGGATTGTCCAGGAGCCTGAGGGCTCCATTGAGTGCCCGCCGGGTCGCGCCACGCGCGTTCTGCCTGCCGATCCAGAGGCCGAACCGCTCATTGTGGATACGCAAGCGCTGGGCTTCGACAGTCAGGGCGATACCCCTTCGATAAACGCGGGGCACAGCACCGAGTTTGTTGTCCTCCCCCGGCGATGGGTTCAGGGAGGGTAGCCGGTGGGCCTTGAGCATAGCATCCACGAACCAGGGATCCTGGCCATCGCGGGATTCATTGTTGGCCTGTGCACCGGGCTGACCGGCATGGGTGGTGGGGTGCTCATGACTCCCCTGCTGGTCCTGGGCTTGGGCCTCCCACCGGGCACCGCGGTGGGGACCGATTTGGCCTACGCAAGCCTGACGAAGCTCGCCGGCGCGTGGCAGCATTGGCGGCAGGGAACCGTAGACATGCGTATCGTACGCGACCTGGCACTGGGGAGTCTCCCCGGATCGCTGCTCGCGGTGGCCGCGATGCACTGGCTGAGCCGGTACGACGCGGTGGCGCTTGACATCTGGCTGCGACGCGCGATTGGGATTACCCTGCTCCTGGCGGTGTTGCTGATGGCGCAGCAACTTGTCGAACGGAGATCCCGGATGGGTGAGTCACAGCCCTCCCACAGCTTACCGGTGACAGCCATCGGTGCCCTGGGCGGCTTCCTGGTCAGCTTGACCTCCGTGGGTAGCGGCAGCATCATGCTGGCCCTGCTGTCCCTGGTTATGCCGCTCACCGCGGAGCGACTGGTGGGAACCGATGTGGCACACGCCGCACTGCTAACAGCCGTAGCAGCGCTAGCCCACTGGCACCTGGGCCAGGTGAACATGGCCGTTGTCGGCCAGTTGCTACTGGGCTCAATCCCCGGGGTGTTGCTGGGCAGCCGGCTCGCAGTCCGGCTACCACGTCGCGCCCTCCAGGCAGGTCTCGCCGGCCTATTGGCTGTTTCGTCGATCACATTGCTGAAGTAAGGCGTTGGCAAAAATGCGATACTATCCCGTACATCTTAACTTGACCGGTCGCCACTGCGTTGTCATCGGCGGTGGCTCCGTTGCAGAGGGCAAGGTCAAGGGCCTGCTCGAAGCCGAGGCGAAGGTGACTGTCGTTTCGCCACAACTGACTCCGCACTTGCGAAAGCTGGCACAGGCCGGCCTCATCATTCACGTTGCGCGCAGGTACCGGCGCGACGATCTGGCCGGGGCGTTTCTGGCGATCAGCGCCACCGACGACAGAACGATTAACAAGCAGGTCTGGCAAGAGGGGGTCGAATCCAACGTCACTTCGGCTGGGCTCAGTGCAAGCCTGGTCAACATTGTCGATGATCCGCCTCACTGTACGTTCATTGCACCTTCCATTGTGCGCCGGGGCGACCTGGCCATCGCCATCTCGACCGGCGGAAAAGCGCCGGCGCTCGCCGTCCGGCTACGCCAGCAGTTAGAGCGTACCATCGGCCACGAACATGCCCGATTCCTGGAACTGGCGGGGATGCTGCGTGCTCCCATCGCCGCCCGCTACCCGGATTTCGAACAGCGCAAGACACTCTGGTACCAGCTTGTGGACTCTGATGTCCTCGATCTCCTGCGCCAGGGGGATGAAGCAGCGGCACGACGGCGGGTTGTAGAGATCACGAGGATTGCAGAGATTGGGGGCTAGAGACCTGTCCTGAGCGTAGCCGAAGGATTGGAGATTGGAGATTGGAAATTGGGTATCCGGTATTGGGCATCGGAGATTGCGGAGGTGTTCCGGGGGGAGGGGGCCTGAGATGACAGGTAGTGGGATTGTATACCTCGTCGGCGCGGGACCGGGGGACCCAGAGCTAATCACCGTCCGTGGGCTGCGGTGCCTGCGCCAGGCAGACGTGGTCATCTACGACCGATTGGTGAAAGAGGCGCTGGTGGACGAAGCACCACCATGGGCTGAGCGGATCTTCGCCGGCAAGGTGCCCGGAATGCACGTCCTCCGACAGGAGGAGATCAACGCCGTGATGATCGAACGGGCACAGGCGGGACGGGTCGTCGTGCGGCTCAAGGGCGGCGATCCATTCGTCTTCGGGCGGGGTGGGGAGGAGGTTCAGGCCCTGGCCGAGGCCGGTATCCCCTTCGAGGTTGTGCCGGGGGTCACAAGCGCCATCGGCGTGCCGGCCCATGCCGGCATTCCCGTGACCCATCGTGGCATCTCCGGCGCTTTCGCCGTGGTCACGGCCCACCGGGCGGCCGGCCAGGACGACGTGAATTGGGCGGCCCTGGCAGCGATCGACACCCTGGTGATCCTCATGGGGGTGAAGCGCCTGCCGCATGTTGTCGCCACGCTGATCCGACACGGGCGATCCCCGGAGACGCCGGTGGCCATCATCGAGCGCGGCACCGAACCGGGCGAACGGGTCGTAACCGGCACCCTCAGCGACATTGCAGAACGAGCAGCGCTGGCCGGCATCCGCCCGCCGGCAACCATTGTGATCGGCGACGTTGTGCGGCTGCGCGAGGCCCTGCTCACCCTCCCGCAGGTTTGGAGCCTTTCTGGCCGAGAATCGCTGCTTCAAGGCCGTTTCTCGGGTGCAAAACCATTGCGCATCGCAACCTGCGGGAGGGTAGCTGAGTAGTAACAACTTGACGCAAGTCTAAGACGATGATAAGCTTTTGCTGTAAAGGTTTGTAGGGGTTGAATCCCGTCGGTTGCCGGCGCAACCATCTGACGCTAGGAGACGGTGTGAACCCAGGTCGCTCAGCTAAAGGTGTCGCCCTTCTTCCCACCACGATCTTCACGACGCTCGAATTCAGGGCAGGCCTCCTGGATTCGCTTCCCTCCGTCGCCTCACCGCTACTGCTCCTGGTCGTCATGGCCGGCGTGCTGTTGACCGGCGCCATCGCCCTCGTCTTGTTCCTACGGCGCCGCCTCAAACACCTGGAAGGTCAAGCAAAACGTCGCAACGAGCAGTTGCGCACCCTTCACGAGGCCAGCCTATCCCTGACAGCCGAGCTGTCGCGGGAGGCCGTGCTTCAGAAGGTCGTGGACCTCAGCCGGCGGCTGGCGGACGCCCGGTACGGCGCTCTGGGGGTGCTGGACGCGGCCGGCCACATCCACTCCCTCATCACCTCGGGTCTCAGCGGGGAGGAGCGCGCGCGCATGGGGCCGCTGCCCCAGGGGCGCGGGTTGCTTGGCGCTGTGCTGCGGGAAGGCCGGCCCATCCGCGTCGCAGACATCCAGCAAGACCCGCGCTCCGTCGGTTTCCCACCCAACCACCCGCCCATGAAAAGCTTCCTCGGTGTGCCGGTGATCTTTAAAGGACAGATTGTCGGCAATCTGTACCTGGCGGACAAGGCCGCGGCCGACGAGTTCAGCCTGGAAGATGAGGAACTGCTCACGATGTTTGCCACCCAGGCCGCTATTGCTATCGAGAATGCTCGTCTGTACGAGCAGGTTCAGGCCCTGGCCGTGGCCACCGAGCGGGAGCGCATCGCTCGTGAGATGCACGATGGTCTGGCACAGGTGCTCAGCTACGTGAACGCCAAGACCCAGGCAGTCCAGGAGCTTCTTCAAACGGGGCAGGTAGGACCTGCCCAGGCCCAGTTGCAGCAACTGGAGGAGGCTGCCCAGGAGGTCTACGCCGATGTGCGAGAAGCCATTTTGGGCCTCCGGACCACCATTGGTAAGGGCCACGGCCTGTTCCCGGTGTTGGAGGAGTACCTGCAGCGCTTTACCGAGCAGACCGGCGTGCAGACCAAACTGACCATCTCTCCCGAGATGAGTGCCTTCTCGTTCGACCCGAGGGCGGAAATCCAGCTCATGCGCATCGTGCAGGAAGCACTGACCAACGTGCGCAAACATGCCCAGGCCGACCGGGCATGGGTGCGCTTCGTGGCCAGCAGCGCATGGGCGGAGGTCACAATCGAGGATGATGGGTGCGGCTTCGACCCGAACAACCCAAGGCGCAGCGCCTGGCCGTGCTTTGGCCTGCAGACGATGCGCGAGCGCGCCGAAGCAGCCGGCGGCAGCCTGGAGGTCGAAAGCCGCCCAGGCGAGGGCACACGCGTTCGAGCGCAGATTCCGTTGCAGTTGTAAGCCGAAAGCTCATCCCACGGCCAGATGGGCAGCCAACCTACCCAGACAGGTAGCATATCCTGCACGAAAAGTTACCCCATCGGGTATGGTATCGCCAGTCGGGACCAGGTATAATCTCACTACAAGTGTCATGAGAAAAGTGACAACCGTGGGTCTGAAATGGCTAGGCTACGCTCTCAAGACATGGTGCGAAAAGCAGGCTCAGAACGCGAGATCCGTTCAACAGGCCACGAGGACCGGGACGCCGGTCATCGGGTTGGACATCACGGCTGCGGCTTCTACTCCAATACCCGGGAGCAATGGTCCCTCGTCGTGCCCTTTGTTCAGGTAGGGTTGAGACAGCGCCAAAGATGCCTCTACGTGGCCGAAGAGAACAGCGTTCAGGAGGTACAGGCTGGTTTACAGGAACATGGTATCCCGGTACGGTCTTGGCTGGATCGGGGGCAGTTGCACGTTGTGATGGCCAGGGATACCTGCCTGGCACCGGACCCTTTCTCCCTGGATGTTTTGCTCGAGAAGCTGGAATCGGCCGTTCAGCAAGCTGAATCCGATGGTTACCGGGGTCTTCACATTGCCATTGAAATGTCCTGGGTCCTGCAGCAGCGGTCGAGCCTGGCTCGTCTGGCCGAATACGAAGCCAGGATCAATACTTCGTTCTCCTCCTCTCGGCTCGCGCTACTCTGTCAGTACAACCGGCAGCGTTTCCCGGCCGAGATACTCCTCGACGTGCTGAGGACACACCCGGAAGTGCGAACGGATCAAACCATCCACGTCAACCCCTACTATCTTCCTCCCCACATCTTTCTCACACAGAACAGGCGAGAGCAATTCTATTGGTATCTGGGGAACCTCAGCTCGGGCACGTGGCAAGCCGGCAAAGGGTCTGAGTCCCGCGCCCCCAGATTAGCCGGCCATTACCCTCAGGTCTTGACCTCAGCTTCCCGGCGCGCTTCCGGACCAGTCTGGTCGCCGTGGGAGACAAAATACGAAGCCGATAAGGCCATAGCCGGCCCGAAGGTCAGTCCCGTGGAGCGGCTCGGTTCCTCCGATTCGCCGTGGCGGTGGCAAGTCTATTGCTTGGGGGAACTCAAGGTTCATCGCCACGACGGCACGCAAGTGTCCTGGGATGTAGCCAGGGGAGCAACGGTGAAGACCAAGACCCTCTTCGCCTTCCTGTTGGAGCAAGGGCAGGCCGGAGCGGCGAGGGAGAGGCTGGTTGACCTGCTGTGGCCTGATCAGGATGACCTGGATAAAGGTCTGGCGCGACTCTACCATACGGTACACTGCCTGCGCCGTGCCCTGGAGCCGGATCTGGTGGGGCGAGAGAAGGCATCGCGCTACGTGCTTCGGGAAGGCGATCGCTACTACCTGGCCTTGCCGGAGGATTCGTGGATTGATGCCGTGACTTTTGAGCAGTTCTGTTACCAGGGTGAGTACCTGACCCGCATCGGGCAGGATGAGGATGCGTTGGCTTGTTACCAGGCGGCCGAACGGCTGTACACCGGCGATTTCCTGGGTGACATCCCCCTGGAGTACACCGAACGGCTGGACGACGATTGGTGCTGGAGCCGGCGCTACTGGTTAGAAGAGATGTACATTAAGCTGCATCTGTGCCTGGCCGAACTCTATCTGAAGCGGGGAGCCAGCCGGGAAGCCCTGGCCTATTACCGCAAGGCTTTGACCGCGGACCCGGCGCGTGAAGAAGCGCACCAGGGCCTGATGCGGGTGTTTCGCCAGGCTGGTCGCCGGGATGCGCTGGTGCGGCAACATCGCCTGTGGCAGGAACTCCTGCATCGCCTGGACGACGGCCCCATCGATGCTGAGACGATGCACCTGTACGAGGAGCTTGTGCAAGAATTCACTTCAGGCAGGCAGAACATGGAATAATCAGTAAGTACTGATAATTGGCCTGAAGGACAGCCCCCCTTTCTCTCCCCGAGACGTTACTACTCAGCCACCCTCCCGCAGGTTGCGATGCGCAATGGTCTTACACCCGAAAAACGGCCTTGAAGCAGCGATTCTCGGCCAGAAAGGCTCCGAACCTGCGGGAGGGTGAGTAGCTACCCCGAGACAAGAATAGAATGGCCAACAGTATCACTTCATGCCCGCGCGGTTGCTGCTGCCTCAATGGATCCAGACCAAAGCCAAACTAAAGGTCTGGACATTACAATAAACCCCAGGTTTCTGTGTGTCGAACTGGACAATTCGACCTCATCCAAGGAGCCTACCCCAGGACGGGAAGGCTGGCCGCCTCCATTGAGTCCTGGGATAGGCACAGAACCACCTTCAGGGCATGGCGAGCCCCTCAAACCACACCTTGCCAGCCGTGCTCACAGCCGAAGCCTGACAATACAGATTCTTCAGAGCTGCCCGAAAAGCCTCAACCCAGAAGGGAGGTGATCCATTTCTGCGAAGCCACACTGCTTCATCAGCAAGCACATCTGACCGGCTCACAATGCAGAGGAGAGGAGGAAATCAGACGATGTACCCTGTAGTACCTGCTTTCGAGTTTGACGAAAAGGCCGACCTGGAGACATACCGGTACTGGTTCCTGGACGCTACCCATTCCGTGCCTCCATGGACGCCCATGTTTAGCTGGTTCTGGATCCATTTCTGCCGTCACGGCATGCAGTACGGAGCGGAGACGCTGAGCATCCCTACGGTGAAAGGGTGGGACTGGCGTCACTACCAGGGAGGTGGCTACCTGACCCTCTACACAGTAGAGGACGAGAACGAGATCGAGGAACGGGAGAACCGCTTCAGGACGGCGATCCGCCCCTTTGTCGAGGACTTCGATGGGCTGTGGAATGGCTTCCTCCAGGAAATCCTGGGGCGCTATGACAACCTGAAAGCTATCGATCTGGACCAGGCGGACAACATCGCCCTCCTGGCTCACATGGAAGAAGTCATCAATGTTTGCCGGCGCATGTGGGAGATTCACATGTACATGATGTACGGCGTCTACACCGGCTTCATTTTGTTCGAGAACGTCTGCAAGGACCTGCTGGGCATTGATGACACCACGCCGGAGTTCCACCGCCTGCTGCGGGGTTTCGACAACAAAGTCTTCCAGGTGGACCGACGCTTGTGGCAATTCGCCAGGCGCGCGGCGGAACTGGGCGTGGACGGTGTACTGGCCAGCACCGAGGCCGGGGACGTCCCGCCGGCCATGGAGCAGAGTGCCAATGGTCAGACATGGCTCAAGGAATTCCGCGAGTTCATCAACGAAGACGGCTGGCGTATGCAGCGCATGGCCGAGATCAACACGCCTACCTGGGTGGAAGACCCCACCCCGGCCATCACCAATGTCAAGCAATTCCTGGCCAGGGGCGGCGACTTTGACCTCGATCGGGAGCGGGAGGTCCTGTCCAGGGAGCGGGAAGAGGCCGTGGAAGAGGTGCTCGACAGGATCCCGGCCGATCAAAGGAGCTGGTTCCAGGCTCTGATGTCGGTGGCCCAGAAAGCCGGCCGCTTCAGCGAGGAACACAACCACTACCTGGACCTCTACACGCACGCTCTAATGCGCCGTTGTATGTCGGGCATTGGCCGGCGACTCGCCCAGGCCGGAACCATCGAGCAGATGGAAGACATCTTCTTCCTCATCCCTCCCGAGGTACGCAAAGTCATGGTCGCCCCGGAGTTCCACAACCTGCGACCGGTGGTCAATCAGCGACGCAAGGATTGGGAAGAGTGGCAGGCTGGAGAGAACCCGCCCATGATCGCCAGGATCAGCCTCGAAGAAGCGGTTGGGGAACTGGTCAAGTCCAACGACCCCATCGCCCTCAAGGTCGTTGTGGGAGCCATGCCGCAACCCAGACCGGAGTTGGAAGCGGACCTCTATGGCATTTGCGGCTCTCCCGGTACGGCCGAGGGGACAGCCCGGGTCATCCTGAGCGAGGATCAACTCGGCGAGGTGCAAGAGGGAGATATCCTGGTGGCGGCTACCACGGCCCCGAGCTGGACGCCGGTGTTCTGCCTGCTCAGAGGAGTCGTGGTCGATCGCGGAGCCAGCCTGTCTCATGCGGCCATCGTCGGTCGGGAGTACGGCATCCCGGTGGTGATGAATGTCTTCGAGGGAACGAAGAAGATCGAGACCGGGCAACGCATCCGCGTCAACGCTGACGAGGGAACGGTGTATATTCTGGACAGGTGAGTGGGTGATCCCCCGTTAGAGTGTTGGCAGCAGGCCGGCCTCACACGTCGCCTGAACGACCGCCGACTGCCGACCGCCGCCCATCGACGAATCGGCGGTCGGTGGTCAGCGGTCGCGAACGAAGCGAGCCTTCCGGCCCACACTGCCAGGATAGGGGAGCGAGATTCATGGGCGAAAAGACAGAGTACGTTCTGTGGTTTGAGACCTACAATGCCCGCGCCGTCTCCCGGGTGGGGAGCAAGAACGCAAACCTGGGTGAGATGACGCAAGCCGGACTGCGAGTACCGCCAGGTTTCGCAGTAACCAAGCAGGCCTACGAGAGGGTAGTCTTGCAAGGTGGGTATCTGGACGACATCGAGCACCTCCTGGCCGGCTCGGATTCGACTGATCTGGCTTCCCTTGCCGAAGTTGGGAAGGCTGTACGACGGCTCGTCCGCTCCATACCCCTGCCGTCTGACATCGAGGAGGCCATCCGCCAGGCCTACCAGGAATTGGTACGGCAATGCCAGGTGCCCGACCTGCCGGTGGCTGTGCGCTCCAGCGCTACCGCTGAAGATTTGCCCGGAGCCAGCTTTGCCGGTCAACAGGAGACCTACCTGTGGGTGCGAGGGGCTGACGAAGTGGTGCAGCGAATGGTAGACTGTTGGGTCAGCCTGTTCACCGATCGTGCCATCTCTTACCGCGCCCGGATGGGCTTCCCCAGCATCGGGCTGGCCATCAGCGTAGGCGTCCAGAAGATGGTCAACGCCAGAGCCGCCGGCGTCATGTTCACCGTCAACCCGGTAACCGGAAATTCCTCACAGATTGTCATCGAGGGCAACTGGGGCCTGGGCGAAAGTATCGTCCAGGGTATGGTCATCCCTGATCGTTACCTGGTGGACAAGGACAACCTGCACATCCTGGAGGAAGAGTGCGGACAGAAGACAAAGCAGGTCGTACCTACCGAACACGGGACGGCTGCAGTAGAGGTCCCGGCTGACCAGCAGCAATGCCTGTGCCTGAGCCATGAAGAGGTGAAAGAACTTGCTGAGTTGGCCCGGCGGGTGGAAGACCATTACGGTCAGGCGATGGACATCGAATGGGCGGTGGATGCCGACCTGCCTTTCCCGCACAACATCTTCCTGCTTCAAACACGCCCGGTGACAGCCGCCGGCCCGAAAGCCGTTCCACACTACCTGAAGAAAGAGAAAGACAAGAACACCACTGAGCACATCATTGACCTCATGGTGAAAGGGTTCAGACGATAAGAAGAGAAGGGAGAGTCAAATGGCTGATGCTACCTATGATGCAGTCGTAATTGGTGGAGGGCACCATGGCACCATCCTGGCCTGTTACCTCGCCAAGGCCGGGATGAAGGTGGCCGTCCTGGAGAAGCACACAGAACTGGGTGGCGGCGCAGTGAGTGAAGAAGGGCCAGCGCCGGGATTCCGGCAGAACTCCTGTGCCCACTTCACCCGGTTCTACGGCCACCCGGCATACCAGGAGTTCAACCTGCGGGAAGAGGGACTGCAATACGTCTTCCCGGACCAAAACGAGGGGATGATCTTTCACGACGGAAGCAGCTTCATCGGCTACTCCGCCTTTCGGGTAGTGGACCCGCACACCGGTCGCACCGAGTACTCCGAGGAGAACGTGAGGAAGACCTATGAGCAGATTCGCCGATTCTCTCATCGGGACGCCGACGTTTACCTGGAGTTGCTGGACAGGTACCGGCGTTACTGGAAAGAGGCGTTTCATCGGCACCGCTTTTCACCCCCGCCGCCCTGGGGTACTCCCGATCCGCTGGAAGAGCTGGTGACGAATCCGGACAGCGGCCTGGAGCCTGTGCACCAGTTCATGTCCGTGCGCCAGATTGCCTACGACTTCTTCGAGAGCCCGGAATTGCGGACGCTGTTCATGCGGGCTGCCCCCACCTCTGGAGGATGGTTCCCCGACGACGTCATGGGCTTGCAGGGACTGGTGCACGTGATGGGGTTAGTGCTCTCCTTTGAGCCGGCGACCATTGCCGTGGGCGGCACCCAGGCCATCACCGATGCCCTGGTCGCGGCAGGCAAGAAGATGGGCGTCCAGTATTTCACCGGCCATGAGGTGGACCGGGTGCTGGTGGAAAACGGCGATGCCAGGGGAGTGCAACTGGCCGACGGCACCCGGATCGCCGCCCGGCTGGTAGTCAGCGACCTGGGCGTGCCACAGACGATCTTGCGCCTGCTTCGAGGCGTGTCGATCAGCGACAGGATCCTGCACCGCATACGCAACATCCATTACGACCGCAGCCAGATCCTGTGGGGGAATGTCGCCGTATACGAACTGCCGGACTACACCGCGGCGGCCGAAAACCCCGGGGTCGGTCCGCAGCCCCGCCTCTACTGGGGGCCCAAGGACCCGGACTACCTGGCCACCAAGTACCAGCACGAAATCTTCATCCTCGGCTTTCCCCAGCAACTGTACGTCCTGACGGCACCGGACAGCATCTGGGACCGCACCAGATCTCCGGAGGGCCGCCACACGATTCTGGTAGAAGACTTCACTGCGCCGGCTCGTCTGTTTTCGCCCCGGGAATGGGGACGCTTGAAAGAAGATTTCACGAACCAGATGCTGGAGCAGTGGCAGAAGTATGCCCCGAACATGACCCGGGACAACGTAATCGCCGTTCGGCTCTACAGCCCCTACGATGTGCAGGCCAGCCACCCCGACATGGTGGAAGGGGGCTGGTCGGAGGGCAGCATGATCGCCTCCCAGTTGGGGCGGTTCCGCCCCATTCCGGAACTCTCTGGATATCGCACGCCTGTCCGGAACCTCTACATCTGCTCCTCCAACCTCCACTCAGCAGGCGGCATCGGTCGTGGTAGCAGCTACAACTGCTACAAGATCATTGCCCAGGACCTGAACCTGCCCTGAGGAACAGTGATCAGTGACAGGACTTACGGGGTGAGAGCGAGATCAGGTGACCGGCACTTCGGAACTGTGTCTGGAGCACCTGCTTTGGCCGTAAAACCAGCGTCACTGGTCCTCCGACGGGGTTGAGGAAGTGCCGGTCACCTTTACAGTGAACTGAATACTGATAACTGATGACTGAATACTGATTAGCGGAGGCGATGTTATGCGTGTTGTGGTTTGCATAAAACAAGTAGTGGACCCGCTGACTCCGGCAACAGCGCTGGTGCTGGATCGGGACGGCAAGAAGATCCTTGGCCCGCCCAACACTCCACCGGTGATCAACGGCTTTGACGAACAGGCGTTAGAGGCTGCGTTGCGCCTCAAGGACGGATGGGATGGCGGTGCAGAGGGCGAATCTGAGGTCGTGGCCCTGTCCGCCGGCGACCACTTCGCCCTGGATGTCGTGAAAAGGGCTCTCGCCGCTGGGGCTGACGAGTTGGTCTTGGTGCAGGATGGAGCCCTGGACACGTGGGACCCCCATTTCGTGGCCCGTGTCCTGGCAGCGGCCATACAGCACCTGGGTGAAGTGGACCTGGTTCTGTGCGGGCGGCAGGCTTCGGACTGGGATAATGCCCAGGTGCCCCTGATGCTGGCGGAGATGCTAGGGTGGCCCTGTCTGACCCTGGCGCGCCGTGTAGAGGTGGACGGGAGCCGGGTTCGGGTCGAGCGCGTGCTGAGCGACGGCTTCCAGGAAATGGAAGGCGATTTGCCGGCCGTGGTCACCGTGACCAGCGAGCTGGGAGAACTGCGCTACCCCACAGCCCGAGCTCGCCTGCAGGCAGCGCGGCGCCAACCGCGGTTCCTGACACTACAGGATCTGGGAGTGGAGACAGAAGCTCCACCCGCTGTGGATATACTGGATCTGATATTGCCCATGGAGGAGCGGGACTGCCAGTTCGTGCCGGGCGCCGATGGCGCTGAGGCGGGCCGGCACCTGGCCGAGGTTCTGGCAGCCACCGGTCTCATCAGCCCGAATTCCTCAGGAGGTCACTAGCAGTGGAAGGAGTCCTGATCTTCGCGGAAACAGACGACGGTCTGCTACATCCCGGCTTCTGGGAGCTGTTGACGGTGGGCCGCCAGCTCGCTCCCCGGTTGGGGGAGCAATTGCGAGTCGTTGTGCAGGGTTGGGAAATCGAGGCAGTCGAGGAGGTCCGCTGCAGTGGGGCCGACCAGGTCTACCTGGTGGAGGACCCCCGCCTGGCCGAACCATGGCCCGACGCCCACCTGGCGGCCTTCACCGCCCTGTGCGAGCAGTTGCACCCCACCCTGGTGATCATGCCCCCCACGCTCCTGGGCATGGAAATGGCTGCGCGTCTGGCCTGCCGCCTCGGGGTCGGCCTGGTTCAGAGTGTCATGACCCTGCAAGTGGCCGACAACGGGCTGATCGCCACCAGGCCCGTGTTCGGTGGAGCTGTCCTGGCGACTGTTCGGCTCACCCGAGCACCGTGGATTGTGGTCCCCCGTGCGCGGGCCTTTTCCCCGGCTGAACCGATGGCCAGGCCCCAGGGTGAGTTGGTGCCCGTCCAACCGGATTTGCCGGAGGGAACCCTGAAAACCGAATGCGTGTCCCGTCTGCGTCAGAAGGATGTGGCCCAGAACCTGGAGCGGGCGCGCGTGATCGTTGCCGGCGGCCGGGGACTGGGTGGGCCGGAGCCTTTCCATCTCCTGCACGAGATAGCGGGACTGTTGGATGGAGCGGTGGGGGCATCTCGTCCGCCTTGCGATTCTGGTTGGGTGGACCCGGCGCTGCAGATTGGGCTGACGGGCAAGACGGTGGCTCCGGACGTCTACATCGCCGTTGGAATCTCCGGCGCCACCCAGCACATGGCCGGTTGCTCGTCCTCCCAGGTGATCGTGGCAGTCAACAAAGACCCCGAAGCTCCGATCTTCCGCATGGCTACCTATGGCGTGGTAGGCGACTGGGAGGAGGTGCTGCCGGCCTTCCGCGACGCTCTGGCCAGTCGTTCAAGGCTTCCAGAAGGGGTGATGGCATGACCTCTTACGGACTCTTCGTGGGTGGCGAGTTCGTGCCACCCACCTCCGACCACTTCTTCGTCGTGGAGGACCCGGCATCGGGCGAGGTGGTGGCCCACGTGGCTGAGGGCAGCCCGGAGGATGTGGACCAGGCCGTTCGCCTGGCCTGGGAAGCGTTCCAAACCTGGCGACGGGTTCCGGTGACTGAGCGGGCAGCATGCCTCCGGCGCATTGCGGAAGAGTTGCGCCGGAGGCGGGACGAGTTTGCTCATACCCTGACCCGGGAGGTGGGCAAACCCCTGGCCGGCGCCCGCCGGGAGGTTCTGGGCTGTGCGGATACGCTGGAGTACTTTGCGGAGGAAGCGATACGACTGCGTGGGGAAGTGCTCCCCTCGCCGTCTGCGGCCGGAGAACGGGTGCTGGTTGTTCGAGAGCCGGTGGGGGTCGTCGGCGCCGTTGCCCCGTTCAACTATCCGCTGACCCTGCTGACGTTGAAGCTGGCCCCCGCCCTGGCAGCAGGTTGCACTGTGGTGGCCAAGCCGGCGGAGGAAACCCCGGTCACTACCCTCATGCTGGCGGCCCTCTGTCACGAAGCAGGACTGCCGCCCGGCGCCTTCAACGTTGTCACCGGCTTCGGAGAGCCCGTGGGCGAGCCGCTGGTGAGCCACCCCCTGGTGCGAAAGGTCGCCTTCACCGGTGGCACGCAGACCGGGCGCCGGGTGGCCTCAAGGGCGGCCGGGGAGATGAAGCGCCTGACCGTGGAGCTGGGTGGCCAGAGCCCGGCCATCGTGGCAAGGGATGCGGACCTCGAGAAGCTGATTCCGCCGCTGGCCTGGCACAGTTTCGAGAATGCCGGGCAATTCTGCTACCGGGTTAACCGCATCTTCGTGGAGGAAACGGTCTATGAGCCGTTCGTAGGGGCCTTCGCGTCAACTGCTGAAGAGATCATAGTCGGGCCGGGTCTAGACCCGGCCTCGCGCATCGGGCCGCTGCGGACCCGCGAGGTCTTTGAGAAGGTAGTCCGACATGTGGAAGACGCCATATCGAAGGGAGCACGCCTGCTGACCGGCGGGCGCCGGCTCAGTGGTCCTTCCTATGACCGGGGCTATTTCTTCCCACCGACCGTCCTGGCCGATGCCCACCCCGGGATGCTGGTGATGCAGGAGGAAACCTTCGGTCCGGTGGTGGGGATCATGCCTGTTCGCTCGCTGGAGGAAGCCGTTGAGCTGGCCAACGATTCTACTTACGGGCTGGCGGCCTACGTGTTCTGCCGGGACCTGGCCTGCGCCTGGCACGCCGCCGATGCGTTAGAGGCCGGTTCGGTGTGGGTCAACACCGTCCATCACTCCTACCGGCACTGTCCCTTTGGCGGTGTCAAGGGCAGCGGCCTGGGGCGTGAGAAGTCGCACTTCGGCCTCGAGGAATACACGGAACTCAAGACCATTTATCTGGCCTTGCCGTAGCGAAAAGGTTACTACTCAGCTACCCTCCCGCAGGCTGCGATGCGCAGTGGTTTTGCATCCGAAGAACGGCCTTGAAGCAGCAATTCTTGCCCAGAGAGGCTTTAAACCTGCGGGAGGGTGAGTAGCTACACAAGAAGCCTGCCAGAAGGAGATAGAACATGCAATTAGCCGGCAAACGGGTCATCGTGACCGGCGCTGCTCAGGGGTTGGGACGGGCATTCTGCCTGCACCTGGCTTCCCATGGGGCCAGGATACTCGCGGCCGACATCCAGGCAGATCGGGCCGAGGAGACAGCTTCCCTGGCTCGCGAGTCGGGTGGAGAAGCCGTAGCACTGCGGGTAGACGTGACCTCCGAGCAAGACACCCGGCACATGGCCACCCGAACTTTCGAGACCTGGGGCGGCATTGATGCCCTGGTAAACAACGCCGCCATCTATGCGGGGATCATCCGCCGCGCCTTCGACCAGATCCCCCTGGACGAATGGGACCGGGTGATGCGGGTGAATGTCAGGGGCCCCTGGCTTTGCGCTCGGGCTGTGGCCCCATACATGCGCAACCAGAGAAGCGGGGCCATCGTGAACATTGCCTCGGAGGTAGCATTCTCCGGCTCGCATCTGCTCACTCACTACGTGGCCTCCAAAGCCGCCGTCGTCGGCCTTACCCGGGCCCTGGCTCGGGAACTCGGGCAGTGGAACATCCGGGTCAACGCGCTGGCACCGGGGTTCACCGATACCGAGGCCAGCCGTCAACTGGCCGACGTGACGAAGTACGACACCTCCCTCACCCCCCTTGGCCGCCTTGGCCGGCCGGAGGACCTGTTGGGTGCCCTGGCCTTGCTCATTTCCGATGCAAGCGCCTTCGTCACCGGGCAAACCCTCCTGGTGAACGGTGGCAGGGTTGTGCACTAAATGATTGAGAAGATATGTGTTCAACATCTGATCTCCTCTTCCCTACCCAATTGGGCAGTATGGACCCCGGCGAAAACCACCCTATGGGGTGTTGTGCCCCCGCTTGACACCAGATATAATTTTCACTAGAATTACGGTCGTACGAAAACCGAAACAACCTCTCTGGTAATTGCGACCCAAGGTTCCAGGGCAATGCGATCTCAGGACAAAGTGTTCACATTATACGGCGACTACCTGCGCTTTCGGCCAGGTCCGGTTGCGGTGGACAGCCTCATCACCCTGCTGGGCCAGTTGGATATGTCTGAGGCAGCAGTGCGAAGTGTCCTGTGGCGCATGACCCGCAAAGGGTGGCTCACTCTGGAGCGCAGCGATGCCAGGAGTTTCTATGGCCTGACCGACAGGGGGCGCAAGCTCCTGGAGGAAGGCGACCAGCGCATCTACCATCCCCCGCGCAACAAGCCCTGGGATGGTTCCTGGTATCTCATCACCTACTCCATTCCTGAAGACCGCCGTTGGCTGCGAGACCGGCTACGGGTCAGGCTTCTCTGGCTGGGATGCGGCGCTTTGACCAGCGGGGTGTGGATTTCGCCCCATAATGTCCGGAATGAAGTGGAAGAGATTGCTACATCCCTGGACATCACAGGACATATCGAGGTGTTCCGCGCTCAACACCTGGGTTTCTCCGATATCCACAACCTGATCTCCCAGTGCTGGGACCTGCCGGCCGTCAATGCCCGGTACGCTGCCTTCATTGAGAAATACCAACCCGAATATGAGCGCTGTCAGGCCGGGATCCACACCGATGGCCATCTACCTCCCGCCGAGTGCTTCGTCCATCGCTTCATGTTGGTTCACGAATACCGGGAGTTTCCCTTCCTGGACCCGTACCTGCCACAAGAGTTGCTGCCGGAGGACTGGCGAGGCGATGAGGCTGTCGAGTTGTTTCGGGCCTACCACGAGTTGTTGACCGATCAGGCGGAGGCCTACGTGGACCAGGTTTGCGAAGTGGCACCCGCGGTGCCAGTATCAGTAATCAGTGATCAGTGATCACTGGAATTGGGGGTTGAGTGGCTTCTTCATGAGGAGGGGAGGAAAACGTGACCTACTTCGAGTCAAAGCCGGCTGAGGCTTTCGATTTTCAGGACATCCTGTATACCAAGAAAGATTGGGTGGCCACCATCACCATCAACCGCCCTCACAACTACAATGCCTACAGCACATTGGCCCTGCAAGAA
>CAZHMV010000007.1:0-82036 GCA_964532665.1 uncultured Anaerolineales bacterium
GTTGGGAGAGGGGGGCTAGGGGGGTGAGGGCCTGCCGGCGACGTAATCTAACAATGTCGAGTTACCGCCGTGTAGGAGAAAGAGATGAACGACTACGAGAGTATCGTGGCCCTGGAAAACGAAGCCATCATGGCGCAGGCCCAGCAACGCTACGAAGAGGCCTTCGCGGCTCACGGTCGGGCGTTGCTCATCGCCAGAAGGCTGGATCGTCCACGTCTGACAGCCGTGCTCTTCAATCGAGTAGGGCAGGCTCAGGAAGCCTTCGGCGACGTCCAGAAGGCTGTGACCGCCTACGAGGCCGGCCTGCGAGCCCTGGCCGAGGACTCCGACTTCGAGCTGGAAGACGTCATGCTTTCGCTGATGACGGTGAGCAAAGGCTACTTCGATGTCCTGGGCGATTTCGAGGTGCCAGACCTTTTCAGCCAGGCCGTGGCCACAGACCTGGCGGCGGCCGAAGAGGACGTCACGCTGCCCGTGAAACTGCTGATCAACATCGGCAACGCCTATCTCCGCCAGCCGCAGGACATGCCGGCCTTGAACGCCTACGAAAAGGCCCTGGCGCGGTCCGAAATCCAGCATGCGCCAGAGCTACGCGCCCACGCGCTGACACACATCGGCATCGTCCAGCGACGGCGCGGCAACGTGGACGAAGCCGAAGCCGCGTTGACCGATGCGCTGAACCTGCTGGACAAACACGCGGACCGGCTGGAAGAACGGCGCGTGCTGGCGGCATTGGCCGGCATCTACCGTGACCGTGGCGACATCGACCAGGCACTCCAGAGCTATCAGCAGGCCCTGGAACTGTACGAACAGGCCGACGACGCTCTTGGCAAGGGACGAGCACTGGCCGGGTTGGGCCGGCTGTACCTGGAGCAAGGTCAAATGAGCGAGGCGCAAGCGGCCTTCGAGCGGGCGGCCGCCGCGTTGCCAGACGGCGCCGACGACACCCGCTGGTACGTCTTGTGGGGGCTGGGCTACTGCCAGCGAGCAGCCGGCGATCTGGAAGGGGCGGCACTGAATCTGCGCAACAGCCTGAACCTGATCCGCTGGCGTCAACGGGAGCTGCGCACCGACGAAGGCAAGGTCACGTTCATCGAAAGCGTGCGCGATGTCTACGACCAACTGATCGCCGTCCACCTGGAGCGTGCAAGGACCGAGCCGGCGCGGTATCAGGCCGCCATGGAGGTGGCCGAGGAAGCACGCGGCCAGGCCTTTCGCGATTTGTTGGACAGCCGGAGGCAGCGGCGGCTATCGGAGCACGGAATTCGAGCCAGCCGGCAGCGCCCCTTCGGCGAGCGCCAGAACATGGCGAGTCAGATGGCACCCGGCATCTCGGTGGACTTCGACTCGCCGGCCCAGATGGCGCCCGGCATCTCGGTGGGCTTCGACTCGCCGGTCCAGATGGCGCCCGGCATCGAGACGGGACCCCCACCGAACCTGGAGGCCCTGTTGAACGAAGCGGCCCACATCATCCACGCCCGCCAGGATGAGAAGTGGCCCATGCTGACGGAAATGGCGGCCGCCATCCCCAGCGGCGACGTCGGTGAGCAACTGACAGAAGAGGAAGCTGCGCGCGTCGTGCCGCCCGTCGCACGACTGATTTTCCACGTCATGGACGACCGCACCGCTGTGTTCGCAGTGTCTCCAGACGGCAATCTGCGTAGCCACGTCTTCGAACTGGGCCAGGATGCCATCACCCAACGCGTCCAGGAGCTCCGCGACATGCTGCGCGTGGACAACGCACCACGTGGTGTGCGCCTGACTCGCGACGCCCATCGAGCCACGGACTCGGGCGCACTTGCCGATCCCAAGCAGTTGCTGCGCGATCTGTACGCGGACCTTGTCGCGCCTGTCGCCGATGGGCTGCCGACTGACGGTACCCCCGTGGTCATCGAGCCGCATGGCGCGTTGTGGCTCCTGCCCTTCGCCGCGCTGCTCGGACCGGACGACGTCTGGTTGGCCGATCAGTGGCCGTTGCTGTATGCACCGTCGACGCAGGTGTTCGACGATATTCGCCACGAACCGGACTATGGCAGCCCGGCCAACCTGAAGGCGCTGGTGGTCGGCAATCCGACGATGCCCACTGTCTCCGGCTTGGGCGATGTTGAGGTGGAACTCGAACCGCTGCCGGGGGCAGAGCAGGAGGCGCGAGTCATTGCCGGCCTGCTTCCCGAGCCACGGCGCACCCTGCTGCTGGGAGAGCACGCCGACCGCGAGACTGTCGAGGCACTGATGCAGACCCACGGCATCCTGCACCTGGCCACTCACGGCATCGCCTACGCCGACGATCCGCTGCAATCCTTCATCGCCCTGGCCGACTCCGAGGCTGTCTCGGGCGTGTTGACGGCTTCTGACGTTTCGGACCTGTGGTTGCCGGCAGACATCATAGCCCTGAGTGCCTGCCAGACGGGGTTGGGCAAGGTCTCCGGCGACGGCATGATCGGGTTGGCCCGCGCCTTCCTGACAGCCGGCGCCCGATCCGTACTGGTCAGCCTGTGGAGCGTGAGCGATGAGGCCACGGCGGCGCTGATGGCCTCGTTCTACCAGGGCTACATTGAGCTGGATGACAAGGCTATCGCGTTGCAGCGCGCCATGCGCGAGCTGCGCGCACATCCAGACTACGCACACCCGCGCTACTGGGCGCCGTTTGTGGTTGTTGGGGCGGAGGCGTGAAATGATTCTGGTGACAGGCGGAACGGGCATGGCTGGCAGCTTCGTCGTGCAGGAGCTTCAGCAGCGTGGCCACGCTGTGCGCGTACTGGCCCGCCCAGAATCTGCCGCCGTTGCAGAGGAGATGGGTGCCGACGTGGCGCTGGGTGACCTGGCCGATGCTGACAGCCTCCGTGACGCGGCCCAAGGCGTGGCCGGCATCGTCCACGTAGCCTGTACCCTGTCGAATGACCCAACGGTGGACATATCGGCGATGGAGACGTTGCTTGATGCCTGGGATCAGGGGGCGTTTGTGTTCATCAGCAGTGTGGACGTTTATGGCCACGCCCAATACGTGCCGATCGATGAGGATCATCCGTTGGACGAAACCTACTCAGGCTATGGCCGGGGCAAAGTACACTGCGAGGCGCTGCTTCGAGACGTCGCCCAGGCGCAGGGACGGGACGACTTCAGTATCCTCCGGCCACCCCACATCTGGGGGCCGCACCCGCGCTGCCGCGAACGACTGGTGAACGATCGGATGCTTGAAGGCCGGCCCGTCGTGCTACCAGGCGCGACGCAGGACGAGTGGTCCCAGTTCGGCGATGCCTGGGTGGACGCGCGAGCGTTGGCCTGGACGGCCGCCGAGTGCCTGAGCCAGCCACTGGGAAAAGCTGCTAACGTCATCAGCGGCCATTTCACGTGGCACGATCTCTACGCCGAACTGATCCGACTGGCCGGCAGCTCCAGCCGCATCGAGCACAAGGAACTGGATGCTATCACCGCTGACGAGCTGCCCAACACAGTGTTCTACGTGCAGACCTGGCGGTACAGTGGCGAGCGCCTGGAGCAGCGACTGGGCTTCCGATCTGCGTACCGGTGGCAGGGCACCCTGGCCGAGATCGTCGCGATGGCCCCTTGTTAACCCTCCCGCAGATTATCGGCTAGACGCCAGAGTCGATCTGGAAAAGGGTTCCCCAGCACATAATCCAAACCTGCGGGAGGGTGATCACAAGGATATTCTCGAGTACTGACTATACCTGAGCCCGTTTCATTAACTAGTGGTGTGACGAAGCCCGATGAAGGACCAACGCCTGTCCTGAGCTTGCCGAAGGGACGAACGACGAACACGTTGGCCATTGGTCATTCTCGTTTGCCGGCAAACACAGCAATTACCGATCTTGCAACCAAAGCTCATCAGGAGGAAAGTGACCATGACAGACACTACGAACAACCGCAACAAGTGGGCTTTATTGATTGGCATCGACAAGTATGACAAGCTGGCCCCCCGTTATCAACTCTCCGGCTGTGTGAACGACGTGCAGTTGATGGCCGGCGTCCTGCAACACAAGTTCGGCTTTCTCGCCGACAACATCACCCTCTTGACCGATGAAGAAGCCACGCGCGACGGCATTCTGGCCGCCATGGACGCACTGTTTGACCGCGTTGGCGAGAACGACATCGTCGTGATCCACTACAGCGGTCACGGCTCCCAGATGCGCGACCGCGAGGGCGATGAACTCGACGGCTTCGACGAGACCATCGTGCCAAACGACAGCGGGCGCGGTCGCCATCCCAACCGCGACGTCAGCGACGACGAGATCTACTCATGGATTCTGCGCCTGAGTGAGATCACACCCTTTGTGACCCTCATCTTCGACTGTTGTCACTCCGGCACCATTGCCCGCGATCCCTTCGGTGCCAATGCGCGCTGGGTGGAGCGCGACAAGCGCCCCATCGAAGAGCTGCCGCCGTCGCCGCTGGGTCCGGGGCCGGCGCGCGGAGCAGACCGCGACCTGGGCGCCAGTGGCTGGTTGCCCCTGGGCGAGCGGTACGTGCTCATCGCCAGCTGCCGCGACGAGGAGAGTTCCTACGAGTACCGTGTCAGGCAGGGTGACGACGTCCTCAGGCACGGCACACTGACCTACTTCCTGAGCCGCGAGTTGGTCAAAGCCGGGCCGGGCGCCACCTACCGCGACGTGTTCGAGCCGGCCGAAACACAAGTGACCACGGTCCAACCGCGCCAGCACCCGCAGATGGAGGGAGCCCGGGATCGTGAACTACTTGGGGTGCGTGACATCCAGCCGATGCGCTTCGTGCAAGTTCGGCGGCGCGGAGGCAGCCAGGTCACGCTGGGCGCCGGCGCGGCTCACGGCATGACCGTGGGCTCCCAGTGGGCCATCTACCCGCAGGCCACAAAACAGGTCGCCGACGAGACGCCTCAGTTGGGATTGGTGGAGATCACCGCGGTGCGTGCCGTGACTTCGGACGCCAGGATCCTCGAGGAGGAAGAGGCCGGCATCATCATGGAAAACACGCGTGCCGTGGAGGAAGCGCACTTCTACGGCGAGATGCGGCTGGTGGTGGACATCCAGGCGCCGGCGGGCTACGAGGAACCTGTGGCCGAGCTGGCGGAGGAGATCGAGGCGTCCGCGCTGTTGCGTCAGGCAGAGAACGGCGAAGACGCCGACGTACGGGCCTACGTCGTCGCGCCCCGAGAACGAGCCGTCGAAGGCGATCCGGTGCCCCAGTTGAAGGCCGTCGCCGAAGCTACCTGGGCGGTGGTGGGGGAGGATGGCCGGCTCATGATGTCGGCCCATGCTGTGAGTGAGGCCGGCGTGGCCGGCGTGCTGCGCGATAACCTGGAGAAGGCAGTGCGCTACCGGCAGGCGCTGGCACTGACGAATCCCAACGACGACAGCCTCCTCAAAGACAAAGTAGAGCTCATCCTCAAACAGCAGACGCCCGATGGCACCTGGGTTGTTGCGGAGCCAGAGGATAGCAGCGGGTACATCGTGTTCGAGGAAGGGGACCGCATCGCGGCCGAGATCGTCAACCACCACACCGCGCCCATCCACGTCAGTGTCCTCGACTTCGGATTGACCGGCGCGGTAGGGTTGCTGCACCCCGTGGCCGGCGCCAGCGAGCAACTGGCATCGGGGAAGTCCATCGAGATCGGCGTGCGTGTAGGCGATGAGGTGGAGCTGTACATGCCGGACAACTTCCCCTACGTGCCGGATCCCAAGGATAAGGAACCGGACGGAGGAACCGAGACCTTCAAGCTGATTGCCACGACCCACGAGGCGGACTTCAGCCTGCTGGCACAGGCCGGCTTCCGGGACATCGGCCCGCGCACGGCGAAGGGGGCCGGCTCGCCCCTGGGGCAATTGCTAGACATGGCACTCACGGGTCACGGCACGCGAGACTCAAGGCGCAACCGCGTGCCGCCGGACGAGGAGTGGACCACCGTGGAGCGCTCGTTCTTCCTGCAGCGCAGGGCACTCTGACGTCCTCCAGCGTCCATGGGACACCCGGGCCGGTTCGGCCCCGAGGGTAGGCGTGATAGGCAGTTTTCGTCCTATAGAATTGGGACAAGCCGGCCTTCGCAGCCTGCTCTGCCCACATCCGTGATCCGAATGGTACGCATGGCCGGCCCCCGCGCTGGAGCAGCGCTACTGCAATCATCTGTTGGGCGAAGGTCTCCTGAGAGCCCGTTTCGTCCCTTTGACAGGCTCAGGATATCACTCGGTCGGGAGACCTTCGGTGATCAAAGCGGGGCGGCCACCCGGGGGTGCGGGTGAAGAAGTTTGGGGCCGGGTAGCTGGCATCCGGCGCGCAGGCCCCGGACGGGCCGGCGTGGCGCGTCGCCTAGTGGGAGACGCCCGTGGCCTGGGCCAAGATACCATTCTAGTCTTCGAAGCCCCAACTTGATGCTGCGTTAGCTTATGAGAAAGGAATAGACCAATGGGTAACTACAGACCGCTGAACACCAGGACCAGCATCCCTATGGTGCTGCTGCTCGCCCTAACTGCCGGCCTCTGCTCCCAGATGCAACGACCTTCCCTGGAGGCATCACCGGGTGAGGCTTTGGCGGCCGGCGACAGCATAGTAACCACTACAACCCGCAATGCTCTCGCCTCTGCCGTCTCCCAATCCCAAGAGATGCCCCACACGGTCTATCTGCCGGCCATCATGAAGAACGCGTGCTCTGGCGAACCGAGGTTTTGCGGCCCACCACAGGCGCAGGATATCACGAGCGAAGTGAGTTTCGGGTCAAGCGTTTCCGAGGACGGGAAAGTGACCACCATCGTTTTCAACGATTTGATCGCGGCCCTGGGTTCGTCAATGGACCATCTGGTCTCGGCCAGGGTCGTCTCGTTCGCCTTCCCCGTTCACAGCAACACGGACGTCAAAGCGCAGCTAGATGTTTGGGGATTCGTGGACAGAGCTCCTGGCACGCACGCTTCTCTGATCATCCATCACGCCGGCGAAACGAGACTCGTTCACCTGCCCGACGATCCGGAAGCAGAGTTCAGGCGGAGTCTGATCACCGTGCTGCCGGCAGGCCGCGACTACGCAGTCACGCTATTCTTGCTCACCGACCGCAATTCAACCCGTCCAGGTAACGATGTCGTTGCCGGAATAGACGAGATAGAGGTGATATTGGAGCCATTTGACGATGTAGTCAACCCTGTATACGAGTTTAGCGGCGAACCGTGTCTGCAGAATGCCATCAGCGAAGTCACTTTCAACCCAAGCCTTTCCGATGACGGCCAGGTAGTCACACTGATCTTCAACGATCTGGCCGCCAGCCTGGACTCATCAACCGAAGATCTGGTCTCAGCCGGCATCGCCTCCTTCGCCTTCTCCGTGCAGAGCAGCACAGACCAGCGAGTGCGACTGCGCGTTGAGGGGTTCGTGGACCGCGCCGCCGGCACGCGTGGTGTTCTGGTCGTTCACCACCCCGACGGCACCAGCCTGCTTCACCTGCCGGCTGACCCTGCCCCAGGCTTCGTGCGGAATCTTGGAACGACCGTGCCGGCGGGGCAGGACTACAGAGTGACCCTGTTCCTGCTCGCCGAACGGGATTCCACCGGTTCGGGCTCGGATGTCGTCTTTGGAATAGATGAGATAGAAGCTGTTCTGGAATAGTGCGCAGCCGGCCCCCGTCACAACCACGGATGAGCAGAAAACCGCGGATCAAGCCTTGAGAAATCCGCGGCTTCCTGCTGATCCGTGTTCTTCACCCCTATGCCACCGCCGGCCTCAATGCACTACAGCGCCAGCCCATAGCCGGCAGCCACCAGCACCACCGTGAGAACGCCCAGGCCTAGTTCTGAGAAGCCGATCGCCCGAGTACTGGTCGAAAGAGTGGACGGCGAAAGGAGCCAGGCAGCCCGCGCCAGCAGCACGACAAACGGCAGCACAGCCAACGCCGGCAGCAGCCCCACCCACACCAGACCAACCACAAGAGCCAGACCGCCAACGTGCGCGGCCAACGGCATAGCCCTGTTGGGTGCCTCACCACGCCCAAGGCGCAGGCGCGCCCGAACGTAGAGCACCGATGGCACGGCGCGTGCCGCCAACACAGCCCAGAGCGCCAGGGCTTCAGGGAAAGCCCAGCCGCCGGCAACGGCAATGCTGGTGGCCACAGCCGCCAAAGCGACCGGGCCGGCCAACTCAGCCGGCCAGGCACGACTCTGACGCTGGACATCGTGGATCAGAAACACAAGGAGGAACGGGCTGGCGAACAGGAGTGGCAGAAACGGCGTCAGGCCGGCGGCCTGGATAGCAGCAATCAACCCCAGCAAGGCGATGGCGCCGTAGAGCAAACCGAAACGCTCGGCCACCACAGTGCGGTCGTAGCGCTTCCCGCGCCGGCGGTCTACCCATGCGATCCGTAGGGGTTGGCGGGTGAAGAGCACGGCCACGACCGCCAGAGCCAGGTATATGCCCGGCAAAGACGGTGCAACGAGCAGTCCCAGAAAGATGGGTTCCAGCAAGAACCCCCAACTGCCATGCTCGGCCGGAATGGCGATTGCTCTTAGTCGCATTTCAAGGTTCGCAGGAGTCTGGTCGTGTGGCGGCGAGGGATGAAGAATGTAGGAGATAATCGGGCAAAAAGCAGCTTCAGTCGAACAGTTTCTCCAGTGGCAACTCAAAACCCGGCACCACGTCTTCCCCCTCCAGGGTGTCTGTCTCCCGCAGCACTTGAGCCGTACCGTCGGGCCGGTAGACGGTTACTGTCCGCTGGGCCGGCCTCACGACCCACACCAACCGTGTGTTGTGGGTTAGATAGTCCATCGCCTTGGCCTGAACGTCAGTGTCCCGTTCGCTGGGAGAGACCACCTCAACAGCCAGGTCAGGGGCGCCGGGCACGAAGCCTTCGTGATCCTCAGGCGGCATCCGGTCGTTGGATAGGAACGAGACGTCAGGAGCACGCACGGTATCCGGCTGGCACTCCAGGCAGAACCCGGTCTCAACCATAGTCTCACCCAACTGGTGAGCGTCCGTGAAGTCACCAAGCACTGCACCTAGCCGCCGGGCAATAGATCCATGCCTGCGGCCTACCGGCGTCATCTCGACCAGCCCCCCTTTCACCAGTTCGTAGCGCCGGCCATCTCGCGGCATGTGCCAGAGATCCTCTGCAGTAAGCAACGCCTTTTTTGTCTCTGGTGGACTCGCAAACGTGACTTCGCTCATCCCACTGCACCTCGTTCTCTCACATCGGGCTTCCGCTTCACCGTTCCAGGGTCATTGTACCATGGTGAGTCGTGAGGGGTCAAACGAAGCAACTTGAGTAAATCATCGCGCAGTTACCGTCGCGGAAGCGCGGCGGTCCTGCGCACGTACGTAGAAGACCACGCCCAGGGCGACCAGAAGCAGCAGCACCTGTGGCGCAACCACCTCCCAGGTGGGATACAGCCCGATGAAGGGAATGGCTCGCAAGAAGGCCACGGGGGAAGCCGGCAAGACACCCCCCACCTGCAGAGCGTGAATCCCGGTTCCCACGAATTTGAAGCCCAGGTAGTAGACCAGCAGGCTGGCAACCCAGAAGAAGGGGCGCATCGGAATCCTCAGGCCGGCCTTGAGCATCAGCAGTGCCAGCACGACCAGCACGGCTGTCCCCATGCCCAGCCCCAGGGCCAGGTCCTTCAAAGCAATGGAGGAGGCCATCCCCAGGTAGAACACAGTCGTCTCAGCCCCTTCGCGGAAGACGGCCAGGAACGAAAGGAGGGCCAGGCTGAACATGCTCCCTCGGGCCAGCGCCTGCGTCGTCCGAGTATCGATATACGCTTGCCACGCCCGTAGACTCGATTTACTGTGCAGCCAATACGAAACGTAGAACAGCAACGCAGCAGCAACCAAACCCGTGACGCCTTCAATCACCTCTCGATTTTGGCCGGCACTGGCTCGGCTGAAGACAGCCTGCAGAACAAACGCGGTAATGAGGCTGACCAGCACTCCAACCGCCGCACCGGTCCAGATCCAGCCTCGTTTGTCGCTGTTGCCGGAGCGGTTGAGGAAGGCCAACAGCGCGACAATCACCAACAGCGCTTCCAGTCCTTCCCGCAGGATGATGGCAGCTGCGTCGAAGGCGGTGTATTTTGCGCCCGTAGCGAAAGGAGCCAGCGTTTCGCGCAGGCGCTCGATGGCAGCCTCGGCGGAGTGCAGGTCGGCGGGCTGGACTTTCAGCGCGGCCGACGCACGGTTGAGGTCAACCTCGATGGCGGTGTACGCTTCAGGCGATTTGGCAGCAACGGCCCCTTCCACGCTCGGCCAGGCCAGGATGATGGCCCCCAGTTCCTCGGCGGCTGCGGTGGCGTTGCCGGCCTCAACGGCGCGATACGCCGCATCCAGGTTTTTCACCAGATCGGCGGGCGTTGCCTCGACAACGCCAGATCTGGAGACGTCGCTCCCCTCGAATTTCTGTGCGGCTTCATCGGCCTCTTTTGCTAAATGCTCGTACGCCTGTTGGACGACAGCCAGGTCGAGAGGTTGTGCCTGCAACGCTTCTTTGACAGCAGAAAGCGCGCTCTCTATCTCGACATAAGCCGTGGGGTCGCTCTCGCGGACTTCGTCTTCAAACGCTCCCCATGCCTCGTGGATTTCCTTATATTCGACCTGCATCTTTGCGGCGTCGCGGTGCTCGGCGGCTTCCGCCCCTTCACGAGCGATGTGGGCCAGGACGCGTGTTTTCTCGGCCAGCGCCGGCTCCTGGGCCAGAGCCGGCCAGATCGCCATCAGACTGAAAAGCACCACCAGAACCGGGACAAGCCGGCGCACAGCGGGAAAGCGATTCGTGTTTGTCATGAACTCTGTGACTCCTTTCGAGCGGAGCTGAACCAGACGCCAAAGCGTTTTGCAAATCATTCGCAAAAGCATTATAACAAACGCCCAACCGTCCGTCAACCCGGTTCGGTGCGAGGACGATCAAAATACGGTCAAAATTAGGTCAAAGGAGCTGCCAGGTGAGAGGTATCAGCAACTTTGTGGAGAATTTCGCGCCCGCAGTTGCTGCAATAGCACGAAGCCCCCTTTCCGGAAACGGAAGGGGGCTTCGCGGCGTACACTTCGTCAGTCTACGCGAGAAAGCTGTCTCCAAGGCTCAGGGGTAGTTGTTCATGATGATTGGCAGGCGAAGGAAGAAAATGTCCTTGTGAAGTCGGCTTACCCCACCCCCGAAAGTAGCAAACCACTTATCGCCCTGGCTATCGAAGTCGATAGCGAACACGCTGTCGTTCGCCAGGCCGGTGCTGGTGGTGTATGTCTTCCACTTGTGGCCGTCGAAGCTGGCCGCGCCGTTGATGGTGCCAACCCACACCTTGCCGTCCTCGGCCGCTGCCAGGCTTTGCACCCGGTTATCCACGAGCCCGTCGTCAGTGGTGTAGGTCGTCCAGTTCGTCCCGTCGAAGACACTGACGCCGCCGGGGTGGTCCACGTCCTGAGGCAGCAGCCCAAGCCACACGTGACCGGACGAGTCGATGGCGAGGGATGTCACGAAGTTGGTCCCAAGCCCATCGTCGGTGGTGTACGTTGTCCAGGCGCTCCCATCGTAGACGCTGACCCCACGGAAGGTGGCGAACCAGACTTTACCATGGTCATCGATGGCGATGTCTCGCACGTCGTTGTCCACCAGGCCGTCGTTGGTGGTCTCGGAGTTGAAGGTTGTGAACGTGCTTCCGTCGAAGAAGCTGGCGCCCTGTCCACTGGTACCGAGCCAGACGTCGCCATCGTTCTCAACAGCGATCGCCTGCACGAAGTTGTCGGCCAGGCCGTCCGCGGTGGTGTAGGTGGTCCACTGCGTGCCATCCCAGAAGCTGGCGCCCCCGGTGGTCCCCACCCAGGTCTGGCCGGCCGTGGCACCCACGGCAACCGCCCATACGCTGTTCGATGCCAGCCCATCGGCGGTGGTCACGGTGGTCCACGCACCGTTCTCGAAGACGCTCAAGCCCTGGTCAGCCGTGCCAACACACACCCGGTCGCCGGCCTCCGTGTCAACGGCGATGGACGTCGTGAAGTTCGATGCCAGTCCCTGGTCATGGGTGTACGTGGTCCACGGCCCTTGCGGCGGCTTGCGGAGCTGACTCACGCCGCCGCCCAGGGTGGCAACCCATTTGTCGTTGTTGCCGGCTACGGCGATGGCACTCACAATGTTCAATCCCAGATCGGGTTCAGTGTAGTCGTTCCAGTTGTTGCCGTCGTAGCGGCTCACACCGCCGGTTGTGCCGAACCACAGGATGCCATCGTTGTCCACGGCGATGTCAGACACCCGGTTGTCAATCAGCCCGGAGTTGGCCCTGGTGATGCTTTCCCAGTTGGTTCCGTCAAAGACGGTGGCACCGCCTGGCCTGGCAGCGGATTCCGGTAGCAGGCCAAACCACACCTTCCCTCCTGGAGCCATCGCAATAGACGTAACAAAGTTGGTTCCCAGTCCATCGTCGGTGGTATACGCGGTCCAACTATCACCGTCCAGGACACTGACCCCTCGGAAGGTGGCGAACCACACGCGTCCATCGCTGCCGATCGCGATGTCCCGTATCTCGTTGTCCGCCAGCCCTTCGTTCGTCGTAGCCGTGTTGTAGATTGTCCAGCCGCTTCCGTCGAAGAAGCTGGCGCCGGCCCCACTGTGGCCGGCCCACACATGGTCGTCGGCATCGATGGCGATAGACCGGACAAAATTGTCTGCGAGGCCATCCGCCGTGGTGTAGGTTACCCAGACATCGTCCGCCTTGTCGGCCGTGCCCATGTCGTCGAGGACGCTGAGCCCGGCCACCGTGCCGATCCAGGCTTTGCCGGAGCCGTCGATGGCCACCGTTGCCACGTTGTCGGCAGCCAACCCGTCGGCCGTGGTGTAGGTGATCCACTGGCTGCCATTAAAGACGCTGACGCCTCCTCCGGCGGTAGCGAACCAGATGCTATCGGCCTTGGTTGCCAGGGCAACAACGATGTCCGATGCCAGTCCGGAGTTTCTGCTGTTATAGGTGAGCCAACTGCCGGCCTGGGCCTGGGCGACTGTCTGGGGACTCCCTGCCAGCCCTACCGCTGCCAGTACCAGAAGGAGGCTGAGAAGAGCAATGATCGCGTTGCGCATCGGAATTCCCCTTCCTACTGTGTTCTTCCCAGAGCCCCAGGCCGCCGTTGAGAATGCAGGCGATACCGCTGAGCCCTCACCCTGTTGGTCCGGGGTGAAGGCGAGCTGGCCGCGGGGACATCTGGATAAAGACTTGGTATGGTATCTTGCCGCTCGCGGGGCTCTTCGGAGTGTCAAGCCCCGCGAGCATCGGTTTCAGTAGGCGTTATTTGAAGGGCCAGAAGACGCCGAAGATGTCCCAGCCCTCGGTGACCAGATTGCGGTTGTCGCCCCATACGGCCAGATGCCGGCCCAGCTCGGGGTCGTAGGCTATGCCGGAGGACGCCTGATCCCCGGTGGTGGCGACGAAGGCAAAATTCTCGACCGACGGGTTTCCTCCAGGATCCAGCAACCGCCCCACCAGATCAATGAAGGTCTCAGGCCCACCGCGATCGTCGCACCACACGATCAGATATTCTCCGCGCTCTTGATCGAAAGATAGCGACGGAGCGAATTGGTTGCTCGTGTTGTCGACCATCGAGTTGATCTCGGCCCCGATTCGATTGGGGGGTGCCACCCGCTGTCCGAACATGTTCTTGCTCTCAGGGTCCCGGTTATCAGACCAGAAGACCAGATAGTCACTGGTTCGCGAACTATAGGCCACTGCCGGGTCCATCTGGTCCGCCGGCGCTGTGGAGACCGAGAAGGAACCCCCCTTGGGTAGCCCATTCTCACGCAGCAACTGGCCGAAGATGTCCTGGCCTGTTGCAATGGCGTTCCGGCTGTCCGTCCAGACGAGCAGATATTCCATTCGATCGGAATTGAACGCCAGGCGAGGTTGCCTCTGGCTGGCCGGCAAGGTCATGACGGGAAATTCCGGTCCCACTGAGGCACCGCTGTGTTCGATCAAGCGACCGAACAGGTCATGGCCTGTGAACCGCGCGTTGCGGTCATCGTCCCAGACCACCAGATACCGATCCTGCTGCGGGTCGTAGGCCACAGCCGGCCAGTCCTGGCGTCCGCGGGCGTTGGTGATGGTGAGGATTGGCGGATTCGCCTGCCCTTCCTTGGTCAGTCGCTGGGCGAAGATGTCCCCCCCATTGCTCCATACCATCAGGTACTCGTCCTCGGTGGAGTTGTAAGCTACCTGAGGATGGAATTGATTTCCTGGTGCGGCAACCACGGGGAACCCTTCGGGGGTTCCGTCATTCTGGGCGAGTGGCGCTGCGAAGACCACGCTCAAACCGCCGGCCAGGAGTACCACCAACACCAGACTTGCCAAAATCAGTGCCTTCTTATGCATCATCTGTCTCCTTGTCCCATTTTGTCACTTGAGGAGAAATTTATTAACCCAGAACACAACCTCTTTCGCACCTCCGTATGCGGTTTCATAACTCTTGCATTTCACCACCCCCTCGAGGGATGCAGTCTATGGGACGCAGGCATCAAAGCTCACGTCGTCCACAAAGATGTCATTGGCCTGCTGGGTCTGAAAATCAAGGTAGAGCAAGATGGTCTGGCCAGCGAAGGCCGCCAGATCCACCTCATGGGTCTCTGAAAACCAGCGGTCCCTGGAGCCGCGCACACCGATGGTGGCGATGCTCTGCAGCACCTGTTGGTCGGCATCCCGGAGCTCGATGTCCAGTGTGGTGGGGCCATCGTAGAACCGGCGCACATAGGCCTGATAGGATAGTGTGGCTCCGGTCGCCCCATCGGGGATTGCGAGCGCTTGATAGAGGCGATCTTCACTCAAGGCTTCGCCCCCGAACCACGCGGCCCGTCTCCCTGCCGGCGGGCTGCCTATCGGCAGGGTGCCGCTTACAAGCTCCCCGGCGTGCCTCCCCTCCTGTATCCAGGGAGGCGCTTCCCCTTCCGCCCCCAGCTCGAAGCTCCCGTTTTCAATCTTGCACCTCTCCACGATGGGTGTTGGTGTGATCTCAGGTGTTGGCGTAGCGGTCGCTGTCGCGGTCGGCGACCCCGTAGCAGTGGGCGTCGCGCTGACGCTCAGGGTTGCGCTCGGGAAGATTGTGGGAGTCGCTGTGGCAACGGGCGTCGTTGTGAACGTCGGCGTTGAAGTGGCCGTTGGCTGTGGGGCCGGCATGCCGCTGTTGAGGACGAGAGGGAGATAGGCCAAATTACCGTCCTCGGCCTGATCCAACGCAGTGGCAGGGCCTCCATCCCGGTCGCCAACTACGCCAAAGCGGATGATCCCGCCTCCCCTTACGTCGTTACCAGACTGTTCCGTCCAGAAGGGGATCGGGACTGCCGCGGTGGTTCCTTTGAGGGCGGCGCCGGCCCCTGTGAGCAGCATCAACTCCAGGAGAAAGCCCAGTCCCATCCACACTGTGGCCAGTTGTCTCACTTGCTTCTTCTCAATACTGCACAATCTCTGGCAACTGCCCGGCCTGTGCGACCCATCTCCGCACCTTGGTCAAAGTCGGCGGGCGGCGCGTCACCTTGTTGGTGATGTTCACCCTCATGATGTCAGCATACAGGTTCTCGGGGTAACTGCCGGCCAGCTTCTGTATCGAATCAACCCCCGCACGCTCCAGGAGATCAACGTACACATCGCCAATGCCCTCGATCCGAAGCAAATCGGCACGTTTGATCAGCCTAAAGACGACGCTGGATTTCACATTGGCTTGAGCCGCTAACAAGTCCCTGCCTTCTGGAGTACCGGCCACAGCCAGCAGTTGGGTTGTCGTCGTCAGTCCCCGTTCCCTAAACTTCGTGGCCAGCTCCGGGCTGACGCCTTTCAACTTCGAAAGCGGTGCGGGCATGAATCCCTATCCTTTCCAATCTCCGCATAGTACTATACCATACCATGCTCGGAGTTTAGTTAGAGATCGGAAAGAACATGGTTAAGTTTGGTTAGCGTTTCTCTCAGGATTGGGGGAGGGGGTCAGGCCCCGTTGCTGGAGAACAGGTAGCCAACCCCCCGCACATTGAGGATGTACCTGGGATCGGTGGGGTCAGGCTCCAGCTTCTTGCGCAGGCAGTGAACATAGTACTTGATCAGATTTCTGGCTTCCCATTCGTCCGCTTCGTACCCCTGGACTTCGCTTACAAGCTTGCGATACCCCTGAACCTCGCCGGCATGATTGACAAGGTGGGCCAGCAAGGCGAATTCGGTTGGTGTGAGTCCGATCCACTGTCCATTCCGGCGAACCCGACGCCGGTGCTGGTCGATGATGATATCTCGTGGCTGCACGCTGCCATGACTGTGGGTACCATTTGCCCCATTGTGGGGGAGGGGCTTGACGTGATGGGCTGTGCTCGCCGGCTCCTCGTAGTCCAGGAGGTGCACGAGGTCTTTGAGTCTTGTGAGCAAGAGCTTCTCTCGTCTGATGCGCTGCGTCTTGGCGATGCCCTGTTTCACACAGCGCTTCAGGTCCTCATTTCGGAGTGGCTTGATCAGATAGTCGTGCGCTCCGTAACGCAGCGCTATGACCGCAGAAGCTACAGTGGGGTGGGCTGTCACGATGACGACGGATGTCTCGGGGCAGATTCTTCGGGCTTGCTTCATCAGCTCAATCCGTGCCAGACCCTCTCCCCCCAAATCCAAAAGGATCAGGTCGCAGGGGGTTCGTTTCAGGGCGCTGGAGGCATCGGTGCAGGCGTGAACGTTATCGACGTGGTAGCTCTCTCTGCTTAGTACCTCGTGCAGTGCGGTGGCGATTTCACCATCGCCATCTACGACCAGGATACGACCTTTGTCCGATAACATCCTTCTCTCCCGAACAGCCATCATCATTACCTGGTGGTTTGATTTCCAGTGGAGATGAAATCTTACGCTCCTCGGGTTAGACATCATTGGCCGGCTGTGGTACACTACACGCTACCGCTGACGGCAGAGGATTGACGAAGGACGAATGACGAACGATCAGGGACCGGCATCAATCGTTGGACATCGGCTGTTCGTCGTTCGTCCCTTCGTGAACTTCGTTCTTGCCGTGCTTGTCTTCCTGGTCTGGGCGGACCCCCTGGCAGCCGGCCACATAGCGCAGCTTCCTGCATCTCCCATCTACCTGCCCCTGGTGGCGCGAAATGCGGATGCCCGGAAGCTGCCTCCGCCGCCGGATCTGGATCGGTATGGGGGCTACCGTCGGCTGCAAGGTGCCCAGACCGGCTACTTTCACACCGAACAGATGGGCGGCCGCTGGTGGTTGATCGATCCGTTGGGGCACGCTTTCTTCTCTCTGGGCGTCAACAACGTTGACTTCCAGCCCGATCCCCCCTTCTCGGCCTACCACGACAGCGCAGTGCGCAAGTATGGCGACGAGGCACACTGGGCAGAGGGAGTGGTGGCGCGCCTGCGAGGCTGGGGCTTCAACTCCATCGCTGCCTGGAGCAGCCCCTTGACCTATCACCAGGGAATGGCCTACACCATGAACCTGGAGATCACACCGGCCGCCATCGCTGGCGGCGTGCCGGCAGTTAGCCAGAATTTCGCCGACGTGTTCGATTCGCGATTCCCGGCCGTTGTGAGCGAGACAGTGGAGGCCGCAATTCCCGAAGGCACCGCCAATGATCCCTGGCTCCTGGGCTATTTCCTCGATAACGAGCTGTACTGGTATCAGGGCGCAGATTTCAACTGGGACCCTGACGAGGTAGGGCCGACGGTCGTAGACGATTTCATCGCCCAGGGCTCCCATCAGGCCGGCAAGCACGCCTGGGTGGAGGGCTTCCTCGTGCCGCGCTATGCCTCTGTGGAGGCGCTCAACCTTGCGTGGGGGACCGCCTTCACCAGTTGGCTGGGCGATGAACCGTCCAGCGTCATCCATGCCACCGCCATTCCCAACGCCAACGACGTGATCCGGGCCGACAAGCAAGAGTTTCTGACCATTGTCGCTGACCGGTACTTTGCCGTTACCACCCAGGCCGTGCGCGCCCGCGATCCGCACCATCTGATCCTGGGGACGCGGTTCAACCGGGCCGTGCCGGCCGCCGTCGTGTCGTCTGCCGGCGAGTATTGTGATGTCCTGAGCTTTAATCTCTACCACGACGGACGACGCTACAAGAGTTCCGACATCTGGGGCTTCGAGCATTTCGATAGCTACTACAATCTGGCAGAGAAGCCGCTTCTCATCAGCGAGTTCTCCTACCGGGCGCAGGATAGCGGGCTCCCCAATGCCCGGGGAGCCGTCGCCGGCGTTGCGACCCAGGAGGAGCGCGCTCAGGGGTACCGGTTCTACCTCCAGGCGATGGCGGAGAAGCGCTACGTCGTGGGAACGCACTGGTACAAGCACGCCGATGAGCCGGTGGCCGGCCGCTTCGATGGTGAGGATAGCAACTATGGCCTGGTGACGGTGCATGACGACCCGTACGGGCCGCTGGTGGAGGGGATCGCCCGTACCAATGGCAACATCTACGACCACCTTCTGGGTCAGCCGGCCAGGTTGCCGGAGCCCCCTCTTCCCCGCTGGCCGAAGCACGACGTGGTGTACGACACGCCGGCCGTCCCACCGACCTTTGTCTGGCAGCCGGTCGGCGGGGCGATAGGTTACACCCTTCAGGTCTCGCCCGATCCGCTCTTCCCGCCTGAGGTGACGCTCACTTTCCCCCAAATCCCTGACCCGGTGCAGACTCTGCCCGACCCTCTGTCAGCAGGAAGATGGTACTGGCGGGTGGCAACGGCCGCAGCTTCCGGGACAATGAGTGACTTCTCCGCCCCCCGGCCGCTCTCCGTTCTACCCGTCTTTTCGACTCGCCTGATCAACGGTTTTGAGACGCCCATCGAGGCCGCCGTCGGGTCGGAGGAGAACGGCTGGCGCGGTCGCTGGGTCGCTTCACCGCCGGCCTCGGTGAGCATGGCGCGCTCCAGCCTGTACGCTACCGAGGGTTCCTTTTCTGGCCAGGCGCGCTACAACGGAGCTACAGCCGGCGCGTACCCATTCCAATTCGCCTCCCTCCTCCGCATTCCCGACGGGATCAACCTGGTCCCCCACGACTGGTCTTCCCACGAATACGTGGCCTTTGATGTTTACAACCCGCAGACCAGTCCGATCAACGGGGAACTGGGTGTCGCCAACGACGGCTACTCGCCCGTGAAGCTGTACCCATTCCGTGTGGATGGGGCCACGGAGGGGCATTTGATCTTCCGGCTTCGGGATGCAGCGGCCGCAGGGGTGGACCTGGCGGACGTCCAGCATGTTTGGATCGCCATCTTTCGCCCGGATGCCGGCCAGACGCTCTACTACGACAACTTTCACCTGATCGACCTCCCCGACGACAACGATGTCCCGCCAGTCATTTCCTTGCTGGCAACGGATGCTCGGGTGGGGGGTACGATCAATCTGGACTGGACGGCCTACGACGCTGCCGGCCCGGGGGACGTGGGGGGCTATCGGGTCTACGTGTCCACGCTGCCATTCGTCAGCGTGGCGGAGATGGAGCCGGTTGCCACACTGGAAGCGGTGATCAAGCGGTATCCGGTCCAGATGTTGCGACCGCCCCAGGGCGAGGAGCGGGCGATCCCGCTGCAAGACGGCGTCCGCTACTACTTTGCTGTGACAGCGGTGGACGGAGCGGGGAATGAGAACCCTCTCGTGGTGGCCGTGCCGGCGGTGCCGACGGAAGAACACGGATTGCTCGGATGGGCGGATTGGGAGTGACGGAATCCGCCCATCCGACTCATCCGCCCATCCGAGCAATCCGCGTTCTTCATTCGCCTGGCCCGATCGACCTCATGACCGCCGGCAGGTAAAGCTGCACGCCGGGCGTTGTCGTCGCCGTGGGGGACGGCGAGACGGTGGCGGCAGGCGTGGCAGTCGGTGATTGGCCGGTAGCGGTTGGTGTGGGTGTCGCCGGCCCTGGCGGGGGACCTAACTGGAGCCGGCCCCATCCATACTCATTGTCGGGGCCGGGTTGGCCCAGGTCAAGTGCGCGTGCTTTCAGAAAGGCCACGATCTCTTCGGGGGTGAAGGACGGGAAGGCAGACTTGACCAGGGCGGCTGCGCCGGCCACGTGCGCTGCTGCTACGCCGGACCCGCAGGCACCCTTACCCCCCTCATCGCACGGCACACCGTCGCTCAGCCAATAGGTCACGGTACTGACACCATCGGGTGCTACCAGGTCTGGCCTGATACGCCCGTCATTCGTCGGTCCGCGAGAACTGAAAGCTTCCAACTCGTCATCGCTCCAGTGGGTTGCCCCCACGACCAGCGCACCCTGGGCATCGGCGGGGGTCATGATGCTGCTGGTGATGACTTTGTGCTCCAGCTCAAAGCCAGGGTCCCAGCCCAGAAACAGCTCCACACGCGTCGATCGCGTCTCCTCCGGCGGCCGCGTGACGGCCACGTTGTACGTGCCGTCGTCCTGGACCGTCGCATCGATTTGCTCAACAGGATAATGGAAAGCCCCCGGAATCTGGCTGGAAATCCAATCCGGAGGCTCCTCCTCGAACGATAATGCCAGGTTGTAGTTAATCTCGGCATTCTGGTCCCAACGATCATCCCATGTCAGCCCCACCGAGATGAGCTGATCTGCGATGACATTCGGGATGTCGTTCCAGTTGTCGCCAGGGGCAAAATCCAGGCAGCCGCCGCCGGACCCCGAGGGGTCCAATGCCGGCGGGCAGCCGTCCAGGTCCTGCCACTCGCCTTCCCAGTGACGTAGAGCTGCGTCGCCGGCGCCATTCACCCAGAGGATCCCGCTTCCCCTGGCCTGGTCGATCTTGGCTGTCAGGGGTCCCCGACCGTCTCCGCTGCTGCCCACCAACCAATTGCGGCCGTAGAGAATCACATCTACCTGCTGTTCCATCAGCCAATCCACCGCCCCTGTGAACTGATCCACTTCGCTGGGCAACGTGTTCACCAGGTAGAACTGAGCTTCCGGAGCCAGATCGAAGACAATTTCCGCCATGATGGTGCCATGATCGTCGCCGGCCCCGAACCCGCCCACCGTGCGGAACGTGTGCGTGATCACGCTGGCAGGGAGCTCCCCCTGTTGGATTCGCTCGTCGTAGCCCCGGAAACCCGCGTCCAGCACGGCGATTTTGACCCCCTGGCCACGCAGGCTGGCCTGCTGCCAGGCATCGGCCCCCATCTGCGAGACTCCCTCGCTGATGATCGCCAGCGGGGCGGCGGATGAGCGGCCCGCCGGCAACAGGAACCACATCGAGGAGAATGCCCCCAGGGTGATGAGCAGGGCCAGGGCGGCCAGGGTGCGGGCGAACGCAGGCCAGCCCCGTACTGCGCGACGAACGATGATGGGCGAAGGAGGAAGGACAAACCGTTGATCTCCGCCCTTCCTTTCTCGTTCTTCCTCCTGCCTCACGGGTCCGCGTTTGACAGTCATTCTCAATACCCCCATTGCCTGATTCTTCATGTCAGCCAGATCAGCAGGCCGGCTACGCGGCTGCCGTTGGCGGCTGTGCCGGCCAGCCGGCGCGCCAATCGGGTATCTAATCCCCAACACCGACCACTTCGCGTGATCCCAAGAAGCAGATGGAGGCCGATCAGCGCCGCGTAAAACCAGGCCTTCTCGCCAGGCACGTTCAGCACGCTCAGCGTGATGTTCACGGACATACCGGTCCCGATGGCGGTGCCCAGTCGCGTAAAGGCCCCCAGGCAAAGCGACAGGCCGATGATGAGCTCCGTAAACAGAACCAGGTAGCCGAATAACGTGAAGTTCGGGATGATCACCTTCTCAAGAAGGGCCTGATATCCCGCAAAGGTGGGGTGTTGAACACCCTGGCTGATCCAGTGCCACAAGCCGGTGTCGGTTGTCTGACCAAAGTCCGGCGGAACTTTCCACGAGGCAGCATACAGCCAGTACAGGCCATAGACCGCTCGCAACAGCCCGAGACCAAGGCAGCCTATTCCCTGGCCGATGATCCTATCCCGATACCCTGCCACGCGCTCCGAGATCATATTCGCTTACCAGAGAGGAATCCTGGGCCTGGGGTACCGCTCGGCCAGCATTTGATCCACGCCCAGGCAGCGGCCCGCCCCGCTGAAAACCAGGGCCAGGAGCACGCCCAGAATGACCAGGTAGGTCCACGGCCATTCCTTACCCAGGCTGGCCAGGAAAAGGTTGGCAATAAAAAAGGCGGCCACCAGGGCGCTGGCGCGGGTAAATATGCCGATCAAAAGGAAGAGCCCCATCACGATGGGCTCCACGATCAACTGCACGGTGGCGAAGATTTGCCAGTGGGGGATGACGATGCTTTCCAGAAAAGCACGGTAGATGCCAACGGGATTGCCGGTTGCCCAGCCCTCCACAAAAGATTGGAAGCCCGGGCCGTAGAGTCCCTTGTGCAGGTTCTCAAAAGCTGTCGTGATAAACACCACCCCCAGCAACATCCGCAGCATAGCGAGATAGCCGGCTTCAGTATATGTGTGCCAGCTTTTCCTCAGAAACTCTTCAACAGAAGGCGTGGCAGACGATGTTGCCTTCGCATCCGTCACCTGGTCGGCTTCTGCCAGACGCTGGCTGAGTGACTTGCTGATGTTGGCGTAGATCGGGGGATAGCTAACCAGCAGGTCATCGAAATCGGGCCTGTACAGCACCCAGGCGTCCACGTCCGTGTCGGCACGGGCCCAGGCATACTGCCGGCCATTGTCCAGGAGCGCCATCTCGCCAAAATGCTCACCCGGGCCCAGGACACCCAGGGTCGCGCGTTCCAGACCGATGTCGGAGCCAAGGTGAACCTGGCCGGCCTCAATCAGGTACATCACGTCTCCCAGGCTCCCCTCGGCGAAGATGAGGTCGCCTTCTGAGAAATGGCGAGGATACAGCTTCTCCGCTACGACTTCAAGGGCATCCTCAGAAAGGCTTTTCAGCATAGCCATCTTCCCGAGTTGATCCCGCGCGGGGTGTTGCCTCCTCGCTTGCTCTTCCATACATCACCTCCTGGCCGATCGCTGTGCTCAATTCCTCTTCGAGAAGGGGCGCATTCAAGGGCGCCTGAGAAGATCCTGCCGGAAGACACTCAGGCGACACTCGCTACCTTCCTTGCCCAGTAGTGTAGTAGCGAAGCGTCGTTTGCGCTGTAAGAAAGGTTCCCCACGTCAGGCAAAGTATGGCAACTACGTTCTCAGCCGGCCCTGGTTCAACCAGGAATTGACCCGCGTATGGAAGTCCGGTATAATTGCCGATCAGCGCGCCCGGCCAGTAGCCGCGCGCTTTGTCGTGGTACTCGGATGCAGTCAGAGTGGCCTCACATGCGGGCATGCACGCCGGCAACAGTCGCCCCGACGACGATCAGCCGGCGTGCCGGACCGGTGTATCCTGGATTGGAAATCAGCGTATTGCATGAACGGATGATGACACACCCCTGGAGCCGTAGCCGAATATGATTGTCGTTGTTGCACTCTACGTCCTCTGTCTCGTTGGCCTTGCGGTTTATGGTCTTCACACCCTGTGGTTGGCCCTGGTTTACCTTCGATCAGCAGCCCTGCTGCCCGGTAATCTGCCGGAATCCGCCGCTGCGACGTCCTGGCCCCGCGTTACGGTGCAGTTGCCTATCTTCAACGAGCGCTACACTGTGGAGCGTCTGTTGGATGCTGTGGCGGCGTTGGATTATCCGCGTGACCGCTTGCAGATCCAGGTGCTGGACGACTCCACCGATTCCACGACCGCGATAGCCAGCCGGCTCGTCGCCCGGTACCAGACTCAGGGGCTGGATATTGACCTGCTCCACCGCACCAACCGCACCGGATTCAAGGCCGGGGCGCTGGCCGAGGGCCTCCAGACTGCCACGGGCGAGTTGATCGCCGTGTTCGACGCTGACTTTGTGCCCTGTTCCGACTGGCTATATCGCACGGTTTCTGCGTTCCATGACCCCCGACTGGGTTGTCTCCAAACTCGCTGGGAGCATCTGAATCGTGACTACAGCATCCTGACCCGGGCTCAGGCGTTGGGTGTCGATGGTCATTTCGTGGTCGAGCAAACGGCTCGCGCACGTACCGGCCTGTTCCTCAATTTCAATGGCACCGCCGGCCTGTGGCGCCGGGCGTGCATTGACGATGCCGGCGGCTGGCAGGGTGATACCCTGACGGAGGATCTCGATCTGAGCTATCGTGCCCAACTGCGCGGCTGGCGGGTGGGCTACCGGCCGGACGTGGTGGTGCCAGCGGAGTTGCCAGCCCAACTGGATGCGTTTAAGCGCCAGCAGTTTCGTTGGGCCAAGGGCAGTCTGCAGACCGCCCGCAAGCTGGCGTCCAGCGTCTGGCAGGCTGACACCCCATGGCGCACACGGCTGGCCGGGCTCATGCACCTCACTGGCTATGTTGTCCATCCCCTGATGTTGCTGACGCTGTTACTGTCTCTGCCCATTGGCTATTGGGCCGGGCCGATGTTGCGCATTTTCCCCTGGTTCACTCTGGCAGCCGTCGGCCCGCCCTTGTTGTATAGCCTGGCTCGCACATCTCATACGCCGCATCTGCGTGATCGGCTGCGTGTCTTGCCGTTGTTGACCTTGCTGGGCTTTGGTATTTCGCTCAACAACAGTGTGGCGGCCGTGGAGGCATTGACTGGACGCGGCAGCGCCTTCCGGCGCACCCCCAAGTTCAACTTGCGCGACCAGCAGGGTAGTTGGGCAGACAGCGTCTATGCTTTGCCACGCAATCCGGTCGTCTGGGGGGAGTTGGTGCTGGCCGGCTATGCTCTGTTCACCACCTCGGTGCTCTGGTCCCGACACGGCTGGGCCGTCGTGCCGTGGATGTCGATCTACGCGGCGGGCTATCTTTTCGTGGCCGGCCTGAGCTTTGCGCAGAGCTGGCAGCGCCGGCGTGCCCTGGCGTGCCTGTCCAGGCCGGCGGATATCTCGAAAGCGGCAGGGTAACTACAAGTGCATCGCCGCAGAGAAGGCGGCTAGCAAAGCCGCCCTACTTGCTCCCCTGAGTTCCCCCGAGTCCCCCCTTGATTCCCGGTTCCCGCCCGTACAGCCCAACAGCGACAACCAGCGCCCCGAACAGCGGCAGGTACTCGGTGCGGCGAATCCATTCGTACTCGCGGGGGTTGGCGGGGTCCAGGTAGAACAGGTAGGAGAGGTTGACCGCGGCCGCAAAGTAGAGCCAGCCGGCAGCGAACGTTAGCGCAGCCCGGCTCTGCCGAAGCGGGAGCAGGGGCAGCAGCGCGATGAGCCAGGTCAGGTACCAGGGAAACATGGCCGGCGTCAGCAGTAGATAGACGCTGAGCAGCAGCACCGCCCGGCCGATAACTGCCTGCTCCCCCGCTTCCGACCGCAGGAGCATTGCCAGACCAAGCATGAGGAGGGTGAGCAGAACGACCACCTTGGCTGCCTGCAAGGGATCGTTCACACGGGCATCCAGCGCGCGCACAAGCCAGAAAAACAAGCCGTCGTTCGTTTTCCACTGTGTGGCGTAGACGCGCAACGCCCCGAAGATGCCTGTCCCCTGTGCTCCTCTGCCAAGCCCCAGGCCGGCCCTCAGAAACGGCACAAAAGCCAGGCCAACCAGCCCACCATACAGCAGCGTGCGCTTTACGCCCCACCACCGCACGAAAACCGGCAGCAGCAGGGCCGGCACGAATTTCGTCAACGTCGCCAGAGCCAGAGCAACAGCGCTGCGCGTGCGGTGGCCGGCGATGAGCCAGTAGATGGCCAGCATTCCCCACAGGGTCATCAGCGAATCCACGTGGGCGCTGTGGGCGAACTCGACGACGATGAGGGGGTTCCAGGCGTAGATGAGCACCCGTTCTTCGGGGATGCGCAGCCGGCGCAGGAGCCGCACGAGGACGACAGCCGTGGCCAGATCGAACAGGGTGAAGGCGATTTGCATGGCCGTGGGGTTTTCCGGTGCCAGGCGGTAGATAGTGGCGAAAGTCAGCTCAGCCGCCGGCGGGTAGGGAGTGGCCATCCATGCATGATCGACCCGTGCTCGAAGCGGCGTCGCCAGGCTGTCCAGGGCCGGCGCATCCACCCGGTGCGCGTAGGGATTGACGGCGTGGTTGATGAGCCGGCCATCCCACAGGTAGCGCCAGATGTCGGTGGAGAGCGTCGGCGTGGTGAACCACAGGGGGATGCGGAACAGAACCGCGAAGACGGCGATGGTGATGAGCCGTGAGGCGCTCGGTGAGGCGGGCCGGCGCAGAATTAGGGCTGTCGCCGCCAGGTAGCAGGCGAAGGCAATGAAGAAGAGTGCCAGGAAAGTGTGGCCCTGGCGGGTGAAGTGGGTCAGGCGAGTCATGCCGGCGAAGCAGGCCAGCATGGCGAGGCCGAGGAGGAGGAAGGGGGAGGATGGAGAATGGAAAATGGAGGATGGAAGGGGGAAGGAGGAAAGGGGAAAAAGGGAAAAAGGGAAATGGGAGGCGGAATTCGTTGTGCCTGTTCCCATTTGCATTCCTGTGCAGCGCCGAAGTGTCAGTTCTCGGGATTCGACGCAGCGCCCGGTGTCGTGTGTGGCCCACGGGCCGCCATCTCTCGCAACGCCTCCATCACCCGGGCGGGGCCGGCGATTTCAGCGAAAGTTGCCATCGAATGACTCCTTTCCTTTCCCCATGAATGAATTCATGGTCTGATACCCCAAACACGTTAAAACGTGTTTCAACACGTTTCCGAATAGCAGACACCGAATTCATTCGGTGGGCTACTACGCCGGCTGCACCTGCTCTTGGAGTCTTGCCAGTTCCTCATCGGCGACGGAGGGTTCGAGTTTTTTGAACAGCGGTTTGGGCTTGCGCAGCGCCTGGCCGGGTGCCAGCTCGCTGGGCTTCCAGTGGTTGGCCGGCCTCTCACCGGCACGATACACCAGCGCGTCGTGGGTGACGCCATCTTCGTCAAAGGTCTCGATGGCCAGCTCGCCCAGCAGATCGTCATCATAGCCCAGGTAGGTGTGTAGCGCCTGGCAGGTGAAGGGGAGGAACGGGTATAGCAACGTCTTCAGGTTGTCGATCACCCTCAGGGCGACGAATACGGCGGTAGCAGCGGCCTCACGATCTTCCTTGATCAGCCGCCACGGGGCGCGCTCGTCCAGCCAGCGGTTGCCGGCATGAGCCAGCGCAAAGGCTTCGATCAATGCCGTCTTGAACTTGGCCTGGTCCAGCAGTTGCCCGACGGTGTCAAATGCAGCCTCCACCTGGCTGAGCATGTTCCGGTCAGCTTCGGCGAGGTCGCCCGGGGCCGGCACCCGCCCGTCAAATCGGCTGTGGGCGAAGTTGAGGATGCGATTGGCCAGGTTGCCCCAGGTGGCCACCAACTCATCGTTGTTGCGCCGCACGAACTCCGACCACGAGAAGTCGGCGTCCTTGCCCTCGGGAGCGGCGATGGTCAGGTAGTAGCGCAGCGGGTCCGGGTCGTAGCGCTCCAGGTAGTCGGGCAGCCAGATGGCCCAGTTGCGGCTGGTGGACATGGGCTGGCCTTCCAGCGTCAGGTGCTCGTTGGCCGCCACGTCGTAAGGCAGGTTGAGTTGCTGCGACGCATCGTCGGTGTACAGTCGCTCGGTGCCCAGGAGCATGGCCGGCCAGATCACGGAGTGGAACGGGATGTTGTCCTTGCCCACAAAATACGAGCCTTTGGCCGATGGATCGTACCACCAGGCCTTCCACGCATCTGGCTCACCGCGATTCCGCGACCATTCGACAGAAGCTGATAAGTAGCCGATAACGGCCTCGAACCAGACGTAGAGCACTTTGTGTTCCCAGCCTTCAACCGGGACCGGGATGCCCCAGGTCAGGTCGCGGGTGATGGGCCGGCCTTGCAGCCCTTCGCGGATCATGCCCAGCGCCCAGTTGCGGACGTTGGGCCGCCAGTGGTCCTGCTTCTCGATCCAGGCTTTCAGGCGTTCGCTGAAGGCCGGCAGGTCCAGGAAGTAGTGCTCGGTCTCGCGGACCACGGGTGTGCTGCCATCATTCTTGCTGCGGGGGTCGATGAGTTCCAGCGCGTCCAGGAGCCGGCCACAGTTGTCGCACTGATCCCCCCGCGCCTCCCCGTAGCCGCAGTGGGGGCAGGTACCCTCGACATCGCGGTCGGGCAGGAAGCGGTTCTCGATTTCCGAGTACAGTTGCTGCTGGGTTTCACGATACAGGTAGCCGTGTTCCAGCAGCGCCAGAAAAATGTCCTGGGACACGCGGTGATGGTTGCGGGTGTCGGTGTGCGTGAACAGGTCGAAGCTGATGCCCAGGCGCTGGAAGTTGTCCAGGAAGGTCTGATGCCACTGCTCGAAGAACTGCCTGGGGGGTACACCGGCCCGCGTCGCGCCAACGGTGATGGGTGTGCCGTGGGAGTCGCTGCCGGACACCATCAGGACTTTGTTGCCCCGCATGCGATGGTAGCGCGCGTAGATGTCCGGCGGCAGGTATGCGCCGGCAATGTGACCCACGTGCAGCGGCCCGTTGGCGTACGGCCAGGCAACAAAAATCCCGATGTGTTCAGTCATTATAAGCTCCCCTTAGTGCATTCCATCGAACGGTGAGGACATCACGAAAATTGCGCCACGAATCTCTCAGCGGGTTAACCTTGGTTTCGTTGGAGTAGCGCCATTCCACCGGCACCTCTCGAATCCGATAACCCAGCCGTTGGGCCAGGTAGAGAATCTCGACGTCGAAGGCCGTGACCATGGCGCCAGCCACGGGCTTGCCGTCGTTGGTGTACAATCTCATGCGGCTGAACAGGTCTCGTGCCACGTCGCGCCGGAAAGCCTTGAACCCACATTGGGTATCCTGAATCCCCCGGACCGTCAGCATCTGCACCAGGGTGTTGAACACGCGTCCCATGAGGTGGCGGTAGAACGGCTCGTCGTAGCGCTGCGCGCCGGCCCCCTCGCGCGATCCGATCACGACGTCGTAGCCCCGGTCGAACCAGGGCAGCAGTCGGTCGATCTCCTCGATGGGGGTGGACAGGTCGGCATCGCTGAAAAGGACGATGTCGCCGTCGGCAGCGAGCATGCCGCGCCGCACGGTTGCCCCCTTCCCCTGGTGGGGACCCTCAATGACCTCGACGCGTCGATGCTGCTCGTCGTAGGCTCGCGCTACGTCCACGGTCCCATCGGTACTGCCGTCGTCAACCACGATTACCCGTGCCGGGTAGTCCTGTTGGTCAAGGTAGTTGAGAATCCGCTCCAACGTGGCCGGCAGCCGGCGGGCTTCGTTGTAAGCCGGGATGACGATGGTCAGGAACGGGCGATCCTCCTTCGTGCCGGCGCCGGGTCTGGTCAACGCCCGATCCTCGGTTACCGCTGAATTCATGGGCGTAATGTTACCTCGAACGGTCTGTCAGGTCAACTGCAAAGTCACCGTTCCCTTGCTCCCGTCCACCTCAATGAGTTGACCGTCAACGATGCAATCCAGTACACCGGCCACGCCGACCACCGCCGGCAGCCCATACTCCCGCGCCACCACTGCGCCGTGCGACAGTTGGCCGCCACGCTCCATCACCAACCCACTGACCTGCAAGAACAGCGGTGTCCAGGCCGGATCGGTGCTGCTGGTCACCAGGATACTCCCTGACGAGACACGCCGCCACGCATCGCTCAAAGCTGTTGGCCCGCCGACCACCACTGCCGGCCCACGCACCCGTCCCGGGCTGGCTGCCAGGCCCGAGAAATGCTGCCCGGCTCTGGCGGTCGCAGGGCCTGTCTCGTCGAGTGGCGTCTCGCCCCGAAGAAATGCCGGATACGCTGTACCATGCAGGGCCTCGAACTGAGATCGCCGGCCCAGGATGAGATTCCGGAGTTCCGGCACTTTCAGCCAGCCTCGAACAACTCCCGTGACCTCGTCCAGCGTCAGGAAGAAGATGTCATCGTCCTGCGCAATCACGCCCTCGGCGGCCAATGCCTGACCGATGCGCAGGAATGCTTGCCGCTTGGCGTGCATACTTTTCTGCCAGTAAAATCGCTGATCCTCACGCAAGACGGCGTAGCGCTGGGTGAACCACAGCAGCAGGCGAAAGATCCACCAGCGGATGGAGAAGCTGCCCAACCGCTGGCAAACCCGATGGACAGCAGAGAGCCGGCGTTGCTCCTGGGTCTGCTCTCGTGCCAGTGGTCCTTCTCCGCCAATGTCCAGCAGGCGTGTGACCGGTGCAAGAACCCCGGTCGGATCATCCGTGTATGCCGCGTGCCAGAGATCGAGGCTCGGGGAGCGGTGGCCGTAGTGCGCCAGAAAGTCACGCAGTGCCCGTTGGAACCGCTGGCCGGCCTCTGTCGAACCGAGACCATCGAGGAATGCACCGAAGCGTTCGGCCCGCAGGTGATCCAGTGATTCTGCATCCAATCCGGCGGCCCGCTGCGCCAGTCGCCACAACGCGATATCGGTTTCGGTTGACTTGTTGGGCAGGCCACTGATGAGCGCGGCACTGATCTCGCTGGCATCGCCGGCATCGACCCAGACCGACAACAGGCGTTGCAGCAGCTCATACAGCACATCGGCGTATGTGAGGCTCCAGCGGTGAAGCCGCAACAAGTCCAGGCTTGCGTCCATCAAGCGGTCGATCTGTTGCAGCAGTGCCGCCGGCCTGTCATCCGCCTCGATCTCTCGGAGACAGTCAGTAACCTGTCGGTCGAATCGGTGGGTGAATCGATCCCAGACCGCGTAGTTGAACGGATGCCACCCCGGCTCCGACATAAGGGTGCGGAGGACAGAGTAGAGAAACAGCATCGGATTTGGCGGCGGCACGGTGTGACGGAGCGAGACATCAGCATCGGGGAAATAGCGGCCGGCATCCCGAGGCACCAACGTGCGGGGGAAGACGCGGTACAACCGTTGGAAGACGCCTACGTTTGTGTAGATGTGACCGCGAAACAGCTTTGTGAGTGGGTATTCCTGTGGCAGTCGGTAGCCGATGAAGCTTAAAGGTTGGCGGAAGGCCGTGCATTCGACCAGCCGGCGCACGACCGACCATCCCAGGGGTGACACAACGTCCGGGAAACGCTCGTTAAAGAAGCCGGCGGTCCACAGGTAGTCGTCAGACGGTATGTGGGTCGTAAAGTATTCACCCTGATCGCGTGCGGATAATCGCATACTCTAATTATCCTACACCTGGGTCCGGCGAGCAACCTGGGCCGCTTTTACCTCAATACGTTCTCATATCTCACGCCCATTGGAGAAATCCGGCTGGCCCAACTGGTCAAAGGCCAGCGGGAAGTAATCCGAATGATCCAGTTGTGCGGCGATATCTTTCATGCGTTGCAAGTTCAGGTCAGCTTGTTGCGTGTCCTGCAGTTCCTGGGTGCGATAGATACCCTCACGCCATGCCAGGACCCGGAAGCGCTCCTCCAACAACGCCTGCCGATCCGCCTCGCTGTCGGCACCGCGATCGAGCCGGTCCAGCACCTCAAGTGCCTGATCATAGTAGTGCAACGCGGTTTCGCCTGCCAACGATTCGCGAGCCCTATGACCAGCTTGCTGCAAATACGTGAGTGCCTTGTCCCATACTCGTGCCGCCACATAGTGGTATGCCAGAGCTTCAACCACCTGGCCGGTCCCCTGACGGTAGCGATTCTCGATTGCCTCAGCGACCTGTCGATGAATGACCTGCCGGCGCTGCGGGCTCAAGTCCTGGTAAATCGCCTGGCGAATCTTGTCGTGGGCAAACTCGAAGGTTCTTGATCCTGAGGAGTCGGCCTGGTGTTCGGTTACCGACCGACGAACGCCGCGTATCCCCTGCCAGGGAACGAGCCTGACCAGCCGGCGCTCCACCCAGATGTCGCTGCTGGCGTCTACCACGGCTCTATGTTCGGCGGCGGCATCCTGCAGCAATTCGGCATCGAATTGGGGACCGATCACCGCCGCCAGGGTCAGCAGGCGTCGCGCTGACGTGGGGAGCTGACTCACGCGCCGCATGATCAAGTCATGCAGATTCTCAGATGTGGGTGTGGCGAGCGTGGGCAGCGGGCCGGCAAGGGTCCATCGGTCTGCGTCAGAGGCCACCAGAATCCCCCGGTCGTACAGGAAGTTGACAAGCTCGACGATGGTCAGCGGCAGGCCGGCGCTTTCAAGATCCAGGAATCGCGCCAGGTTGCCAGCCTGCTCGTCACTTACGACTGCCGCTGCAACCTGCTGGATGTCGAGTGAGCTGAGCCGGTCCAGGGCCACACAATCGACCCACTGATGACGACTGAGCTGGCAGCGCAAAGGCAGCAGAGGATGCTCCGGGGCCAGTTCCCCAGGCTGAAACGCGGCAACAATCCAGATGGGGATACTGTTCAGCCGGCGAACCAGGTATTGCAGCAGATCAAGGCTGAAACGACTGGCCCAGTGCAGATCGTCCAGAAACAGGATGACCGAATTGACGGACTCGTCTGCACAATATGCCTGAGCCAGTTTTCTCAGGAACTGGGCAACAGCCTCGAAGAGCAGGTGATGGGCTCTGTTGTCTGAAAAGGGGGCCAGTTTGGGCAGATCTGGGCACGACGCGCGCAACTCGGGGACAAGCCGTGCCAGTTCGGCGAGCTCCTGGGACGACATGCCGGCCAATGCCTCTTGCACAGGACATGCTCGTTCTGTAATGGCCGCCCGCAGCGCGTCGGAAATGGGCTGAAAGCCGACCCTCGGGACTCGTTCGTAGCAGCGGCCGGATAGCACAAGTGTCGGTGACTCGGCGGCAATCTGTCGGATGAAGAGCTCAATCAGGGAGGTCTTTCCAACACCGGCTTCACCTTCCACCAGGGTCAGACGGCCCCCTCCGTGTCGGGTCGCTTCCCAACTGCGGCGCAGACGCGCAGATGCTGCCTCCCGGCCAATGAAGGGAAAACGTGGGCCAGGCAGTGTGCTTTCTCCCTCCACAAACCTCGATGGCCATTTATCAGCCACAATAGCATGGTACAAAGCTGTGGTTTCCTCCAGCGGTTCCACACCCAGCTCGGTGTAGAGCAAGGCCCGGCAGTCTTCATACTGAGCCAGGGCGCGACTGCGCCGGCCCGAGAGGGCATACAGGCGAATCAGGTTGCGGTGTGCCTCTTCGAAGAGCGGGTCGATTTCCAGCAGCCGGCGACCGTACCGGATACCCTGGCGGTAGGCCCCGCTGGCAAGATAGTAATCCACCAACCTTCGTAGTGCCTGAATCGCCATCTCGCGGAGCCGTTCCTGTTCGTAGAGCAGCCAATGTTCAAAGTCTGGACTTCCCGTGATGAAGAAGCCGGCCATGAAATCACCCCGATACAGATCGCTGGCCTCGGCCAGGTGTTGGGGGGCGATCCCACCCTCGGCCAGTGTGCTCCGGCGTATGGCATCTTCGAAAGCCTTGACGTCGAGCCAGTAGTCGGTCTCGGGATTGAACTGCACATTCTGGTGGGTAGTCAAGATAGCTGGCGACCCCGTGTTGCTGTGGGGGAGCGTGGTTCGCAGATTGTATACTGCCTGCCGCAGATTGCGCCGCGCGGTGTCGTCGTCTCTATCCGGCCACAGAAGGCCGGCCAGGCGGTCGCGACTTTGGTGGCTGACCTGATGAAGCAAGAGATAGGCCAGCAGCGCTCGCACCTTCTGCGATTCAAAGCCGCGGACCATCTGGTCGCCATGCCAGACCTCAAATCCGCCTAAGAGACGAATTTCTAACCTGCTCAAGGTGTTCTCCTCTCCCGATACTACACCCGGCGCAGCTTGTGAGCCAGCATCATCTGCACGTATGTGCCCTTATGCTTGCCCTACTACAATAATAGTAGCACAAACTTACAAATTGTGTTACGTGAACGGTTGCGTTTCCCGCGACTCTGCGCACCGAACAACACAACGCCTTAATTATACATGAATACCAGGCTTTGCCGGTCTCCCTATATGAATTTCCGATAAAAGTGCGCTGAAAGAATGCACAGTAGAGCGTCACGCCGTTTCATTCCTGCTCCGCTTCTGGCTGGAGCCCAGGGAGATTGAAGATGGTATAGCCCCGATGCGCGGGTACATCTGGCATCTGCAGACCAGTAACGTGAATTTTTTCATACGATCCGTTGATCAAAAATGTACGCGCCCGGGCGTCACTGCATGTTGTATTAACGGCCATCACAAAACACAACATCTAGGGGACTAAATATGGCTTATCGTGCACCACCTGCCCGGCCTTCTTGTGCTAGCTTGATTTCCGTGCTATAATAGGAGCCGGATTTGCCGGGCTGTGCTGACCCGCATTCACCTGCCTTGCCTCAGATTTGCTTCAAGAACCGAGCGAGACCGGACCCGCCACCTGGATGGTATAGCGGGACTATCGATTCATCTCCATAAGCAGACATCATCACTCGTGAACAAGGTGCATGAGAACCACCGAGGCCCACACTAGATAGCGGCGGGCTGGGAACTGAGGCTCCATCCAGCTCACACCATGCTCTACCCGAGACGGTAGTCTGTGCCCGATCCTCTGCGAACCGACGTGTGAGTGGATTTCTAAAAACACCTTGAACACCGACTTTATAGCAAGGACCTTGGATGGCCGACCGGAAAAACTCCGCCGACCGCAGTAAGACTGAGAATGAGAACCGCCTGGAGTGTGCTGACCTCGTACTCGACCTGTCTACTCGCCACTTGACGAAAGGTGATGGCCGACCTCAGCGCCTGACGCCGAAAGAGTGCCGCTTGCTTGCCACTTTCATCCGCAATCGCGGACAGGTTCTGAGCCGCGAGTTCCTGATGCAGGAGGTATGGGAGACAGAGTACTATGGAGATATGCGCACCCTGGAAGTGCACGTGAGCTGGCTGCGTGCCAAGATCGAGGACGACCGGTCCAATCCTCGCTATCTACATACCGTGCGCGGGGTAGGATACTGGTTCGAACCCAACCAACGGAGTGTAGGTGAGTCCTAGGCTCAATACTTTTCAGATCGGCTCCCAGGCCCGGTCGCTGCGCGCGGTCTCTCGCCGGCTGCTACCCGAGCACCAGCGACAGCAACACCCATCGTGCCACTTCCAGTAGAACGATGGCGACCAGCGGGCTGAAATCGATCATGCCGGTTGATGGCAGGTAGCGACGAATCGGCGCCAGAATCGGCTCCGTAATCTGATAAAGAATCTGCATCGCCGGATGATAGGGATTCGGGTTCACCCAGGATACCAGCACGCGGGCCAGAATTGCTAAGTACAAGATCCTGAAGATAATGCTGATCAAGTTGGCAATGATTATCATCTCAGCTCCAGTTCATCGGGATGTTCCTCGGCGTAGTGGTTGTCTGCCTCTGCTTCGCTAAGGTCGCCCAGATACTTCGATTTCTGGTAGGCCGCCCAGATGGCACGGGATACAACCGTGCGCAGCCCACCCTTCTCCAACTGATACAGGGCTTCGGCCGATGTGCCGCCCGGCGACGTCACCATGTTGCGAAGTTGTGCCGGATGCAGGTTGGATCGGCGCGCAAAGTTTACGGCTCCGCGCATGGTTTGCAGTACCAGACGCTCAGATAAATAACGCGAAAAGCCCAGGTGTACGCCGGCATCGATCAGTGCCTCCATGAACAGGAAGACGTAGGCCGGCCCTGTCCCGCTCAGCGCCGTTGCCATGTCCAGGTAGCCCTCATCCTCGACGTACACTTCTTCGCCCAGCGCGCTCAGCAATCCACGCGCCTGGGCGTGCTGCTTCTCGGTTACAGCGGCCGTGTCGGTCCATACCGTGATGCCTTCCCCGATCTGAGCCGGCGTGTTCGGCATGGAACGCACAATCGCTTGGTGGTCCAGCCCTTGCGCAATGGTTCTGATACGTGCGCCGGCCACGATGGACAGAATCAAGTTGTCTGCATCGACGGCGTCGCGGATCTCTTTCAGGACGACCGACAATACCTGTGGTTTCACCGAAAGCACGATGACTTCCGCCGTCTCCACGGCCTGAACGTTGTCGGTTGTGACATGGATACCGTAGCGTTTGGCCAACTCCTGCACCCGCTCCTGGCGCGGGTCGCTGGCAATGATGTACTCAGGCGTCACCAATTCACGATTCAGGACGCCCTTAATCATCGCTTCACCCATGTTGCCGCTGCCAATAAAGGCCAGCTTCGTCTGTTGTAACAAGGTTCTCCTACTCCCGTCTCTTTCCAAAGATCGCTCGACCAATGCGTACGAGCGTTGCTCCTTCCTCGACGGCGACCTCAAAGTCATCCGTCATGCCCATGGACAAATGGCGCCAGTCAAGATCGGGGAACTCGTCGGCCAGCCGACCCCGCAATCTCCGCAGCCGGCGAAAACAGGGCCGCACGACCTCCGGGTCCTCGGCGATTGGCGCCACAGTCATCAGCCCCCGAATCTCCACGTGCGGCAGTGGGGCAATCTGCCGCACAGCCGCGCCAACCGCCTGCGGGGCGAAGCCGTACTTCGAAGCTTCACCGGCCACGTTAACCTCGAGCAGTATGGGCATTACCTTACCGGCCTGGCCGGCTCGCCGGTCGATCTCTTCTGCAAGTCGCACGCTGTCCACTGAATGCACCAGATTGAACAGCGGGATCACGTGCCTGACTTTGTTCCGCTGCAAATGGCCGATCATGTGCCAGCGGATTGCGGATTTCTCCTTTGGAATCACCAGCGGAATCTTCTCGATTGCCTCCTGAACCCGGTTTTCGCCGAAATCCGTCAGGCCCAGTTCCCAGGCCATGCGCACCCGCCGGGCCGGCACCGTCTTGGTGACGGCGACGAGCGTCACCTCAGCCGGGTCGCGGCCAACCCGCCCGGCCGCCTCGGCTATTCTCGTGCGAACCCGTTCGATGTTTTCTCGTAACTCCTGCTCAGCCGCCTCGATGCCCATAGCTGCTCAATGTTACAAAAGTGACTGGTCACCGAGCCCGATCGCCACCCCAAACCGGCCGGTTTTCCCTCCCTCGGCTCGATGAGAGAAGAACTCGTCAACGCGACATGCTGTGCAGATGGGGGCTACCTCGATGTGCTCGACACCCAGACTGCGCAACTGGCGCACATTCCCGCCCGGTAGATCAAAATGCACCGCTCCGTTCACCTTTGGCAACAGCGCCTCGGGGGTCTCAAACGCCGCGCCCACTGCCTGGGTGACGTCGCTGCCGACTTCGTAGCAGCATGGCCCAATGCCCGGACCGATTCCGACCCACAAGTCCCGTGGCCGGCTGCCGAAAGCTGACTGCATCGCCCGCACTGTGGCCGGCGCGACGCCGGCCAGCGTCCCGCGCCAGCCGGCATGGGCGATTCCCACGGCTGCGTGCACGGGATCGTAGAACAGCACCGGCATACAGTCGGCAAACCGCTGGAAGAGCATCAGCCCGTGCTCTTGTGTGATCAGCCCATCCGTCTGGGAAATCACCTGGCCGGCCTGCCGGCGACCTACCACGCGAACGGTGCGTCCGTGGACCAGCCAGGCGGTGACAACGTCGTGGTCCGTGACCCCCAACGCGTGATAGGCGCGATGATGATTCTCCTCCACGGCCGCCGGGTCATCACCGACGGTGTGGCCCAGATTGAGCTCGGCGAAGGGCGACTCACTTACCCCGCCCAGCCGGGTGAAGACCGCATGACGGATACCCGGGTGATTTTCAAGGCCGGCGAACCGGTAGAACGTCACTCCATCTCGTTCGTAGCGATACACGAATCCTCCAATGTTCCGCCAGAAGTCTACCACAAATGGAAAACATACGCAACAATGCCACTCAGTGTTTGAGGGCTGCGTATTACTCAGCCCACTCGGCCTGGATTTGACAATCCAGGCCAAAGATGACAGAATCAACCCGAAGCTGGTCTGTTTGGCTGCCGGGTCGTTCGACTGATCTCGCGACGAGGTCTGGAGATCCGGCGGGAGCGGCCGAGTAGTTACGACACACTTTGGACTTTCCCAAGACCTGAATTAGACCTTCGTCGGGTATGTTAGTGGGTAACGACCGATGAAGGAGCCCACACAGAGGAGGCATGATCTGTATGGAAGATTTGACCGAGCATTTTGTTGAGCTTGTGCGTCGTGCCGCCACCGATCTGCGTCCAGATGTCGAGAACGCCATCCGCGAGGCCAAGGAGCACGAAGATCCGAATACGCCGGCGACAGCCGTCCTGGACACCATTCTGGAGAATGTGGAGTTGGCGCGAAGGCAGAGCACCCCGATTTGCCAGGATACCGGCACGCCCATCTTCTACGTGCACTACCCGGCCGGCTGGTCTACCATCGCGTTGCGAGAGCAAATCCGCGATGCTGTTGCTACTGCGACGGCGAAGGCGTACCTGCGACCCAATGCGGTGGATAGCCTGACGGGACAGAACAGTGGCAACAACCTGGGCAACGATTTCCCGTCCATCCACTTTCAGGAGTGGGAAGAGGATTATCTGAAGGTCAATCTGCTGTTGAAGGGCGGGGGCTGCGAAAACGTCGGCGCCCAGTACAAGTTGCCCGATGCGAAGTTCAGTGCCGGCCGCGATCTGGAAGGTGTGCGCAAGGTCGTGTTGGATGCCGTCCAGAATGCTCAGGGCAAGGGATGTGCACCTGGCGTCCTGGGTATTGCTGTTGGCGGCGATCGTGGTTCGGGATACGTTCGGAGCAAAGAGCAATTGTTCAGGCCGCTGGGTCAGCGTAATGAGAAGCCGGAGCTGGCAGAGCTGGAGAAGCGCATTTACGAAGAGGCCAATCAGTTGGGCATTGGCCCCATGGGGCTCGGTGGCAAGACGACTGTTCTGGATGTTCAGTTGGACGTTCTGCATCGCTTGCCGGCCTGCTACTACGTATCCGTTTCCTACATGTGCTGGGCCGACCGGCGCCGCACATTGACCTACCGCGACGGGGAGGTGCAAATTGATTGACCTGACCATTCCCATCTCCGAAGAGGAAATCCGTTCACTGCACGTGGGGGACACGGTGAGCGTGTCTGGCATCATGCTCACTGCGCGGGACGCGGCTCACAAGTACATGATCGAAAACTTCATCCGAACCGATCAGGTGCCGGCCTCGGAGCAGGAAATGTACGAAAAACTGAAGGCCGATTTGGATGGGGGAGTGATCTATCATTGCGGACCAATTGTCGCGAAGGACAATGGGGTCTGGCGCTTTGTGGCCGCCGGCCCGACCACCAGCATCCGCGAGGAAGTGTATCAGCCCGAGGTGATTGAGCACTTCAATCTGAGGGCCGTCATCGGTAAGGGGGGCATGGGACCGAATACTTTGAAGGCTTGCCAGGACTTTGGCGCAGTCTACCTGCAGGCAGTGGGCGGTGCCGCCTCACTGATTGCCAATGCCGTCGTAGAAGTCCTTGACGTTTACAAGATGGAATTCGGTGTACCCGAGGCATTCTGGAGGATTCGCGTTGAGAACTTCCCGGCCGTCGTCACCATGGACAGCCACGGCCGGAGCCTGCACGATGACGTCCTGGCGAAATCGCGTGAGGTGTTTGAGCGACTGATTGCCGCGTAGCAGCCCGGGACGTGAAACGTGAAACGTAAAACGTGAGAATTCCTACATGCATGGACTGGCCATCACGTTTTATGTTTCACGTTTCACGAGATGGGTAGAGGTTGACCGGGAATCACGTTCACCGTGTCACGCTGGCTGAATGCATCTGGGCGAGTCGTTAGAGGGGGAGTTGACGTAACGCGATACAGCGTAGGCCTCCATCTCTGTTTCAGGATACGGCTTCAGCAGCGACAGAAGCTGATCTTGCTTCGAACCGTCAAGGGCCAGCCAGTCATCGATCACGTCGTGCGGCAGGATTACGGGCATCCGATCGTGAATCGGTCTCAGTAACTGGTTGGGCGTTGTTGTGATGATGGTGCAACTCTTGAGCGGTTCGCCCCCGTCGGCCGGCTCCCACACATCCCACAGGCCGGCCAGGCCAAATGGCCGCCCCGATTTCAGTCGAACATACATTGGCACCTTCCTGTCGCCGATTTTCTGCCACTCGTAGAAGCCATCCGCCAGCACGAGACAGCGGCGTTTCGCAAACGGGACCCGATAGCTGGGCTTCTCGGCGATCGTCTCGGCTCGTGCGTTGATCATGCTGTAGCGCGTGTCAGGCCCCTTAGCCCAGTGAGGCACCAGGCCCCATCGAAACTGCTCCAGCCGGCGTCCCCCGTTCTTGACCAGAGCCAGAACTTGTTGTGTGGGAGCGATGTTGTAGCGCGGCTCGTGTTCGACGGAGACGTCGGCTACACCGAATTCGGCAGCGATGTCTTCGATTGTTGCTGCGAGTGTAAACCGTCCGCACATAGTGATCTCCTGACCTTTCTTGGTAGGGACGAGGCAGGCGGGGTGACGATTTCGTCTGGAATGGGGAGTTCCAACCCGCTTGCCTCGCCCCTACGGCCCGTTTGCGCGTGTCATCAGTATATGCTAGGATGGTAGCGGTGTCAAGAACACAATCGACAAATCGTAGCCATGAAAGGAATGTAGGCGATGGAAACACGAACTGAAAGAGACTCCCTGGGAGAGGTCGGCGTGCCGGCCCATGCCCTGTACGGCGCGCAGACACAGCGCGCGGTGGAGAATTTTCCCATCAGCGGCATTACCTTCCCGCGCGTGTTTATCCGCGCCCTGGGTTTGATCAAGTACGCGGCTGCTCGGGCCAATGAGGATCTGGGGCTGTTGGACGCGGAGGTGGCCGGCGCCATCCGGCAGGCTGCTCAGGAGGTCATCGACGGGCAGTTGGATGATCAGTTCCCTATCGACGTGTACCAGACCGGGTCGGGCACATCGACGAACATGAATGCCAACGAGGTGATCTCTAACCGGGCAATCCAGATCCTGGGCGGAGAGGTGGGATCCAAGAAGCCAGTTCACCCCAACGACCACGTCAACAAGGGGCAGTCGTCCAACGACGTGATTCCCACTGCCATCCACGTGTCTGCGTATCTGGGGGTGACGGAGGATCTGTTGCCGGCCCTGCGCCACCTGCGCGACATCTTGCTCCGACGGGCAGCAGAGTTCGATGATGTGGTCAAGACGGGGCGGACCCACCTTATGGATGCCATGCCCATCCGACTCGGTCAGCAACTGTCGGGTCATGCGAGTCAGGTTGACCATGGTGTCCGCCGGATTGAGGCAACGCTGCCGCGCTTGGCGGAACTGGCCATTGGCGGCACGGCCGTTGGCACAGGCATTAACGCGCATCCGGAGTTCGGCGCTCGCGTGGCTGCCGCGTTGGTCGAGCTGACTGGATTGCCCTTCCGCGAGGCAGGCAACCACTTCGAGGCCCAGGCCGGCCAGGATGCTGCTGTCGAACTGAGCGGCCAACTCAAAACCGTCGCCGCCTCACTGATGAAGATTGCCAACGACTTCCGCTGGATGAACTCGGGTCCGCAGGCCGGCCTGGCCGAGATCACCTTGCCGGCCACTCAGCCAGGCTCGTCCATCATGCCGGGCAAGATCAACCCGGTCATCGCAGAGGCCGTGACGCTGGTCTGCGCCCAGGTCATCGGCAATGATGTGGCGATCACCATCGGCGGGCAGTCGGGTAATTTTGAACTCAACCTGATGCTGCCGCTCATCGCGCACAATCTGTTGCAGTCCATCACCGTCCTGGCCAACGCCAGCCGCGTGCTGGCCGACAAGGCGGTGGCCGGTTTCACGGTCAATCGTGAGCACATGGAGAACCTCGTCGAGAAGAATCCAATTCTGGTTACTGCTCTGGCTCCGCACATCGGCTACGATCTGGCAGCCCGGATCGCAAAGCAGGCCATGGCCGAGGGCCGGCGCGTCCGCGAAGTCGCGCGCAAGATGACCGACCTGACGCCCGAGCAACTGGACGAGTACCTGGATGTTTATGCTATGACCCGGGGCGGCATTCCGGGTGAAGGTTAACTGCTCACCCTCCCGCAGGTTGCAACGAGCAGCGGTTTTGCCCCTCAAACAGGAACCGAGAGCAGCGATGCTTGGCCAGAGAGGGGCTAAACCTGCGGGAGGGTGAATGATTGCCTTTGTCATTAACATAGTTGCTTATCTAATTGACACTACCGGAACTTCTGTGTATAATTGAGTTCGCTTTAGTGGTATTGGCGCCTCTGTTCATTAGAAAGGAGTTCCGTTGTAATGGTGGAGATCAAGCGTAGTGGAGAAGGGAGATGGAATGGCGGTCTGCGTGGCGGGACCGGCCAGATCAGCAGCGCCAGTGGTGTTCTCAGCGACACGCCCTACAGCTTTGGCACGCGGTTTGAGGAGACTGCCGGCACGAACCCCGAAGAACTGATTGCGGCAGCCCACGCTGCTTGCTACAGCATGGCATTTGCAGCCACACTTGAGAGCAAAGGTTATCAGCCCCAGCAAATCCACACACGAGCCACCTGCTCGCTGACTCGTCAGGAAACGGGCGGCTTCAGGATCACGAAGATGCGCCTCGAAACGCGCGGGCGGTTAGAGGGCATTGACGAAACCACATTCAAACAGATCGCAGAAGAGGCCGAGGCCGGCTGTCCCGTATCGAACGCGCTGCGCGGCGGCCTGGAGATCGAGCTCGACGCCGCTCTGGCATAGCAGAGTGGACATAAGTGAAAGGAGATCACACAATGGCTTATCAACTTCCCGACTTGCCGTATGCTTTTGATGCACTGGAACCGCATATTGACGCCCGGACGATGGAGATTCACCACGACCGGCACCATGCCGGCTATGTCGGAAAAGTGAACGCTGCGCTGGAGGGGCACCCAGCTCTGGCGGCTAAGAGTATCGAGAATGTTCTACGCGACATTAACAGTGTGCCAGAGAGTATTCGCACGGCGGTGCGGAACAACGGCGGTGGACATGCGAACCACTCATTGTTCTGGCAGGTCATGAGCCCCAGCGGTGGCGGACAGCCCAAGGGTGCCCTGGCGAATGCGATCAGTTCAGCCTTCGGCAGCTTCGACGCTTTTCGGGATGAGTTCACGAAGGCGGCGCTCGGACGCTTTGGCTCGGGTTGGGCCTGGCTCGTCGTCGGTGGTACCAATCTTTCTGTTATTTCCACGCCGAACCAGGATAGCCCTCTCATGGATGGGCAGACACCGATTCTCGGCATTGATGTGTGGGAGCACGCCTATTACCTGAAGTATCAGAACAAGCGCGGCGAGTACGTCAACGCCTGGTGGAACGTCGTCAACTGGCCCGAAGTCGCCCGGCGCTTTGAAGCGGCGCGCGGCTAGCCTGTCATTCGTGACTGATACGCCGACGGAGCGGGAGGAGTCCCAGAGGGGCCCTCCCGCTTTCTCGTGGTGCCCCTTCTGATTGACACCCTTGTAGGCGCATGATATAATCTGTTTGCCTAGATTATCGTCCCCGGACCTGCCCCGGCCTTGAGCTTTACCGAGTCAGACGTCATGCCTGATTCAGCATCACCTGTTGACAACCATTTGGAAAAGCGGACTCGCGAACTCGAAGCCCTCAACGCTGTCGCAATGGCTGTGGGCCATTCTTTGGAACTGGACACGGTTATTCGCGAGGCCGTCGATCAGGTGTTGGCTGTAACTGGCGCTGACGGCTGTGCGGTGTATCTGCGGGAACCCCGATCAGGCGACCTGGTTCTTGCGACCGTAAAAGGCGTCTCCGACGACTTCGCTCAACATCCGGACATCAACCGCATTCCAGCCGGTGTCGGCTGGTGGGGCCAGATGGCCCGTCACGGCCGGCTGATCATTCTGGAAGACATCGGCGCGCTACGTCGTCCATCCCGTGAGGCGGTGATCGAAGAAGGGCTGCAATCCGCTGCCTACGTACCGCTGAAATCCAGAGAGCGGTTGAGTGGTGCGATCGTGATCGCCAGCCGGCGCCCCCGTAAGTTCTGTACCGTGGATCTGGAATTCCTGGCGGCCATTGGCGAACAGATTGGCGTGGCCGTGGAGAACGCACGTCTATACACTGCGGAACGAATGCGCGTGCGCCAGTTGGCACTCATCAACGAGGTAGCCCGGCGCATTGCAGACACGCTGGACGTGGATGCTGTTCTGGAGCGCGTTGTCACGTCTCTTCAGGCGGACTTCGGCTACCAGGACGTGGCGACGTTGTTGCTGGATGTAACCGGCGAGGTGTTGGAACTGAAGGCCGTTGCCGGCGTATTCTGTAACATGAGCCCTGGGGAATACCGCCAGCCGGTCTCTGAAGGCATCATCGGGCGCTGTGCGCGCACTGGCCAGGTCGCCCTGTCTAATGATGTCACTCAGGACCCTGACTACTTTCACGCGGTGAGCGGAGAGCCCCGTGGTTCGGAGTTATCTGCGCCGATCAAGGCGGCCGGCCGCGTGATGGGTGTGCTCGACGTCCAGAGTGATCGTACCAATGCCTTTGATGAGAACGATGTGGTTGTGATCCAGACACTGGCTGACCAACTGGGGGTTGCTCTGCAGAATGCGCATCTCTTCCGCCAGCAGGAACAGCAACTGACAAAGCTCCATACGTTGGACGAGATCGCCCGGACCGTCAGCAGCAGCCTCGATCTGGATGAGGCCCTTGATCGGATCCTGGTCGAGTTGAAACGCGTGGTTACGTACGATAGCGCTGCGGTGTGGCTGGTGGATGGGGATCGTCTCCAGGCACTCGCGGCGCGCAAGCACGGCACCCCTGCACCCGACATGGAAGTCACCCTGCCCGTCAACGACCCGTTGTTTCAGGAGGGGCAGCGAACTGGCCAACCTGTGGTTCTGGTGGACGCCAGGGCAGACCCACGATTCAAGGGCGTTGGGGGTACCGGTGATGTGGGCGGCTGGGTGCTTGCTCCCCTGATTGTTCGGGATCGGGTCATCGGATGCCTGACAGTGGACAGCCGCGAGGTCGGAGCCTACGACGCAGAGGATGCTCAGACCATCATGACCTTTGCGCAACATGCTGCCATCGTCCTGGAAAACGCACAGTTGTATGCGCGGACGAAGCACCAGTTGGAAGCTCTGGCAGCGATCCACGAAATCTCCATAGATTTGCTGGGTCGGCGCAGGATTGAGGATGTGTTGGAAGACATCGTTCGCCGGGCGTCTGATCTAATTGGTGCTTCTGGTGCCGGAATCTACCTGTACGATCCGGTGACAAAGCAGCTTACCCTCACCGTCGCAGTGGGGCTGGCTGAAGGTTTCGTGGGCCCAGTCCACCTGGCGCTAGGTGAGGGACTCGCCGGCCGCGTCGTCCAGACGGGCGAACCGATTTGGGTTGATGACTACGCCGCGTGGGAAGGCCGATCTGCTCAGTACGCTGACGTACCCTTTCGGGCCTCCATCTCAGTGCCCCTGAAGTATGAGGGGCGGGTTCTGGGGGCGCTGTCCATGTCTGAAGGCAAGTCGGGGCGTACATTTAGTGAAGCGGATGCATGGCTCCTGACTTTGCTTGCCGGGCAGGCGGCCGTGGCGCTGGAGAATGCGCGGCTGTACGAGGAGCTTGAGAGATTGGCGACCCATGATGGTCTAACCGGCTTGTACAATCATCGCCACTTTCATGAGTTGTTGGAACGGGAGGTTGAGCGTGCTCAGCGCTATGGCCATCGATTGGCGCTGCTGATCATCGATGTGGATGGTTTCAAGGGCTACAATGATCGACATGGGCATGTAGCCGGTGATGAGGCCTTGCAAGGTATTGCACAGCTTCTGAGACAGGGATGTCGGCGAGGGGACCTCATCGCGCGTTATGGCGGTGAGGAGTTTGCGATTATTTTGCCGGAGACACCTACTGAGGAGGCGGCGCGAGTTGCCGAGCGCATCCGTCGGATTGTGGAAAACCGCACGCGGAACGTGCCCTTTCTCTCGCCGTTGACCGTGAGTATCGGTGTAGCAGGCTACCTGGATCGTACCAGCAGTGCAGCGGAACTCCTGATTGCCGCCGACGGTATGATGTATCGGGCCAAGGCTCGGGGCAAGAACCAGGTGGTGAGAACCTAAAGGTTTCTGAAACCTTTAGGTTCTACGCTAGCGGTACGGCGCTAGCTCCCACCACACACGGATACTGGCTTCGCCGGTGGCCTCGAAGTAGTCCACACGTACCTCGTGGGAGCCGGCCGTGAGTTCCACGTCTCCCCGGTGAGTCACCGGGCCGGTCTCGTACCACTCGTCAATGACCAGCCGGCCATCCACCCAGACCCGCGCCCCATCGTCGTGCTCGGCGAAGAAACGATACGTGGCTGTCTCAAAGCCACGGCGGTCCGTCCAGCGGACAGAGAAGTTGTCGGGTCCGATGTCATCGGGGCTGCCCTTCTCCCAGTCGAAGTCGATGTCCGCATCATCGCGCACGAAGGCCGGCGCACCTGACAGCGACCGGTTGTCGTAATAGGCGCCACGCCAGCCGGCGTATGCGTCCAGGTTCTCCCACCATACGCGCACTTCGGCCTTGCCGCCGGCCTCGTAGTATTCAATGCGAATCTCTCGACCCCCGCTGGAAAGATAGATGTCCGCTGTGTAGTCCGTTTCGCCGGTCGAGGTATGCCACTCATCAATGATCAATTGGCCGCCTATCCACACCCGCACGCCATCGTCGGCCCGCGCGTGGAATCGGTACGTGCCGGCATCGAACGATGCAGTTCGAGTCCAGCGCGCTGAGAAGTTGTCCGGAGGAATCTGAGGGGCCGGGCTACTATCGGCCCAGGCGAAGTTGACATCGAGGTCATTTCGAACGACTGCGGGCGCACCCGAGAGGGACCGGTTGGCATAATATGCGCCCCGCCAGTTCGGGTATCGGCCCAGGTAGTGCCATTGAAACCGGATCGTTGCGTTCCCGCCGGCATCGAAATACTCCACGCGAATCTCCGTCGGCCCGTCGAGAACCCGCTGGAAGCCATAGGACGTCGTTGAGGTGACTTTCCACTCATCCAGCACCAATTGACCATCGATGAATACCCGAACGCCATCATCGACTTCGATATCGAATTGATACCCGCCGGACGGGAAGTCGAACTGGCGGGTCCAACGCACGGAGAAGGCGTCGGCCGGCACATCCGCCGCCGGTGTGCCCTGTCCCCAGTCGAAATCGATCACGCTATCGTCACGAACCTGTACCGGGTCTCCTTCAACGTTGGGATTGTCATAATACTCACCGCGCCAGCCCTGGAACGCGGGTGTGGGCGTCGCGGTCGGTGGTGACGTTGGGGTAGGGCTGGGAGGCAGTGGCGAGGCGGTCTCCGTTGGGTTTACCAGATACAGTCGGGTAACTGCACGACGCCGGCCATCGGCACTCTGGGCAATGATGACGGCATCCATGCTGGTCAGGTTGGACGGCACCGTCAGCGTTGCCGCGAAGGTGCCGTCCCCGCCTGCCGTCCCCGCCCTGCTTGTGATCTCGGCCTGCTGGATTGTCGAACCGATTCCGAGGTCAATCTCTTCTGCCGGCTGCCAGCCGGTTCCGTGAACCTCGACGGATGCCCCGGGCTCGGCCACCTCCTGTACGACGCGGATGGACGGGCCGGTGCTGAGCGTTGTCGGTGAGGGGGTCGTGGCAGGCTGCGAGGTGGCGCTTGGGAGCGGTGTGGCCGGCCGGGGGCCAACGCTGGCCGGCGTGCGTGTACGTCGGTAGGCTTCCACCATGGCGGTCAGCGTGGCCCCCGGCGGCGGTGTCGGGAGGATCACCGTCGCGGTGGCTCCTGTGATTGTCGGTGCTGGCGGGACGGTCGGCGTCTGCTGTGTTCTGACTATCTGGCAACCCGCACTCATCAGCACGAGCAGGACCAGGGTCAGGGCGCGTAGAATAGGGGCCAAGGGATGGAAGCGGCAGAACGGAGAATGGAGAAAAGTGGCGTGCATGATGCGGGCCTCCTCTGCGGCGCAAGACACTGCAATTCCTTTCTCCTCTTTCCAGCCTTTTTTCGCCGAGGGTGCAGCGCTTCCCAGCGTGTTCGGCGACTTCGACGGTTTCTGTTATCAGTACTTGGGAGAACTCAACGCTAACCCTCCCGTAGGTTATCGATTAGACGTCAAGATCGGCTTGGAGCGTATGTTGCATAACATAATCAAAACCTGCGGGAGGGTGGTCAAAAGAAATTCCCAAGTATTGATTATACCATATCATCTTGATGCCAACAAAGAAGCCGGCCATTCAGCCGGCTCATACTCCATGTCTTGCCCACGACGGGGGCAGGTTATGACGCTCTCAGCGGCGGCAACTATTCTTTTATCATGGTGTACAGGATCTGGTTGCCGGCAAAGAACTCAACATCGGCCACGCCGTAGCCTTCATTGAGAAGATCTGCCAGCGCTTGAGCGCAGTCGGTTCTCAAGCTGACCGAAGATGCTCCGGTGCTGCTACTGATACGTTCAACAGAAAGGCCATCCTGAAGGCGTCCCAACGGGATACACGTGAAGATCACCGCTTTTGTGCTTCCCGGGTCCTCCGTCGATTGAGCGTAGATGTTATTCCCATGTCCTGTGCTGCTCACGAGCAAAACCAACACCACAAGGAGAACGGCCAGAAAAAGCCCACCAATCCTCTTCACTTCGCAACTCCTTCCCCGATTCGTAACGTAGCCCGGTCCTCGCCAACTAGGATGTCGCCAGGATCACGATCTTACGTGGCAGGAGGGGGAGTGGCTGCGAGCGCATGTTCGCCACGATTCAGGTGCCAGGTCAGGTATCGGCTGATGATGCGGTCGCCGAGGATCCAGCACAGGTGCAGGATTCGCCGGTGGTGGAAGGGGCCGTACGCCAGCCTGGCGAGGCGGGTTTTTAACGTGAGGTCGCGGCCGAGGTGGCTCTTCAGAATGCGCTGCCGGTAGCCGGCAAAGCTGAAGTCGCCGTGGGTGAAGGCGTGCGCTATCTCCTGAGCAGCCAGGCCGCCGTACATCAGGGCGTGGGAGATTCCCTCGCCGAAGAGGGGGTCCACGCCGGCCGCGTCGCCAACCAGCAGCACGCCTGGCACGGCGAAGGTTGTCTTCCGATCGAACCAGCGTTCGGGGTGTCCCTTCAGTTCGTAATCTGCCAGGTCGCGCTGGCGCATCTGGAGAGCCTGGTGGAGGGCTCGTCGCAGATTGCCGCGCAGGTTCGGGTGGACTCGAGAGTCGAAGATGCCGCGATTCATATACGCCTGGCCGTCGATAAGGCTGGGAAAGTCCCACACATATCCCTGGACTCCCTCGGGCACACAGTCGAAGTCGAGAATGGCCGTGTGCTCGACGAACGCCGGCGTGGTCTGCGGATCTTCTGGCGTCAGGATTTCCATCAGGCGCGAGATGCGGTTGGGCGGCTGATTCAGACCCATTTTCTGTCGAACCGTGCTGTTAGCGCCGTCAGCCGCGACGACCGCGCGGGCGCTGAGCGTTCCCTGGCCGGTTTCGACCTCCACGGCCCCGTTGTGCCGGCGCACGTCGATCACCCGCACGCCGTCGCACACCTGGAGTCCCCGCTGCCGGGCCACTTCAGCCAGCGCTGCATCAAACTCATCGCGCCGCACCACGCGAAACAGGTTAGGTGATCGAATCGTGAAGGCGCGGCCGGCGTACTGGAAGCGCGCCGCGTGGATGGGCACCGATGGCACATCGATGTACACGTCCAGGCTTGCCAGGTAGGCATCTGCCGGCCGGGTAATGCCGCCGCCACACAGCTTCTCCCTGGGGTACGTCTCGCGTTCCAGGATCAGCGTGCGCTCAGCTAGCCGGCGGTCGAGTCGCTCCAGGCTCAGGCCGGTGGACAGGCCGGCCGGCCCGCCACCGACGATGATGATGTCGTAGTCGTTCGGCAGGTGTCTTTTCACTGTCCATTTCCTACAGGTTGGGAATGATGAACCACATCAGGCTGATGAGATCCAGCGCAACCAGGCCAGCAATGAGCAGGCCCAGCGCCGCCGGCTGGAGGACCCGAGGCACCAGATTTCGGAACCCCAGCGCGGCAAACAGCGCCATGGGTACCAACGCCGGGAACAGGTAGCGTCCCTGGTGCTGTACAAAGGTGAGATTGTACCACACGTAGGTGCCGAATGTCAGGATGATGCTCAAGGCTAGCAACCCCAGTGATGCCCATTGCCGGCTGCTGAGGCGGTCTGGATGCCGGATTGCTCGGGCCAGAAATAGCACGAAGCCGGCCACGCTCAGGGCAGTCAGAATTAGCAGGCCCGTGTATATGCGTTGGTCCATGAACACGCCCATCCAGCCGAAGACGCCCCAGAAGCTCTTGAATGTGAAATTCCAGGCCCGGTTCCAGTAGGCTGCCCAGCCCAGGCTCGCGATCCAATCCGCGGTGCGGGGCTGTCCGACCACCACTATGTCGTGACGTTGCCGTCCGAAGATGTCCAGGCCGCCGTACACCACCGCGTTGCGGACAAACCACCACGCAGACAGGGCGAGGGAAATGGAAAAAAGGAAAAACAGGGAAACGAGGCGGGGTTTCGATTGGTCACCCCCCTCCAGCCACCAGTGCCCGACTTCGGCTGCCAGCAGGATCGCAGCCGATGGATAGACGGTGCCTTTGGTGAGCAGTCCTAGGCCGTACAGGATGCCGCCGCTGATCACAAATCTTCGGCGTGGAATACGGCCCTGCAGCCGCAGCAGGCTCACCAGCAGAATGCCGGCGATGATCAGTTCGGCCAGCGTGTCGTTGTTGATGCCGGCGCTGATGGCGATGTGCATCGGGATGAAGGCCACCAGAGTTGTCGTCGCCAGGGCCAGCAGTTCGTCGTTGCCAAAGATCACCTTCACCAACTGGTATGTGGTGTACAGCAGCACGGCGCCAGCGGCGACAGAGATCAGGCGCAGCGCGATGACCTGGGTGGCCGTGGGCAGGCCGGCGGTTGCCAGGAAGAGCGGCGTGGCCAACAGGTAGTACAGGGGCGGCTGCCAGGCCTCGTAGGCGATGCTGTCGATGGACATCGACGGCGGGAACCTCGCGTGCTTGATTTCCTCCAGGTACCCGGCGGGGTAGTCGCCGGGTTCCAGGACGGGTAGCCGGCCCGTGTGGGCCAGATCGGCGATGTAGTTGTAGTGGGCCGGCTCATCGGGCACCTGCCATGCCGGCGTGTCAACCGCGTACGCGATTCCCAGGGCGATGTAGATGGCGATGATGAGTGTCAGCAGCGGGTGAGCAGTGCGTCTCATAGGTGGGGTGTCCTCACAGCACCTCAAACCGCTCGCGAATAATCTCTTCCAGCGTCGGCCGGCCTATCACCTGTAGCTCGTAGCGCACGCGATGTGCCGGCTTGTCGATCTGGATGAGCCGGCCCAGATCGATGGGGGTGGCGATGAGCACCTGGTCGGCCGGCGCGGCGTGGATGGTCTCTTCCAACTCTCGGATCTGCTGGTCGCTGTATCCCATGGCCGGTAGCACCGGCCCCGTTTCGGGGTATGTCTCGAATGTCTCTGCAATCGAGCCGACAGCGTACGGCCGCGGATTGACGATTTCGGCGGCTCCGTATCGCCGGGCAGCCACCACGCCGGCACCGTACTTCATCCCGCCGTGGGTCAGTGTCGGACCATCTTCGACCACCAGCACCCGGGCTCCCCGAATCGACGCCGGGTCGTCAACTGAGATGGGAGATACGGCTTCGACCACGATAGCGCCCGGATTCACCTCCTGAATGTTGTGGCGGACGGTGTTGATGCCCTCGGGGGGGGCGGTGTCCATCTTGTTGATTACCACCACGTCGGCCAGGCGCAGCGTGGTCTCGCCGGGGTAGTATTGCACCTCGTGGCCGGCCCGGTGCGGATCGACCAGGGTGATGAGCAGATCGGGCTGGAAGAAGGGGAAGTCGTTGTTCCCGCCGTCCCACAAGATGATGTCGGCCTCATCTTCGGCCTGGCGCAAGATTTTTTCGTAGTCCACGCCGGCATAGACTACTGTGCCATGGGCCAGATGAGGTTCGTATTCCTCACGTTCCTCGATGGTGATGTCGTAGCGTGCCAGGTCGTCGTAGGTCTCGAAGCGTTGCACGGCCATGGCCGAGAGGTCGCCGTACGGCATGGGGTGGCGCACCACCACGACGCGGTGGCCGAGATCGCGCAGGACGCCGGCCACGTGCCGGCTGGTCTGGCTCTTGCCGGCGCCGGTGCGGACAGCACACACGGCCACCACAGGTCGGCGGCTCTGCAGCATGGTGTGGTGTGGGCCGAGCAGTCGAAAATCGGCGCCGGCGGCCAGGACCCGGCTGGCTTCATGCATCACGTACAGGTGCGAGACGTCGCTGTAGGAAAAGACGACCTGGTCGATGCGTTCCCGCTGAATCAGGTCGGTCAGCTCAGACTCCGGCAGGATGGGGATGCCGTCCGGGTAGAGGTCGCCGGCCAGATCGGGGGGGTACTGCCGGCCGGCGATGTTCGGTATCTGAGTCGCCGTGAATGCGACGACCTGGTAATCCGGGTTGTCGCGGAAGTAGACATTGAAGTTGTGGAAATCGCGCCCCGCTGCGCCCATGATGACGACTTTGTCACGTGCCATGAGTTCCTTGAACCCCTTTCGTCTCAACTAGCTCGTTCTTGACATCAGACCGCGTAAAATGTGAAACGTGAAACGTGAGGATTCGACATCAAGTACAGTCATCACGTTTCACGCTCTGGCTGCTCCACTGAGTGGATTCAGCCAAGTGCCGTCGCTGCTACTCACCCTCCCGCAGGTTTGGAGCCTTTCTGGCTGAGGATCATTGCTTCAAGACCGTTTTTCGGATGCAAAGCCATTGTGCATGGTAACCTGCGGGAGGGTGCCTGAGTAGTAACGTACCATCTTCAGCTCTTGAGGGCTGTCTCTTGCAGTGCTAGGCGAATCGTGCCAGCAGGATGCCGAACTCGTATAGCAGAATCATAGGTCCCATGACCAGCAGCATGGTGAAAGGATCGGTGGTCGGTGTGAGGACGGCGGCCACGGCAGCGGCTACGACAACGGCGTAGCGCCGGCTGCGGGCCAGGCGCTGAGGGCTGACGACACCCACCTTGGACAGGAAGAAGATGACCAGTGGCGTCTCGAAAATCAGGCCGGTGATGATGAGAAAGCGGACCACAAAGGATACGTAGTAGTCGAGGCGCCACTGCTGGACGACAAGGTCCGACAGGAACCCCTGGAGGATTGGCAGGCCGAAGGGCAGGATCACGAAGTAGGCAAAGAGCAGGCCCAGTACGAACAGCACGCCCGCCAGCGGAGCCACGAAGTACAGCCAGCGCCGCTCCTTGCGTGTCAGGCCTGGTGTTACAAAAGCGACGAACTGATACACGATGATCGGCATGGCGAAGGCCAGGCCGCACATCAGAGCTACCTTGAAGTAGACGATGTACGTCTCGGTGGGGGTGAATGCCTGGAGTGGCGCGTCGCCTGGCAGCAGGGATCTGAATGCTTCGAGGACCTGCTTGGCGAAGACCAGGCTGAAGGCAGTGGTGACGGTCAGCGCAATGACGGATTTGATCAGGCGCTGGCGAAGTTCCTCCAGATGCTCGATGAGCGTCATCCGGACTTCGTCGTCCGGCTGCGGCTCGGGCTCCGGTTCGTGAGTCGGCGGCGGGGGAGGCGATGCTGGCGGTGCCGGGGGCTCCACGGCAGTGACAGATGTCACCAGGCCAGCATCGTCTATGATCGCCTGGACTTGCCGGCCCACGTCGATGTTGGGCTCCACGTTGGCCGCCGAAGCGAGGCGGTATGTGTCACCGTCGATGGTGACTGACTCACCCGGGGTGAGGTCTTCGACGGTGCCTGTCAGGATGGTACTGTCTGCGACTGAATCATGCACCGTCGTCAGCCGGCTTCTCCTCCTTTGCGGGTTGTGTCTCGCCGCGAGCGGCGCGTTCCGTTGCTTCTATCTCGCGCGAAAGCTCTTGCGTGATCTCGCTTGAGGCATCGCGGAACTCACGAATTGATTTGCCCAATGCCTGCCCGATCTCGGGCAGGCGGCCTGGCCCAAACACAATCAGAGCGATGATGAGGACCAGGATAACCTCCGCAGGACCCAGACCAAACATCCCCTACCCCTTTCCTTTTCGTCTACAACTCATTGTGCCGGGATACGTAAGCTCCCAAGGCGCCGTTGACGAACCGGCGTGAACTATCACTTCCGAACGTCTTGGCCAGTTCAACGGCCTCGTTAATCACAACCTTGATCGGAGCATCGCCTTCCCGCAACTCGAACAACGCCATTCTCAAAATGTTGCGGTCGATGGCCGCCATCTGTTCGACCGGCCATTCCGTAGCAATCTTCTCTATAATCTTGTCCAGCTCTGACTGAGTCTCGAGGGCACCTCGCACAATCCCGTGAGCGAAGGTGATACCATCTTCAGGTAACGCTGAGTAGTCTGCGAGTCGTTGCTCGAAGACGTTGGCCGGATTATGTTTTGCAACATCGACTTCGTACAGCACCTGGAGAGCCAGTTGCCGTGCAAGCCGTCGAACCTTCATTCCGTTACCTCTCTGTCACCCGGTAGCATTACATCCTGGATGTAGACGTTGACCTCAGTGACAGACATCCCTACCATTTCGCTGATGGCCCGGCTGATTGCCGTCTGGACTTGCTGGCCAAGGGCGAGCATATTGGCATCGTGTTCGGCAATCACGTGCAACTCGACAGACACGGAATCGCCGTTGACCTCAATCTTCACGCCTCCGTTGGTCGCACCTCTCTTGAACACGCGGTTGACACCGTCCATGATATGCGTGTCCAGGCGACCAACCCCCGGTGTCTTCAGTGCCGTGAGGCGGGCGATAGTGACCAATACCTCGGGTGCGATTGTTACCTTGCCCAACTGCTTGTCCATGGGTCCCTCTCGATGTCTCAGATGACCATACCGCCGTCCACGCGTAGAACCTGGCCCGTGATAAAGCCTGCCTCATCGGAAGCCAGGAATGCCACAGCGTTGGCCACATCTTCAACGGTGCCCAGCCGGCCCAATGGCGTGAGTTGCACGGCCTGTTGAATCAGGTCCTCTGGCAGGTCAGCCGTCAGGTCGGTCGGGACGTAACCCGGCGCGATGGCGTTGGCGGTGATGTTCCGAGCACCCATCTCCTTGGCCACACTCTTGGTAAAGCCGATGAGACCGGCCTTGGCAGCCGAGTAGTTGGCCTGCCCCGGGTTCCCGGCAACGCCGGCCACCGATGTGATGTTGATAATCCGGCCGCTACGTTGTTTCATCATCGGGCGAATGGCCGCCTTGGTAACATTATATGCGCCTTTGAGGTTTGTGTCCAGTACCAGGTCCCAGTCGGCCTCTTTCATCAGGGCCAGCAAATTGTCCCGGGTTGTGCCCGCGTTGTTGACCAGGATGTCCAGTCGGCCAAACTCGTTCAGGGTGGCCTTGACCAGGCGTTTGGCATCGCCCGCGTCCCGCACGTCGCCCTGCATAGCGATGGCTTGCCCGCCGTTCGCTTTGATCCCTTCGACGACTTCATCAGCCGCTTCTCTGTTGGTGTTGTAGTTCACAACGACGCTGGCACCCTGGCCGGCCAGTTTCTCGGCAATGGCCCGCCCGATGCCGCGCGATGCACCTGTCACCAACGCTACTTTGCCCGTGAGGTCAATCATCATCGTTCTCCTGCGAGTGACTTAAAATCGGCAACGCCGCTCGGATCGCTTACGTTGAGCCGCTTGACGCTTCGATCGACGCGGCGGATGAGGCCGGCCAGCACATTACCCGAACCAATCTCCACAAAAGTGTCCGCGCCCTGTTCTATCATGTAACGCACTGAGTCAACCCAGCGCACCGGCCGCGTGAGTTGCTGGACCAGTTCTTCCTGGATGGCCGGCACGTCGTCGAGCGGTCGGGCACTGATATTGCTGACTACCGGGATTTTCGGTGTCTGGATGGTCGTTGCTTTTACCGCCTCTGCGAACTCATTGACGATGGAAGTCATCAGCACGGAGTGCGCGGCGATGGAGACGGCCAGACGGATCACCCGTTTGGCGCCGGCCTTGCGGGCCAGGTCCATGGCCCGGTCAATGCCATCGAACGTCCCGGAGATCACAATCTGGCCGGGCGCGTTGTCGTTGGCTACCTGGACATCGCCGGCCTGCTGACAAATATCGGCGACCGTGTGTTCGTCGAGGCCCAGGATCGCTGCCATGCCGCCTGGACTGCGCTGGCCGGCCAGCTTCATGAGCCGCCCACGTTCCCGAACCAGCCGCAGGCCCTCGGCAAAGCGGAGAGCGCCGGCGGCAACCAGAGCGCTGTACTCGCCCATGCTGTGCCCGGCGACAAAGGCCGGCGTGGGCAGTTCCGTATGATGTTGCAGAGTGCGCAGCGCGGCGATGCTGGTGGTCAACAGGGCCGGCTGGGCATTCACGGTATCGTCCAGCGTTTCCTTTGGCCCGCGAAAACACAGGCGGGCAAGATCAATGCCGAGAATATCGTTCGCTTCCTGGAAGACGCTCCGGGCTTCAGGAAAGGCATCATACAGGTCTTGTCCCATGCCGACCTGCTGCGATCCCTGTCCTGGAAAGACAAACGCAAGTCTTGTGGTCATGGTGTGTTTGTCGGGCATCAAATGAAGAGTGGCCGCGTGACAGCCGCGGGCACGGAAACAGCGCAACTCTCACGACGTACGACGTGAAACGTGAAACGTGAAACGTGGATACGACTCCAGGTGTTCATAGGCTATCACGTTTCACGCTTCACGTTTTACGCCCTGGCTCGCGCTCAGGGGAAATGCCGGAATGATAGCGGCGGTGCTGTTGCGTCTGGGGATGGGTAGGCCGCCTACTCGCTTCCAGATTCCTCCTCAACTGCGACGACCTCAACGCCACGGTAGAAGCCACAATGCGGACAGACGTGATGTGGCAGCCGTGAGTTATGGCATTGTGGACACTCTACGAGGTGAAGCCTCGAAAGTCTGTCATGTGTGCGGCGCTTGTTCCGCCTCGTACGGGACACACGCCGCTTGGGTAGGGGTGCCATTTATTGGTTCGCCTCCTGATTTGATGTTCTTCGCTGGCAACTCGCTCATGTTTCAGTTAGCAGCAACTGCAATTTTGACCAGCGTGGGTCTATGGTATCGATCTCGCAGTCGCATTGGCCTTCGTTCAGGTTCTGGCCACACTGCGGGCACAGGCCGGCGCAGTCTGGCCGGCAAATGGGATGCATGGGTACGCCCAGCAGGGTGTCTTGCCGAATGACCTCGGAAAGATCCAGGATGTGCTGCCCGTTGATGAGGGTTGCAAGCTCCTCCCCGGCAATCCGAGGTAGTGCCGCCCCCGACTTAATGTCGATACTGGGGCGGAAGTTTTCCTCCAACTCGATCTTCACGGGTGCTTCAAAAGCTTCAAGACAACGGTCACAAACGAGCTCCAGGGTGGTCTCCAGCGTGCCGGTCACCAGGATGCTGTCGGTGGTATGCATCAGGGTCACGGTGCCGTGGAGCGGGCTTCGTACCTTGACCTCATCACCATCCAGCAGGGTCTGTAGTTCACTGGCCGGCTCATCGATATCGTAGCGTCTTGAACTACCCGTTGGTGCCCGAAGTAGTTGCGCGACGTTGAATTGCATCGGTTGTTAAGCCTCTTTCGGAGCTGAGAGTCTCATCGAACTGTACCTCTCGACGGTGGGGTTATTGAGCCTCTGCTCCAGGAGGCCCAACCCGGCACATGATTATAGGCGAGATGGGTTGGGCTGTCAAGAAACCGATGTCTCGGCCGGGACCTCTGGCGTGTCTTCCCCCCCCTCGTCATCAGCGGACGCACTGTCCACCTGGCGTTGCTGCAGGAGTTCGATGCCGTTGCGGACCGTCCCCTGAAAGCTTGTCAGTTGCTCTTCCAGTTCCTCCAGGACACGGAGTGCATAGGCGTCGGCTTCAGCGCGAATGCCGTCTGCCTCCTGGAAGGCATGTGCCAGGAGAGCCTGTTCGCGTTCTTCGGCCCGCTGCGCGATGCGATGCTCTGCCAGCAATTCCTCTGCCTGCTGCTCGGCCAGGGCTACGATGTTCTGTGCCCGTTCCTGAGCCTGGGCGATGACCCGGTCCCTGTCCTGTCGGATTTGCCTGGCCTCCTGAACCTCTTGCGGAACGGAGATACGCAACTGGTTAATGAGTCGCAGAAACTGTTCCTCATCAACCAGCACCATCTTTGTGAAGGGGACCTGGATTCCGCGGTCGCGTAGGGATTCCAATTGGTCAATCAGGTAGTCGATGTCCATGATAATCACCCCTTTCGGATCGCCGATCTAGCCTTGAACTCGGGCGGTCTCTGCTGCCAGCGCTTGCGCTTTTGCCTGCAGGGCGATGGCAACGGCCGGCGGTACCAGTGGCGAGACGTCCCCGCCGAGTAGAGCGACCTCTTTCACAAGGCTTGAGCTAAGGAATGCGTGCTCCGGGCTTGCCATCAGGCAGACAGTTTCAATGTCAGGCGTCAATTGTCGATTCATGTGGGCCATCTTGAACTCGTTCTCGAAATCTGATACGACGCGTAGCCCACGGATGAGAACTCTTGCGCCTTGCAAACGTGCGTATGTGACCGTCAAACCACTATATGCATCTACGCGCACGTTGTTGAGATGTGAGACGGCGGCCGCTACCATGTTCATGCGTTCTGCGGTTGAAAATAGTGGATTCTTGATGGGATGATCATGATCAAAAACGGCCATGATGACTTCGTCGAAAAGAGCGGCGGCCCGTTCGGCAATGTCTATGTGGCCGTTGGTGATCGGGTCGAAGGTTGCCGGAAAGACTGCGGTTATCATCTTCATTCGCTTGTTTCAGTTTCAGCTTAAGTCGCCTTCACCATGCCAGAACTCGTTAACGCGTTCGACCAGTAAGGCGTTTTCCGATGCAGACAGGTCGGGGTCGCGCCGAAAGATCTCCATGGCCTCTGCCCGGGCCGTCTCCAGGATGTGGACATCGCTGAGTTTGGCTGCTTTCAAATCCGGCAGGCCACTCTGGCGTGTGCCGAAGAACTCGCCAGGGCCGCGCAGTTTGAGGTCTTCTTCGGCCAGGCGGAAACCGTCCTGGGTGCTCTCCACAACGTCGAGCCGGGCCTGGGCACTCCGCGAGGGTGAGTCGGCCAGCAGCAGGCAGTAGGATTGGTGCTCACCCCGGCCGACGCGGCCCCGGAACTGGTGAAGTTGGGCCAGCCCAAACCGGTCCGCTCCCTCAATGACCATCACCGTGGCATTGGGGACGTCGATGCCGACCTCGACGACGGATGTGGATACCAGGATGTCCAGCTCGCCGGCCCGGAACTGTGCCATGACCGCTTCTTTTTCCGCATTTTTCAGCCGGCCGTGCATCAGGCCCAGCCTCAGGTTCGGGAAGACTTCTTTTTGCAGTCGCTCGTATTCCTCGGTGGCGGCCTTGGCCGCGATCTTGTCCGATGCCTCGATGAGTGGGCAGATGATGAAAGCTTGCCGGCCCTTTTCGATTTGTGACCGGACGAACTGGTACGCTCGCTCGCGCTCCCGGGGGAGCACCTTGCGTGTGCGGATGGTTTGCCGGCCTGGTGGCAGCTCGTCAATCACCGAGATGTCCAGGTCGCCGTACACCGTCAGCGCCAGCGTGCGGGGGATTGGCGTGGCGGTCATGACCAGCACGTGCGGGGCATAACCCCTCGATACGCCGGCGCCTGCTCGGGACAGGCCCTTCTGCCGCAACGCAGCCCGCTGGCCAACTCCGAATCGATGCTGCTCGTCGATGACGACGAAGGCCAGGTCCTTGAATTCCACACCCTCCTGGATCAGAGCGTGGGTCCCGATGACAATGTCAACCTCGCCGGACGCAATTTCGTCATAGATGGCGTCCTTTTCCGATTTCGTCAGGCTACCTGTCAGTAGCCGGACTGTGAATCGGGAGTTGCGAATTGCGAATTGCGAAGGGCGTTTGTCAGTCGTCGTTTGTTGTTCGTCGGCGAGGGAAGCGAGCAGGTTCGTCACATTGCGATAGTGCTGCTCGGCCAGAATCTCCGTGGGTGCCATCATCGCTGCCTGAGCGCGGTTGGCTACGGTCATGAGCATGGCGACGACGGCCACGACCGTTTTGCCGGATCCGACGTCACCTTGCAGGAGCCGGCTCATGGGGCGCTTGCGTGTCAGGTCCCGCAGGATGTCGTTCAACACGCGGCCCTGGGCTCGGGTCAGCTTGAACGGAAGCGTCTCCAGAATGGATTGCAGCATGTCGCGCGGGATGTCCATCGGCCGGCCGGTTTCTTGCTGCCAGATACGCCGCTGCCGGAGCACGCCAAGCTGGATGAGCAAGAATTCGTCGAAGCTGAGCCGGCGTCGTGCCTCCTTTAAGGTGTCCCAGTTGTCAGGGAAGTGGATCTGGTACATCGCTTCGTCGATGGGAAGCAGGTTTTCTCGCTGTCGGACGTGCTCGGGGAGGTACTCCTGGAGGGCGCCGGCCCATCCATCGACAACGCGGCTCATGAGGCGGCGCATCCAGCGCGCGCTGATGCCTTTGGTCAACGGGTATACGGGCACCAGCCGGGCGGTGTGTACCAGCTTCTGTTCCAGCGGCTCCCATTCGGGTGCCTGGAAGGTCAGCCGGCCCAGGTACTTCTCGACTCGCCCGCTCAGGACGATCTTGCGGCCGGGCCGCAGTTGCCGGACAAGGTACGGTTGATTGAACCAGGTGGCCTCGATGGTCCCGGTTGCGTCGGAGAAAATCGCGGTGGTGATGCTCTGTCCGCTCCGCGTGCGGCGGTTGTTGCATTCCCAGACGGTGCCGACAATCGTCACTTCCTCGCCATATTCGAGTTGGTTTATGGTCTTGAGTGCGCTGAAGTCGTCGTAGCGCCGGGGGAAGAGGTATAACAGGTCTTCCACGGTTCGCACGCCCAGCCGGCCCAGTCGCCGACGATAGGTGTCGCTGATTCCTTGCAGGTTTTCCACAGGCGTGTTGAGGTCCAGATCGGCTCGCGGTTGCCGGCGCCGCCCGCGCGGGGTGCTCCGTGCTCTGTCCTGAGCTTGTTGCAGAGCTTGCTGAGGATCAGTCTGATCGACCTGCTCTTGAACCTGCGCGGGCGGAGGAGGTGTCGGCTGCTGCGGTTGGGCGCGTGGTGGCCCCGTCCTCCTCGCCTGACGATCTCTGGCTTTTGCATCTGTCTGGCGCGGAGCGCCGTCTGAAGAGTCCGAACTCTCCTCAGCAATCTGCAACTGCAGTACGCTGAGGTTGTGCAGTTGTTTCAAAGCTTCTCGCACGGTCGATTCGCGGCTCTCAATGTCCTTGTGCTCGTAGCCGCGCAGCAGCTCGCTGATGATGCGCACCTGACGTTGGGCGCGATCGTCGTCGATAGTCTCCAGGGCTTCCTGTTCCCAGCGGGCCACGAAGCGCCTGAGCCCACCGATCACGGCTCGATCTCGAAACCCCGTGTCTCGCTCCAGGTCCAGGACCTTGTTGAGTTTTTCTAATGCCGGCAACATGCCGATCCCCTCATGGTGTTACACGTTATTGGTCTGTGCCCACAACGCACGCAATTCCAACGGCGCCCGGGCCGGCGTGGGTGCCGACTACCGGGCCGGCTTCCGTGATGAGAATGCGTTCGATGGGATGTAGTGCTCCCAGCCGCTCCCGGACCTGAGCGGCCAACTCAGGTGCGGCGGCGTGAATGACGGCCACTTCTTCCAGCGGTAGCCGGTCGCCGGCGATCTGGATCAGTCGGTCTACCGCCCGGCGCATGGTACGGGCATTTTCCAGCGGCACAAGCTCGCTGTTCTGGAAGGCGACCAGCGGTTTCACGCGCAATAGGGCCCCCATCATGGCGGCCGCCCGCCCGATGCGCCCGCCCCGGCGCGCGTATTCCAGGGTATCGAGCACGGCCCACAGCCGCAATCTTGGTATCGTCCGCTCGATGAGGTCAAGGATCTCTTCCAAAGCGCGGCCGGCCCGGGCTGCTCTCGCGGCCAGAATGGTCAACCACCCCTCCGCCATGGCAATCTGCGTCGAGTCTACCACAGTGATCTCGGCGTTGTCGATCACGGCAGCAGCCGCGCGTGCCGCGTCCAGGGTTCCGCTGACGGTGTCCGGGATGTGGATCGAGATGATCTGATCAGTCTCCCGGGCCAGTCGCCGGTAGACCATCTCAAAATCGCCCACGGGCGGCTGCGACGTGGTGGGAAGTTCGTCGCTTCCCACCAGTCGGCGATAGAACTCGGCGTCGGACACGTCAACCTTGTCCCGATATGTCTTCCCGCCGATGACGACAACCGCCGGCACCACCTCGATCTCCAGCTCTCGGCAGATGTCGGGCGGAATGTCGGATATGCTGTCTGTGACGATGCGAACCTGGCTCATGGTCGGTGAACAGTGATCAGTGATCAGTGACCAGTGATCAGTAACCAGTAATCAGGATCTGGTCACTGATCACTGGTCACTCGGCTGATAGAATGTAATGGTAGTACGGCTGGCCGCCGGAGACAACTTCCACCTCCTGCGCGGGATAGGCCGCTTGAACTCGCTCGCCCAACGTTTCGGCTTGCTCGCGGGCGATGTCTTCGCCGTAGAAGATGGTAATGATTTCGTACTGGTCGGCGTCCATCTGCTCCAGCATTTCCATGACCATGTCGTCCACATTGTTGTTGGCTGTCACCAGTTGACCGTTGAGCAGGCCGATGACTTCGCCCTCTTGAACTTCCAACCCACCGATTTGTACCGAACGAACAGCGCGCGTGATTTCGCCGGTCTGTATGTCGCGTATGGCGCGGGTCATGGCTTCGGTGTTCTCGTCCAGGCCGGCCTGGTAGTTGAGGGCCAGCAGCGCCGCAATTCCCTGGGGTACTGTGTGGGTGGGAACAACGCGCACCTGACGATCGGCGAGTTCAACTGCCTGTTCAGCCACCATGAGCACGTTCTTGTTGTTGGGCAGCAGGATGACCTGGTCGCTGTCTACCGAGCTGATGGCTTCCAGCAGTTCCTGGGTGCTCGGATTCATGGTCTGGCCGCCACGGATGATCGCGCTGGCGCCCATACTCTTGAAGACATCTTCTAAACCGGGGCCAGGTACAACTGCGATGACCGCGATGCCACTCAGTTCTTCGACGGCGACGGTTTCGGGTGCCGGTCTTGCTTGTGGGCCTTCCTCGGCTTCCTCTGCCAGATCGAGCCCGATGAAGTGTTCGTGTTGCTCCTGCATGTTGTCGATCTTGATCTTGTGAAGCGTTCCGTGCTCGGTGGCGTAGTCCAGTACCTGGCCGGGGCGGAAGGTGTGGATGTGAACGCGAATCAGATACTCGTCGCCGACGATGAGGGCGGAGTCGCCCATTTGCAGCAGGTTTTGCTTAATTTGGTCGTAGTCAAGCTGCTGTCCCTGGAGCACGAATTCGGTGCAGTAGCCGTACTCCATCTCGGTAGCGCCGGCCCGAGGAAGGGCGGCTGTCGGAACGGGTTCGGTGGGCATAGTGATCTCCAATGGTTCCCCGCGCATGTACCGCAGGGCGCCCTCGAGGATGATCTGGAGCCCCAGGCCACCCGCATCGACGACGCCGGCTTCGTGCAGTATCTTCAACAAGCTGGGGGTTTTCTCGACGGCCTTATCGGCCGCTTCAACGACATGTTCTAGCATGAGCAGGAGATCATCCGTTTTGCGGACGGTGGCTTCCGCTTCATCTGCCACTTCCCGGATGACGGTGAGGATGGTGCCCTCGACGGCGTTGGTGACAGCTTTATAGGCTGTGTTGCTGCCTTCTCGGAGCGCCCTGGTGAATCCGTCAACGTTGAAGGCCTCCGTGTCTGCCAGCGCCCGGCCAAAGCCACGCAGAATCTGAGACAGGATCACCCCCGAATTGCCACGCGCGCCCATGAGCGCGCCCTGGGAGATACCGCGTGCAATCTCGCCGGCGTGGTGCGACGGGTTCGCGGCAATCTCGGCCATGGCTGCCTCCATGGTCAGGAGCATGTTGGTTCCGGTGTCCCCATCGGGCACCGGGAAGACGTTGAGGGCATTGACGCGGGCAGCGTTCTTCTCCAGCCATGCGGTGCCGGCAGCGATCAGTCGTTTCAGTTCTTGACCGTCACATGTGTGCCGGCTGATGCCTGGTCTGGTCGATGTCTGCCTGTCGGCCGTCCGCCGGTCAACTGCCTCCGCCATGCTGCGCTCCGTTCATTGTTTAACATCTCTTTCAGCTCGCACTAACTCACCCGCAATCCCTGAACATGGACATTGACGCTCGCGACGGGGATGCCCAGGGCATGTTCGACAGCGTATTTTACATTGTGCATGATGTTTTGGGCAACTTCGGAAATGCGGGTGCCGTATTCCAGAACGACATACAGGTCGATAACAATCTCGTCATTGACCAGCCGGGCCTGGACACCGCGCCGGTAGTTCTCGCGCCCCAGGATTTCGGCCAGGCCATGGCGCAGGCTCGGCGACGACATGCCGACGACGCCATAACAGGTCAGCACGGCCTGGCTGGCCAGGGCCGCGACGGCCGCCGGCGAGATTTCGATTTTACCCAGTTGGGTGTGTTCACCTGGCATGTTTTTCCCTCTCGCGCAGGTTTGTCAAAACGACGCGCCTGTGGTAATATTATCCCCCGTGTAAAGGGGGTGAAATTGTATGGCTAAATGCGAAGTTTGTGGTAAGGGCCCACAGTTTGGGCACAACGTCAGCCACTCCATGCGGCACACCAAGCGGCAGTTCAAGCCGAACATTCAAAAGAAGACCGTCTATGTTGAAGGTCAGAAGCGCCGCATTCATATCTGCATGAAGTGTTTGAAGAATCTGGACTATCGGATTGCAACGGGTGATGTGCGGCTCTGAGAGCAGCACATCTCCGTTTTCTACTCCTTCCCAATCGTCTGTCCTACAAGCCCCTCGTCCACCCGGGTACGCAACTGCCCACAGCCGGCCTGCACATCAATTCCGCGTCGAACGCGCAGCGTGGTCGGGATGCCGTGCTGTTCCAGAATGTCCTGAAACGCCACACAGCGGTCGTAGGATGACGGACGCATGTCGGAGCCGGGCGTCGGGTTGAGCGGGATCAGGTTGACGTGACATAACATGCCCTGGATCAGGCCGGCCAGCGCAGCGGCGTGCTCTGGAAAGTCATTCACGCCGTCGATCATTACGTACTCGAAGGTGATGCGCCGACCGGTGTGTGCCAGATACTCGCGGCAGGCATCCAGCACCTCGCCCAGCGGGTGTTGCACGTTGATAGGCACCAGTTGGTTGCGCAGTTCGTCGTTGGGGGCGTGCAGCGAGACTGCCAGTCGCACCTGGAGGCCAGCCCGCGCCAGCTTGCGGATACCCGGCACCAGACCGACGGTTGAGATTGTCATCCGCCGCGCTCCCAGGTTGAACCCATCGGCGTCGTTCAGCGTTTGGACGGCTTGCCAGGTGGCTGGCCAGTTCGCCAGGGGTTCGCCCATCCCCATGAACACCAGGTTGGTAAGCCGCTTACCCTGCCCGCGCAACTCCCGTGCCAGGTAGACCGCCTGCTCAATGATTTCGCCGGCTGTCATCTGGCGCATCAGACCCATCTGCCCAGTTGCGCAGAAGATACAGCCCATAGCACAGCCGACCTGGGTGGAAATGCAGGCGGTGTGGCGTCCCCGGTTGCGACCATTGGTCTCATCCAGCGGCTCGCCGGCGGTTTCACTGCGGTAGTCGGGGTCGCCGGGTTGGTAGTGCATCAGGACAGCCTCGACGCGCTCGCCGTCCGCCAGTTGGAACAGGGTCTTGCGGGCCGGCGTCGTCTGCGAATGCATCTCGGCGACCGGCGCGACGGTGTGGATGGCCGCAACCTCCTCCAGTCGCTCCCGCAGTCCTGTGGGCAGGTTTGTCATCTCGTCGAAGCCGGCCGCCAGGTGGTGGTACAGCCAGTCCCAAATCTGGTCAGCCCGGTAGCGTGGCTCACCGAGTTCTCGAACGAAATCTTCAAGCTCTGCATGGGTGAGATCGAAGAGATGGGCTTTGGTAGGCATCGATTCTGTCGGGTCGGGAGTTGATCTTCGCCGGACGCGAAGCGACTTCGGCAGGCGTGAAACGTAAAACGTGAAACGTGAGGATGGGTCAATGAAGAAACTATCACGTTTCACGCTTCACGTTTCACGCCGTTGGGCCGGCGCATCCAACGTTGCCGGCCTAGCTTCGCCGGCGCCCGCCGGAAAGCAGCAGTACCAGATACAGCAGTTGCATGACGGCCTGAGCCAGTGCAGCCACGTAGGTCAGCGCTGCGGCCCGGAGAACGCTTTTCGCTCCTTTCAGATCGTGCTGACTCAACAGGTTGGTTTGCCTGAGCATGGTCAGAGCCCGGCTGCTGGCGTTGAGCTCCACCGGAAGTGTCACCAGCGTGAATAGCACGGCTGCCGAGAATAGGGCAACGCCCAGCCAGGCCAGACCGCTCAGCCTGAAAACCAGGCCGCCGAAGGCCAGCCAGATACCCAGGGTCGAGCCCAGGTTCGCAGCCGGCACCAGGGTCGAGCGGAATCGCATCATGGCATATCCTTGCTTATCCTGAACCGCGTGACCCACCTCGTGGGCCACGATGGCCATGGACGCGATTGAACGCCCATTCGCTACGTCCGGGCTCAGCCGCAGAACCTTGCCCTTGGGGTCATAGTGATCTGACAGATTCCCCGGCACCCCTTCGATGTCAATGCCGTACAGGCCATTCGCGTTGAGAAGTTCCTGGGCTGCCTGGTAGCCGCTGATCCCGCGTTCATTCGGGACCCGTGAGTACTTCTGATATGCAGTACGGACCTGCCACTGGGCATATATGGCCAACAGAAGGGCCGGCATGGTTAATATGAGATATAGTGGGTCAAACCAAAACATGTCATTCCTCCACTTTCTTCCTTACGCAATCGGATACAATCTTACCATAGATGCAGGCTAACAGCAAGTGTTTTGTCAATTGGTGTGTCTTCCTATCGCCAGGCTGCCAGGAGTTGCTCCAGATTGTCGAAGACCACGTCTGGTTGGACTTCGGCGTGGGGCAGGTCGTCCCGAGACGTCGCGCCTGTGAGGATCAGGATGGTCCGCAGGCCGGTCCTGGCCCCGCCCACAATGTCTGTCTCCAGCCGGTCGCCCAGCATCGCGGTCTCACCTGCAGCGGTGTTCAGCTTCTCCAGGGCCATGGCGAAGACACCTGACTGTGGCTTACCGATGATCTGAGGTGCTGTGTCCGTTGCCGCCTCGATAGCGGCCAGAATGGAGCCGGTACCGGGTTCCAGACCTCGTTCGGTGGGCAACGTGCGATCAGGATTGGTGCCGATGAAGGTAGCGCCGGCCCGGATGGCCTGCGTGGCGGTACTGAGCTTCTGGTACGTGATGTCTGTATCCAGGCCGGTCACCACGTACTCGGGAGATGTGTCGGTCAGCACGAAACCCTGTTCGCGCAGCGCCTCCGCCAGTCCCCCCATGCCGATCATGTATACCGGCGTTCCCGGCTCGGACTCACCGGCCAGGTACAACGCCGTGGCTACCGCCGACGTCATGATCCGCTCAGGTGGCACCTCAATGCCCATGCGGGCGAGTTTCTCGGCGTACTGCGCCACTGTCAGCGTTGAGTTGTTTGTAAGTAATACGTATGGCACATTGTCGCGTTGCAAAGCCTGCAAGAAAGCCCGCGCCCCCGGCAGACGCGCCTCCCCTCGATACAGCACCCCGTCCATGTCGATGATGAATGCCTTGACTTTCTCTCTCAGGTCAGCGTTCATGTAGTCGTCCTCGCCTGGCCGGTCGCATATCCTTCACGTCCAGCCGCAGCCACTCCTGGTCGTTCCACACTTCGATCTTTGGCGTATAGACCATGTCGATGCGCTCCGGCATGTTGTTGGCCCAGTGGGCCTGGCGAAATGCCATGGCATCCCAGATGATACGGTCCTGTTGCAGCTTGAGCCGCAGATGGTTCTCTTCTTCGCCCACAGTTGAATAGCCGCGCAGGGCGACGTCCCGAGCCAGGAACAGGGGGGCCGGATTCCCCACGCCGAATGGCTCCAGGTGGGTGAGGGTGCGGAAGGTCTTGGGGGTGAGTTTCGCAAGCGGCCACTCGGCATCGACGGTCAGAGCCGGCACCAGTTCCACGCCGGCCAGTTCCCGCGCCGCGATTTCGCGTAGTCGGGCGCGCAGCACCTCCAGCTTTTCGGTGGCCACGGTCAGGCCGGCTGCGGCTGCGTGCCCCCCATACTTCGTGAGCAGGTCTGCCACTTCGTCCAGCGCCTTGACAATGTTGAACTCGGGGATGCTGCGCGCTGAGCCGTGGCTCGTCTCTTCGCCAATTTCAAGAACAAGCGACGGTCGATAAAACTGCTCGGTCAGCCGGCTGGCTACCAGGCCGACGACACCGGGTGCGAAATCCTCGCCGCCGACCATCAGGAAAAACGCATCCTCCTGGCCTTCGATTTGCGCCAGGGCCTGTTCCAGGACGGCTTCGGTCAGCGCCTGGCGCTCGCGGTTTCGGGCGTCCAGTTTTTCCGCCAGTTGCCGGGCCTCGTCGGGGTCCTGGGTAACCAGCAACCGGTAGGCCAGCATTGCGTGGTCCAGCCGGCCGGCCGCGTTGATGCGCGGTCCCAGCACAAAACCGATGGTCTCAGAGCCGACCTGGCCGGGCTTCACGCCGGCCACTTCCATCAGCGCTCGTACCCCGATCCGTTCTGCGCGGTTGAGGACCGCCAGACCGCGACGGACCAATGCCCGGTTTTCGCCGAGCAGCGGGGCCAGGTCTGCCACGACGCCGAGCGCAACGAGGTCCAGCAACTGTTCTTCGGTAATATCCGAAGGTGTGCTCCCCTGCTCCCCCACCCCTTTGATGGGTACGCGCCTTTCCACACGCAACAGAGCCTGAGCCAGCTTGAAGGCCAGACCGACGCCGGGCAGGTCTTTGAAGGGATAGCGGCACCCCGGTTGTTTCGGATTGATGAGGGCCAGAGCCGGCGGCAGATCCTGTGGGGGCTCATGGTGGTCGGTGATGATCAGGTCCAGCCCCAACTGCCGGCCATGGAGCACCTCCTCGACCGCTCGGACACCACAGTCAACGGTGATCACCACGCGGATGCCCCGGCCGGCCAGCTCATCCAACGCGCCCGTGTTCAGGCCGTAGCCCTCGCGGATCCGATGGGGAATGTACGGCTCTGCGTCGGCACCTAACGCCCGCAGAACCTGAATCAGCAAGGCCGTGGAGGTCACGCCGTCCACGTCAAAGTCTCCGTAGACCGCAATGCGTTCGCCGTGGCGGATGGCCTGCCGAATCCGCGTTACGGCGGTGTTCATGCCCTGCAATTGGAAGGGATTATCACTATCGGGGGAGCCTTCGAGAAAGGCCTGGATGTCGGGTGGCTCGACAAGTCCTCGGTTGAAGAGAAGTTGCACCACCAGCGGGTCCAGGCGGGGTCCTGAGGCCCCTCCTGAGGCCTGATCCGGCCCAGGCCTCGACGAAGGACCTGTCGAAGAGTCCGCAAACCGTTCCACGTGGTCCGCTGGTGCCGGCGGCGCGACTTCCCAGCGATAGCGACTTGTTTCTGTGCGTGTCTCGTGACTCATGCCGGATATTATAGGTCAAGCTGGCCGGTCTGGCAATTTCGGCCTCCTTGCAAGGCTACATAATATGTGCTACAATACTGGCTATGGGGATTCGGGTTGTTTTCATGGGGACGCCGGCCTTCTCGGTTCCGTCGCTGATGCGGCTTATCGAGGACGAGGCGTTCGACGTGGTAGCGGTTTTCACGCAGCCGGATCGGCCGGCCGGTCGTGGGCGTGCGCCAACACTGTCACCGGTGAAGCAGGTGGCGCTGGGACATGACATAACTATGTTTCAGCCCCAGCGTCTGCGCGACAACCAGGAGATGCTCCATGTGTTGCGTGATCTTGCACCGGAGGTCATCGTGGTGGCTGCCTATGGCCTGATTCTGCCGGCTGCCGTGCTGGAGGTTCCGCCTCACGGTTGCATCAACGTTCACGCGTCGCTGCTGCCCAAATACCGGGGTGCGGCGCCGGTCGCGGCGGCGATTCTCAATGGGGATGAGGAGACCGGGGTCACCATCATGCTGATGGACGAAAAGATGGACCATGGGCCGATCCTGGCCTGGCGATCCACGCCCATTGAGCCTGATGATACCCGGGGGATGCTCACCGAGCGCCTGGCTGATCTGGGCGCTGACCTCCTGGGTGAGACGCTGCCGCAGTGGGTGGCCGGCGACATCGAAGCCCGGCCCCAGGATCACGCCGCTGCCACCTACACGCATATCCTGAAGAAAGAAGACGGCGCGATCGACTGGACCCAGCCGGCGATTCGCATTGCTCGCATGACCCGGGCCTACGACCCGTGGCCCGGCGCATACACCTATCTCAATCGCCGGGTGTTTAAGTTGCTGAAGGCCCAGGCCATCGATCTTGTGGCGGTCGATGTTCGGCCGGGCCAGGTGGTCGAGACCGACCAGGGCCTGGCAGTGGCTGCCGGTGATGGTGCTGTACTTCTGGAGAGAGTCCAGTTGGCCGGCAAGCGAGCAATGGACATCGAGTCCTTTGCCCGTGGCCGGCGCGACTTTATCGGTTCCGTACTCGGGACCTGATTTCAAACTTAGATGGCGCTTCACGCTTCCAGGCATCGAAACAGATGCCAGCGCCGCCCGTTTGAACAAGGGGTACGAGGGTGCGGGAGAACGGGAGAGAGACCTGACAAACGAGAATCTTTTCTCCCCTGCTCCCATGCACGTTCGCACTCCTGCTCAGACGGAGCCCTGCCCCGGCGAAAGGGAAGACGATGGACAACATATCGGAGCCGCCCCAGCGCTCAGGCGGTATTGACTTCGATCAAAGTGACGTCCGTGCTGAGGACCTCGTCGGACGTGACAAGTTCGAATTCAACCTGCCCGAGATACCGCGTAAGGGTTGCTATGCCCAGTTATCCAAGAACATTAAGTTCGTTGTTTCTCTTGGCGTGCTGCTGCTCTTGATCTACGCTGTTTTCCAGCAGTTGAACCGGCCGAGTGTGTCGGAGCAGACGCCGACGCCGACGGCTGTGGAAACGGCGACGCCAACTGGAACGCCAGAACCTTTAACAACGCCAACAGTAGAGGCCCAGGGGCCGTTGCCGGGGACACAGACACCGGAGCCCCCGTTCGGGCGAGCTACGTCGGTGGTCCGGCCAGAGACTCGGACGCCCGTGGTGGTTACGGCTACCTTGACGCCTGTCGTAGCCGCCTCGCCCACGACGCGACGTGTTGTCGCCACGGTCACGCCTGGAACCATTGGGCCGTCTACGCCGGTCGTGCGGCCGCCGACGCCAACGCCACGACGGACCCCGACACCGGTGCCCACCACAGCGGTTCCGAGCCCGCGTCCGCTGCCGACGGTGACGCCGCGGCCACCAACGCCGACGCCGAATCCGTGCCTGTCGGCGGCTGTCCGTCTTGGGCCTGTTGCCAGGCTTGTGACGGAAGGGGATACATTCACCGCCAGCGTGCTCATCTCTTGTGCGGTGAACCTGGCTGGCTACCAGATTGAATTGCGCTTTGATCCGGCTGTCGTGGTCGTCCGGGGTGTGGATAACGGCGGGTTCCTGGGCAGTGCCGGCGGGTCGGTGTTCGCCCCGGATCCAGCGATGGATAACAGTGCTGGCATAGCAACCATCAGTGCGATTGTGCTGCGGCCTGGACCGTATCCGAGTGGCTCGGGCACTCTGGCTTCCTTCAGTTTGAAGGCTGTTGGTCCGGGATCTACAGATCTGGACGTGGGTGTGAGCCTGTCGGACGTAAACGGAGAGTCGATACCGGTCAGTGTCACCGATGGCGCTGTCGTCGTCCAGCCGCAGGCCACGGCTGTGCCGAGTGAGCCGTAGTCGATCTGACTGTAGATTGCCCATGGCCGACTGCGAGTCTCAGATGGGGATCTGACGATCCCTTTTGAACGAGTTTTGGGGTCTACTGAGTTTGCCGGCGGTCGGCGATTGGGTGTTGGAGATGTGTATGTACTTGTTGAATCTTGGATTGGTACCGTACGACGAAGGTTTGAAGCTGCAACATCGACTGGTTGCGGCACGGAAAGCCGGCCAACTGGATGACATCCTGATCCTGCTGGAACACCCACCGGTCATCACGCTGGGCCGGCAGGCGGATGAGACAAACATCATCGCCGCTCCCGAGTTCCTCGACCAACTGGGCGTTCAGGTTCGGCGGGTCGAGCGGGGCGGCGATGTCACCTACCACGGCCCTGGACAACTCATGGGCTACCCGATCCTGAACCTGCGCAATCATCGCAAAGATGTTGGTTGGTACATTCGCTCGTTGCAGAAAGCCCTGGTCGGTGCGCTGGCGGACTTCGGGATCGAGGCGGAAGCGCGCACTGGTCGCGACACCGGCGTGTGGGTGGGCAATGACAAAATTGTTGCCATCGGCGCTCGCATCGAGGAGTGGGTATCTTTCCACGGCTTCGCATTGTACGTCGATCCCATCATGTCCCACTTCGACCTCATCGTGCCGTGTGGGCTGCGTGACCGGGGCGTCATCGGAATGCGGCAGGTCGTTGGCGAATCCGTCGATATGGAGGCTGTCCGACGGGCTGTTGCGAAGCATTTCGCGATTGTGTTCGATGTTGACCTGGACGATGTGACTCTAGCCGGACTTGAGTTCCCAGAACCTGCGTCAGCCTGACGCCTGGCGACTGCATCTGTGGCTAACATCATGTCAAACGAAACTCCATTCGTTTTTCGTAAGGTCGTTGTCGGTCCCTGGCCGATGAATACCTTCGTTTTGATTGACCCATCCGGGGGGAGCAGTATCGTCGTCGATCCCGGCGCCGATGCCAACGCCATCCTGGCGGCCACGTCTGGCCTGCCTGTCTACAAGATTCTGTTGACCCATGCCCATCCCGATCACATTGGCGCATTGTCAGCCGTGGCGGGAGCGACGGGAGCGCCTGTGGCGGCCCATGCGGACAGCGCCGGCCTGCTCGCGGTCCCGCCGGATGATGAACTCCACGACGGCGATGTGGTGCGCCTGGGCGTACGCGAGATTCGCGTGATCGAAACCCCGGGCCACGCGCCTGGTCACCTGAGTTTCCTGATCGGAAGCGACCTGATTGGTGGCGATGTGCTGTTCCCTGGCGGCCCAGGCCACACCGACACGCCCCAGGACTTCCAGCAGATTCTCGAGACGATCACGCAGAAGTTGTTTGCCTTGCCGGGTGAGACAGTTGTCCATCCAGGTCACGGCGAGTCTGTGACGATCGGTCAGGCGAAGGCGGAGTACGAGAAGTTCGCGGAGCGGCAGATGCCGGCGGATCTCTGCGGCGACGTGACGTGGGAACCCAGTGAACAGTGAACAGTGAACAGTGATCAGTAAACAGTGAACAGTTGACTGATGACTGATCACTGTTCACTGATCACTTTGGTATCTGGATTGCATGGACATTACCCTGTCGGATATTGAGCGTGGAGCGCCGGGCACTTATGTCCTTGTGATGTTCCTGGACTCGCCGACGCGCATTGTCGTTGGTGCGCTTGGCCCGCTTGAATTCGACGCCGGCTATTATCTGTACGTCGGGAGTGCGCTGAACGGCCTGGCGGGCCGGCTGCGTCGCCATTGTCGGGTTGACAGCAAGAAACTCCGCTGGCACATCGACTACCTGCGTGCGCGCGCCACGCTGGTTGAGGTCTGGTGGACAGTTTCTGCCGAACGCCTGGAGTGTGAGTGGGCTGTGGCCGTGCGTGGGTTGCCCGGTGTGACTGAGCCGGTGGCCGGCTTCGGGGCCTCGGACTGCCGCTGCTCCAGCCACCTGTTTCACCTCGTAGCCAAACCCTCTTTCGATGACTTCGCCGCTCTCCAGGCCAACCGTGACATCGCTTCCACAAGTCGCGGTTCCTGAGAACTCATACTCCCACCAACGCTTCATTCCAATCCTGCCTCCTCCGCCCTTTGGCCTTTAATATTCAACACTTTTGTGCTAGAATAGTCCCCATGACTATACAAGCTCAGCTTCAGACGTTGCTTGACAGGTTCATCTGGATGGGACGCTAGCCATGGAGCACAGGTCTGCACCTTCCAACCGTCGGCAGCGTTTTCTGCGCAGATTCGCTGTTGGGCTCACAATCTATGCGGTGCTAATCGCCGGCTACATTTTCGTACTGCGGCTATTTAGAGAGCCGTTGCTGGGGCTGTACAACACCCGCATAGTCGTGTACGCATTGGTTGCCCTGGTTCTCATTGTAGCACAGGCGCTTGTACTTGAATCTATCACCATGTTCCTCGCCGAGCATCTGGGTATCGTGACGCACGAGGAATGATGGGCATGGGCTTTCCCATCTCAGGTATTACAGTTAACCCCGTGTATCTGGTCGGCGTTGGCTTTTTAGTCGGCATCCTGGCCGGGTTTTTCGGCGTAGGTGGCGGCTTTCTGACCGGGCCGATGCTGCTGATTCTCGGTATGCCAGGCCACATGGTCCCGGGCACAGACCTGGCGTACATGACGGGCAAATCGATGGTTGCGGCCCGACGACACCGCGCGCTGGGTCACGTTGACGTAAAATTGGGTGCTATCATGGTGACCGGTACTGTCATCGGCGTCGAGTTGGGGGCCCAGCTTATCGAGGCTCTGAAGCGTGTTGGCAGCGTAGAGGTAACACTTGGTTTAACATACATCATCACGTTGCTAAGCGTCTCGGGCTTCGTGGCATGGGAAAGTTTCCGAGCGATGCAGATGACAGGCACCGAGGCCATTGATGTGGCAGATGCCGTTAGCTTTCGAGGTTTCACAAAGCGCGTACAGAGCATTAATCTTCCACCGATGATCTCGCTGCCAGGCTCCGGCGTCGAATCGATCTCCTTTTGGGCGGTTTTCGGTGTGGGCATAGTGACCGGGTTCCTGGCCGGCTTCCTGGGCGTGGGCGGCGGTTTCATTCGTATGCCGGCATTGGTGTACATCGTCGGCGTGCCGACCCACATCGCTGTTGGGACGGACCTCTTCGAGATTATCATCTCGTCCGCTTATGGGGCGTTGAGCCACGGGGTGAAGGGGAATGTAGATATCCTGGTAGCGTTGGTGATGCACACAGGCGCAGTGGTCGGTGCGCAGATCGGCGCAGTCTCTACGCAGTACGTCGGTGGTCCCAGGATTCGGCTGGCCTTCTCGGTGTTACCGCTAATCGGCGTGGCGTTGGTCATCATGAGACTCTTCGCGTGAGTTCAATGATCGTCGTAAGGTGATTCAGATGCACATACTTGTGGCTACTGACGGCCTGGAACATGCTCGAGCGGCTGTGCGATTTGCCAGCCAGCTCGCGGCTCAGGCCGGTGCCAGGGTAACTGTACTCGGTGTGGCCGAGCAGGTGGACCGAGATGGTGTGGCCCGTCGGGCTATCGCGGATGCAGGCCGGCTGCTAGGCGAGCGCGGGATTCAATACACAACCAAACTGCGTCATGGCTACCCGGCCGAGCAGGTTTTGCAGGAAACCGAACAGGGTGAATATGACCTGATCGTCATTGGTGCCCGAGGGCGCTCTCGCCTGACGCGCTTTTTGCTGGGTTCGGTGTCATTCCGCATCCTTCAGCATGCAGTCATCCCCGTTCTGATTGTGCGTCAGACACGACCACGTATCAGGAAGATCCTGGTTGCCACGGGTGGACACCCGGAGAGCGAAGGAACGATGCGCTATGGTGCACAACTGGCCGGCGCGCTGGGTGCTATGGAAACACTGTTGCACGTCACGAATCCGGTCCCCCGGATGTACACCGGATTGGAGGAGATGGACGAAACACTGCGCGAGTTGATGCAGTCGGATACTCGGGAAGGCCGGTCGTTGCGTGACGGAGCCCGGATCATGGAGGACGAGGAGGTAGAGGGCCGCATCGAATTGCGCCACGGAGTGGTGGAAGAGGAGATCATCCACGAAGCGGCTCAAGGTGACTACGATCTCATCGTCCTGGGCTCGTCCCTGTCGGCTCGTGCGATCGACTGGCTGGCATTGGGAAACATTACCCGTCGCATCATCGACCGAACGCCGCGCCCCATTCTGGTCGTGCCTGGCCGGAAGCAGCAGAAGGGGTAGTGTAATCATGCTCATTATACACGGTACAGTTGTCACCTTTGGGAGTGACTGGCGGATCATCGAAGACGGCGCTCTCCACATCGACGCGGATCGCATCACCGACGTCGGCACGACAACCGAGTTGACGGTTCGATATCCCGATGCCGAGATGCTCGACGCTGCCGGCAAGCTGGTGATGCCCGGCAATATCTGCGCCCACACGCACTTCTACGGCACGTTCGCCCGCGGTCTGACCATTCCAGGTCCCCCGATGAAAAATTTCCCCGAGATTTTGGCCCGGCTGTGGTGGCCCCTGGACCGCAGCCTGGACGAAGAGGCGATTCGCTACAGCGCCCTGGTCCCTCTGGCCGACGCGATCCGCCATGGCACCACGACACTGATTGACCACCACGCCAGCAACTGCGCCATCGACGGCTCCCTGGACATCATCGCCGAAGCGGTGGGGCAGGCCGGCCTGCGAGCGTGCCTGTGCTACGAGGTGACAGACCGGGATGGGCCGGAGGTGGCGGAGGCGGGGATACGGGAGAATGAGCGGTTTATTCGGAGGGAAAAAGGGAAAAAGGGGAGAAGGGGAGAAGGGAAAAAGGAACTTCTGGCCGGCACGTTTGGGTTGCATGCGTCGTTGACGCTGTCGGATGAGACGTTGGAGCGATGTGTGGCGGTGGCGGGGGATCTGGGCGTAGGGTTTCACATTCACGCTGCTGAAGGGCCAACTGATCGCAATGACTCCATGGAAAAGTATGGGCTTCGGACCATCGACCGCCTGCATCAGCGGGGGATTCTAGGGGAGAGAACCATCGTGGCGCATGCCATCGACATCGACGCCTGGGAGATGGCAGTGCTGCGAGAGACCGGCACCTGGGTGACGCACCAGCCGCGCTCCAACATGAACAACGGCGTCGGAGTGGCGGACGTGCCGGCCATGCTCCGTGGCGGGATCCCGGTCGGCCTGGGCAATGACGGCTTCTCCAACAACATGTTCCTGGAGATGAAGACTGCCTACCTGCTCCACAAAGTGCACCGCCGCGACCCGCGTGTGATGGGCGCCGACCAGGTGCTGGAGATGGCCGTGACCAACAACGCCCGGCTGGCCAACCTCTTCTTCCCGAAACCCATCGGCGAGCTGTCGCCGGGGGCCTACGCCGACGTCATCCTGCTGGACTACCAGCCGCCGACGCCGCTGACAGCCGGCAACCTGCCGTGGCACATCCTCTTCGGCGTGGAAGGCTCCCATGTGACGCACACGATTTGTGGTGGCCGGCTGCTGATGAAAGACCGTGAACTCCTCACGCTGGACGAAGAAGAGATTGCCGCCCGAGCTCGAGAAGTGGCGAAGGGTGTGTGGAGACGTTTCGAAGAACAATCGAGTTCGTAGTACGCACTTCAGTGCGTACTCATGGCGTCAAAGCTCTACTACATGGCGAAAGGCTGAGCATGGCTGAGCGAGAGCGGGGAAAGCGGTTGCGCGAGTCCCGCGCTGGCTACCTGACGGTGGCGGAGCGGGACAGTGTGGCCACCTTCCTGGATCAACTCGAAAACCTGTGCGGCGATCAGGTGGCTCGGGTCATCCTGTTTGGCTCCCGTGCCCGAGGTGACTACGATGCGGAGTCAGATATCGATTTGCTGATCGTGACCCGTGACGGCCACTCAGAGGTTGATGAAATCGCGAGACAATTGAGATATGATGAACCTTATCTGAGCGTCCACGTGATGTCGGCCGGGGAGTATCGCACGCATCAGCGCCGGCGCGATCCGCTCTACATCAACGTGCGTCGTGATGGCATTGAGCTATGGAACCCAAACGAGTGGCTGAGAGAGCAACAAACCGTGCCGCTTAACATTGTCGAGGGGGAACTCCGAACCATGGATGAGGCAGCGAAGGAAACCATCCAAATCTATCTGGACCTGGCGCATGACGGTCTGCGCGATGCACGCATCTTGAGAGACGCGGGCTCGTTGAGGGGCGCGAACTCTCGGGCTTACTATGGCGCGCATTACGCACTGGTAGCGGCTCTGTATTCTCTCAACGTGGTTCGGAGTAAGCATTCGGGCATAGAAGCAGCCATCAGCCAATTCATGGTCAAGCCAGGGTTGATCGAAGAGGAGTTCAAAGACATCTTCGTAAACCTCCGGGCAAGGCGTGAGGATAGTGACTACAATCGGGAGTTCGTCCCGAACGAGGGCGAAACAAGGCATCTGGTGCAGGATGCTGAACGCTTCGTGGCTCGGATGGAGAAGTTCTTGAGAGAGCAAGGTGCATTCGACGACAATGAGGAGGATCAACGGGACGGTGATTGAACAGGGAACAACCATTGCAGTGATCGGCGGGACAGGAAAGGAAGGATCCGGGCTCAGCCTGCGCTGGGCGCGGGCCGGCCTGGACGTGATCATCGGCTCCCGCCGGCTGGAAAAAGCCGAGCGTGTGGCGACAGAGTTGAACGAAACCCTGGGCCAGGAACTGATCCGAGGTTTGGCGAACCGCGACGCTGCCCAGGCTGGCGACATCGTCGTGCTGTCGGTCCCCTATGCGGCCCACCGCGCCATCCTGGAAGACATTCAGCCGGCGCTGCCCGGCAAGGTCCTCATCGACGTGACAGCCCCGATTGACCCGAAAAATCCCGGACGTGTCCGCCTGCTCGAAGCCGGCTCGGCCGCCGTGGAAGCTCAGCAGTTCCTGGGCGACCAGGTGACGGTCGTTGCCGCGTTCCAGAACATCGCCGCCGGCCATCTCCAGAACCTGGACCACGACATCGACTCCGATGTCCTGGTCTGTGGCGACGACCGGGACGCCAAGCAACTGGCGATTGAACTTGCCGAGAAGGCTGGTATGCACGCCCTCGATGCCGGCCCGTTGATCAACGCCAGTACCGTGGAGGGTCTCACGGCCGTCCTGGTTGGGCTCAACAAGCGCTATAAGAGCAAGGGCACTGGCATCCGTATCACCGGTATCAGTAAACAGTGAACAGTAATCAGTGAACAGTAATCAGTTCACTTATACGTAATACAGCTCAAGCTGACGGGAGATCAGCAGCCCCCACGGATGGAAAGAAACACGGATCAAGAACAGAAAAAGATAAACATCCGTGTTTCCTTCTATCCGTGAGAGAATACTGGTCATCCATTCACCATGTGCAATAGATGTTGCTGATGGCTTGTTACGCATAAGTTCACTGTTTACTGATGACTGTTCACTGGAACATCAGGAGGCTTGGTTGAAACTTCCCCAAATTACCATCACGGCGGTCCCCGATATCCCGCTAATCCAGCCAGGCGACGATCTTGCGGCCATTATCCTGAGTCGTATGGAGGCCGCCGGTCTAAGCCTGCAGGATGGTGACATTCTGGTCATTGCCCAGAAGGTTGTCTCCAAAGCCGAAGGCCGGCTGGTTCGCCTGGACACGGTCACGCCGTCGCCCCGGGCACGTGAGGTGGCCGAACAGACCGGCAAAGACCCCCGACTGGTCGAGGTCATCCTTTCCGACACGCGTGAGATTTCGCGGATGCGCAAGGGGCTGCTCATCGTGGAGCATACCCTGGGGTTCATCTCGGCCAATGCCGGCGTTGACCGATCCAACGTGGCCCCCAACCCCTCGACAGGCTCGGGACGGCGCGAGGAGCAAGTGTGGGTGGCTCAACTACCTGTGGACCCCGATGCATCGGCCCGAGAAGTCCGCAGCCAGTTGATGGCAGCCACGGGCAAAGAGATCGCTGTCATCATCAACGATACCCACGGCCGGCCATGGCGGGTGGGCGCGGTCGGCGTGGCCATCGGGGTGGCCGGCATCGTCCCGGTGGAAGACCTGCGTGGCCATCCCGACCTGTTCGGCCACACTCTGGAGACCACCCAGGTGGGCCTGGCTGACCAACTCGCCGCCGCTGCCAGCCTGGTCATGGGCCAGGCCGACGAGGGCCGGCCGGTGGCACTGATTCGCGGACTTGACTACCAGGTGCGAAATGATGCATCGGCCCGAGAGCTGTTGCGTCCCAGAGAGCAAGACCTCTACCGGTGAACGGTGAACAGTGATCAGTCATCAGTGATCAGTTATCAGTAGCCGGCTACCATGTTCAGAACTGATTACTGATCACTGTTCACTGGTTGCGCGGTGTTGAGAATGAAGGGTTCCCCAGTCAGGGCTGCCGTTTTCTACCTCTCTCCCACAATCCTGGTGGTCACCGTCTTCGTGCTCGTGCCCATCGGCTTTTCGCTGTACCTGAGCTTCTGGAGGTGGCCGCTCATCGGCCCGAGCCGGGCATTTATTGGTCTGGCGAACTATGGCCGGCTGTTGCACTCTCCCGAGTTCTGGAACGCGCTCCGCGTGACGTCGCTCTACACGCTCGGCGTGGTGCCGCTCAGCACCGCCGCCTCCCTGGCCCTGGCGTTGCTGGTTGACCGGCCCCTGCGCGGGTTGTCCATCTACCGCACAGCCTATTTCATGCCGGTAGTGACCTCGACGGTGGCGGTTGCAATTGTGTGGAAATGGATCTACAACCCGCACGTCGGCCTGCTCAATGGGCTGCTGCGCGCCGTGCATTTGCCACCCCTGGGCTGGCTGGCCGATCCCCGGTGGGCGCTGCCGGCGCTGGTCATCATGGCGGTGTGGAAGTACGCCGGCTACTACATGGTGATGTTCCTGGCCGGCCTGCAAGCCATCCCCCGCGAATATGCCGAGGCCGCCAGGATCGATGGGGCTGGCCGGCTGGCCCGCTTCCGCCACGTCACCTGGCCCCTGCTCCGCCCGACGACGGCGCTGGTTGTCATCACCAGCACCATTTTCGCGTTCCAGGTGTTTGGGCCGGTGTACGTGATGACCGGTGGCGGCCCGGTGCGCAGCACCAGCGTCATCGTGTACCACCTGTACGAGCGGGCTTTTGGCTTCCAGGAACTGGGCTATGCCTCGGCCATCGGCTGGGCGCTATTCCTGATCGTCTTCCCACTCACAGTCCTGCAATTCAAAGCCATCAGCCGAAGATGAGACAACCATCACCTCTCCCCCGTGCAACCGCATCCGGTTTGCGATTCCGAATTCACAATTGTCAATTGTCAATTGTCAATTGTCAATTGTCAATTCGTTCGATCATCCTGTACACTGCACTGGCAGCGGTCGCCGCCGTGATGATCGGACCGTTCCTGTGGATGTTGTTGACGTCGCTGCAGAGCACGTTTCAGGCATTGCAGTTTCCTCCGCAGTGGATTCCGCAGCCGGCCATCTGGCAGAACTACCTGCATGCCTGGCAGCGCGTTCCGCTGGGCAGATACTACGTGAACAGTATGGTGATTGCTGGCGCCATCACCGCTGGCCAGGTGACAACATCGGTTCTGGCGGCCTACGTCTTCGCCCGGATGGAATTTCCGGGCCGGGACATCATTTTTCTGCTCTACCTGGGCACGCTCATTATTCCGACCCAGGTCACGTTGGTACCCACGTTTCTTGTCGTTCGGTGGCTGGGCTGGGTGGATACGTACCAGGCGGTCATCGCCCCGTCCCTGGCGCATCCCTTCGGCGTTTTTCTGCTGCGGCAGTTCTTTCTGTCCATTCCCGATGAAGTGGAAGATGCCGCTCGCATCGATGGGGCGTCGTCACTGGGGATTCTGGTGCGCATCATCCTGCCCATCTCGATGCCGGCCATTGCTGCCCTGGCCGTGTTCAGCTTCATGTGGGCCTGGAACAGCTTCCTGTGGCCGCTCATCGTCTTGCAATCGCCCGACAAGTACACCCTGCCTGTCGGCCTGGCTATGTTGCAAAGTGAACTGAGCACCGATTGGCCGGTGGTCATGGCAGCCACCGTGGTCGCAACACTGCCGGTCGTGGCACTGTTCCTGCTTGCGCAGAAGCAGTTTGCGCGGGGGATTGCGCTTACGGGGATGAAGGTTTAGTGTTGAAGATTGATTGGATGCACAGGTGATCAGGACGTGATGATTTGTGAGTCTACTGCGTACTGCGCATTGCGTATTGCGTGACGTCGAGAGGGCGTTCGCGAACATGTACCGACCCGACGAATGGATTCGCTGCCTGATACGATGTCATTCCGAACGGAGCGCAAGCGGAGTGAGGAATCCCTGGAGCCGCGAAGAAAGGGCGAGGTCCTCTGGCTCATGCGTCAACCGATGTGCCGAAGATAAGGGGCCGTTTCTCCAATGCAGCCCACTTATCCGGGCGCGGTCTCAGGGATTCCTCACTCCGCTGGCGCTCCGTTCGGAATGACATTAGAGCCAGCTTCGGTGGGAGTGGCTGAGCAGTTACTCTGAAGGATTATAGCTATGACTTCATGAGGAGGAGGATGTGTTGAAGAAGTACTTCAGTTTGGTCGTCTTGTTGATCGTTGCAGCAGCTTGCACAGCACCGCCGGCCACTCCGGCTAACACCAGGTCCCCTACAAAACTAACGCTGTGGCATGCCTACGGCGGTAGCTTCGGTGAGGAGTTCGAGTCCCTGGTGGCGGATTTCAATGCGGCGCATCCAGACATTGTGGTCGAGCCCAGCTACGGTGGGAACTTGTACACCATGCG
>CAZHMV010000008.1:0-34514 GCA_964532665.1 uncultured Anaerolineales bacterium
TGCCCCTGGAATGCGTGGAGCGACTTCGAGAAGCAATCAGTAACCAGTAATCAGTAATCAGTGATCAGTCAACATGCCCCTGCGGGGCTCCATGAAGCATGAAAATTGACGATAACCCATTTTTAGAGCAGTGATCAGTCTGACTACTGATTACGGCAGCGTGTGGCCGAAGATGGGATAGACGCCACAGCCGTAGTAGTAATCTGTGCTGGAGCCCGGTGGTGGCGGAGGTGGCGGTGGGCCCTCTCCAGGTGGTGTTGCCGGGCAACCCCACCAGAAGTAGAAGCGCTCCGTTCGATGGCCGTACTGCAAGTCGCGTGGTGTGAGCAGCCGGCTCAGCAAGGACGTGGGACACGACTCGAAGCCCTCGGGGACTTCTTCCACCTCCAGAATGAAGCCGGCGTCGCGTGCCGGCACGGAGAAGTAGGCCCACTCCCGTCCGTTGTTGGGGTTCTTGCGCGCGGTCTTGCGAGCGATCTCCTCATTCGTTTCTGCATCACGGAGAATGAGTGTGACCGGTGGAAGCGGCGTGTACCACTCACCGCACCAGTCGGCGTTGTCCCAGTGTCCGTTGCAGCCCGGACAGGGGAGGTTGTAGTTGTAGCCGGCGGTGTCCAGGAACACTTCGCCCACGATTTGCACGTAGCGGACACGTTGTTGAGGGGCGGCCAGAACGCCGGTGGCGGTCAGGAGAAAGCCGGCCGCGAAGGCCGCAATGATTGCCAGCACGGCAAAGCCAATGCTCTTCCTCATAAGTCTACTCCCTTCGGCAGTCAGACTTGAGCTGTTGTCTGTCACAGTAGGTCATGCTACAATTGTGATGCTCCACTCAGGATTGTAGCACGGAAATCCTTGCGGTCCAACATTGCGTATATTTTGATGGAATATCACGCGTTCAACTTACGTGACGAGGCGTCTGATGCGGAGCTGGTGGCGCACTTGGCCGCCGGCGAGCAGTGGCCCATGGGCGTGCTCTACGATCGCTACGCCCGTCTGGTCTTCTCAATGGTCCTGAAGATCCTGCACGATCAAGAGCGGGCTGAGGACATTGTACAGGAGGTTTTCGTACGGGTCTGGCGCGGTGCAGACAGCTTCTGCGCGAGCCGAGGTAACTTCGTGAACTGGCTGCTCGGAATTGCCCATCATCGCGCCATCGATGAACTGCGCCGGCAGGGGAGCCGAGGGCGTCGGGTTGTCATTGTGGATGCTGAGGATGCCCTGAGTTCGGTACCGGACCCTGCCGAGGGGCCGGCAGAAATGGCCTGGATCACGCAGCAGCGTCTGGCAGTGCGACAGGCCATGCAACAATTGCCGGCGGAGCAACGCCAGACCATCGAACTTGCCTACTTTGGCGGTCTCACGCAGCGTGAGATCGCGGAACACACGGGTACGCCTCTTGGAACGGTCAAGACCCGGATGCGCCTGGCTCTGCAGAAACTGCGTGATTCTCTAGAAGCGGAGGTATTGGGCACACCAGCCCGACAAACCGAATGAATTGCGAACACATTCAGGAGCTTCTGCCTGCTTATGCTCTCGGCGCGCTTAGCGTCGAGGAACAGGTGCTGGTTGATGCACATCTGGCCCGGTGTCCCGACTGTCGGGCGGAGTTGGGAACGTACCAGCCAGCGGTGTCGAGTCTGGCTTTTGCAGCCGAGGTACGCGAGCCCAGCCCGGAATTGCGCGATCGGGTCCTGGCGCAGGTTGCCGGCACTCCCGTCGATTTCACAGCAGCTCGCGGACGGCGTGAGCACCAAGGTCGCCTGATTCCTTTTCCTCGCTGGGCTCTCGCCGCTGCAGCCGTGTTCGTTGGGCTCGTTGTCTGGAATGTGGTACTACAGATGCAGATCATTCAGCAACGAGACAGTCTGGCTCGCCAGGCAGAGGTGGTGACGCTCGTGGCGTTGGCGGAAGAGCCGGGGGCTATCCTGCAGGGCACCGAGACGGCCCCGTTGGCAAGAGGCCGCCTGATTCCCGACCGAGACGGTCACGGCGCAGCCCTGGTGGTCCAGGGGATGCCGGCCCCACCACCCGGCCGGGTGTATCAGTTGTGGCTGATTCGCCCGGACGGCGAGCGCGACAGCGGGGGGGTGTTTACCGTGGATGACGGACATGGCGTGATGTACGTGCACGCACCGACAAGTGTTAGCGAATACGTAGCCGTTGGTGTAACCGACGAGCCGCCTGGCGGCAGCCCTGGCCCGACCGGCACGAAGGTGCTGGGGGGCAAGCTGTGACCTCGTAGTAACGACTTCAGTCGCTCCAACAGTGGCTGAAGCTGCCACTATGACCGCCTTTCGGACATGTTTCAGAAACTGCATACATCCGATCAGCCGGCTGTTACGTATACTAGGGCAGAGGGTGACGGAGATCGCCTGGAGGCGGCTGGCCTGTGTTGGTCCGGCACATACGTGTTTCGTCAGGCCAGGCGCACTGGTGCGGTCCAAGTCTCAATCCATCAAACTTTCGACCGAGTAGGGAGGTTAACATGCGACGTATCAGGCTGATCGGATTTCTCGTTGTGGTGATGGTTCTGGCTACGGTCTCGTTGACAGCAGCCCAGGGCACGACCCCAAGTGTCACAGTGAATGACCAGGCGATCCAGGGTGGCACGGTCACGGTTGACAAGGTTGTTGCAGCGCAGGCCGGCTGGATGGTCATTCACGCGGAGGCAGATGGCAAGCCTGGCCCGGTGGTTGGTCACAGTGCTGTCGCGGCCGGCGAGAACACCAATGTTGTCGTGGAGATCGACACCGCCAAGGCCACCGCGAAGCTGTTCGCCATGCTGCACGTGGACGCCGGCGAGATGGGTAAGTATGAGTTCCCTGGCCCCGATGGCCCGGTGAAGGTAGACGGGAAAGTAGTTGTGGTACCATTTGCCGTCACCGGCCTGCCGGCAATGCTGCCCCAGACTGGTGGTGTTTCCACCGCGTGGCTGGGCCTGGCGGCTGCCGGCTTGCTCTTACTCCTGGCTGGCCTGGCGACTCGCCGCGTGATGGCGTGACTCGCGTCTGAGCATTTCTAAACAGAAGCGAGGGCTCTTCTGGCCCTCGCTTTTTGTGTTCTGTCCTCTGGCGTGCTACAATTCGCCCGTATGAAACGGACCACAGAAATCCTGATTCTTGGCATCGAAACCTCGTGCGACGAGACGGCCGCGGCGGTTGTAGCCGATGGCCGGCACATCCTGTCCAACGTGGTAGCATCCCAGAACGCGATCCACGCCCAGTACGGCGGTGTGTTCCCGGAGATGGCGTCGCGGGCACACATCGAGACCATCATTCCAGTGGTCAATGAGGCCATGGACGGTGCCGGCATCGACTGGGACGACCTGGCCGGCATCGCGGTCACGTTTGGCCCCGGGCTGGCCGGCTCACTCCTGGTGGGCGTCAACACGGCCAAGGGCCTGGCATTGGCGCAGGACTTGCCCCTGCTGGGCGTCAATCATCTGGAAGGGCACGTCTACGCCAACTGGCTGCAGACCGGCGAACAGCCGCGCCCATTTGAGCCGGCATGGCCGTTGCTGACCCTCATTGTCTCCGGCGGCCACACCGAGTTGGTGTTGGTGCGCGATTACGGCGAGTACGAGGTCTTGGGGCGCACGCTGGATGATGCCGCCGGCGAGGCGTTCGACAAGGTTGCGCGCATGCTGGGCCTGGCGTATCCGGGTGGACCCGAGATTGAGCGCGCGGCCGGCAGTGGTCGGGTGACAGCTTTCAATTTTCCACGGGCCTGGCTGCCTGACACCTACGATTTCAGTTTCAGTGGCCTAAAGACGGCAGTGTTGCGCGAGGTTGAGGCGTACCAGCCGAAGCCGCGCAAGGGGGGTAGTGCAAGCCTGGGGCCACGTGTCGTGCGTGCTTTGCCCGTGGCAGACCTGGCGGCCAGCTTCCAGGAGGCCGTGGTTGACGTGTTGGTAGGGAAAGCGTTGAGGGCGGCCGAGGAGTTCGAGGTCAAGCAGATTCTGGTGGCCGGCGGCGTGTCGGCCAACCGCCGGCTGCGAGAGTCAATGCGCCAGCGGGCCGATGGGCAGCAGATCTACTTCCCGCCACTGTTCCTGTGCACCGACAACGGGGCCATGATCGCCGCCGCCGGCTACTGGGCCGGCTGGCGACTGGGCCGGCGGTCGGGCTGGGACCTGGACGTTGTGCCAGGGCTGCGGTTGGACGGGTTGCACGTTGGCAGTTGATGCGTTGCACCTCCTATCAGACCCTGAAGGTTCTTAAGACCTTTAGGGTCTCTTGAGCATTTGAAGGAGCCACAGGAATGGCTGAAGTCATGCTTTCACTACCTGAGTCTCAGGTGGTCGAGTTAGTGCGAAAACTCTCACCCGAGAGCAAACGGGCTGTATTGCGAACCTTAATCCTCGATCTGGACCGGTTCGAGATCCTGGTGGACTACGGCAGCGAACGGATTCGGGATCTGTGTGGGCAGAGAGGAATAGACTGGGATAGTTTGTCTGAAGAGGAGCGAGAACGCTTGATTGACGGCATACTGCACGAGGAGTAGCGGATGCCCGAGCGGGTTGTCTTCGACACCAACATCATGGTCTCGGGGCTCTTGTGGCGTGGCAAGCCTTATCAGTGCTTGCTGCTGGCTCGCACTGGCGTTGTGCAGGCCATCTACTGCCCGGAGATGATGGCTGAGCTCTCGGAAAAGCTACGGCACAGATTTGGCTTTTCTGAAAACCGCGTTCGCGCTGTCCTCTACGATGTGCGACGCTTTGCAGACCGCGTAGAGATTAGTGGCACGATCCAGGTGGTGAGTGCCGACCCTGATGATGACAAGTTCATCGAATGCGCCGTGGTTGGTGAGGCAGCGGCTATTGTGTCCGGTGACCATCACCTTCTGGAACTGGGCAAACATGAGGACATCCCAATCATGAGTGCCACTGAGTTCGTTGATTGGATCGCTGGTCAGTCCGGTGACGAGGGTGATTAGCTTGACAAGGTCCCGGACATTAGCACCTGTCTCATTTGTCAACCGTCGCTAACCCGCGTGCCAGCACTGCCCACTCCTCGATACTGAGGGTCTCCGCCCGCCGGCGAGGATCGATGCCGGCCTCCTCCAGCACGGCCAGCACCTCCTCTTTCCCCGGGTGCAGTCCGCCGGCCAGCGCGTTCCTGAGTTGCTTACGCTTCTGCCCAAACCCTGCGCGCACCACCTTGAAGAACCAGTCCACATCATCCACCGCCACCGGCGGCTCCTCGTAGACGTCGATGCGCACCACCGCTGAATCGACCTCCGGGGGCGGCCAGAAAGCGCCGGCCGGCACCCGCGTCACCAACTGAGGCCGGCCGTAGAACTGCACACTCACGGCCAGGATGCTCATGTCCCCCGGCTTCGCCAGGATGCGTTGCGCCACCTCCAGTTGCATCATCAGCACTAGGCGGGCCGGCTTGTGCTCTGTCTCCAGCAGGTACCGCAACACCGCCGAGGTGATGTAGTAGGGCAGGTTGGCGGCCACCTTGTACGGGCCGGCAATCAGCTCGCCTGGGTCAATCTCCAGGATGTCGCCCTGCACGATCTCCAGGTTCTCGCAGCCGGCCAGTTGATCGCGCAGAATGCCGACCATCTTCTCGTCCAGCTCGACGGCGACGACGTGGCCGGCGTGCTCCGCCAGCACGCGTGTCAGCACGCCCAGCCCCGGCCCGATCTCCAACACGGTGTCCGCCGGCCCCACCTCCGCCGCCGCGATGATCTTGTCCAGAACGCTCTCGTCGATGAGGAAGTGCTGCCCCAGGCCCTTTTTCGGCCGAACGTCACCCAGGAGCTGTTTGATCGTTTTGACGTCCATAAGCATCGTCAGAGGCCCCTGAGGGCGTTCAGGAAGCCATCAGTGGTGTAGACGATCCGGCCCAGCCTCAGACGGTTTCCCAAACGGGTCAGTTGTGGCGGCTGGACGTAGGTGCTGTTCAGTATCTCTTCCTGTTGGAAAACTTCGTCAGCCGTCCCGTCGAGGAGCACCTGGCCCTGGCCCATCACCACGATGCGGGTGAAGCTTTCAGCCACGAAGTCGATGTCGTGGCTGATGGTGATCACCGTCTTGTGCTGCTCTCGCAGAAAGCGGACGACTTCGGCCAGCTCGCGAATGTTACGATAGTCCTGGCCGGTGGTCGGCTCGTCGAGCACAACGATGGGGGTATCCATGGCGATGACCGCTGCGATGGCAACCCGCTTGCGCCAGGAGGGACTCAGGTCATAAGGGTTCGTCCTGGCCTCATCGGATAGCTCCAGCAGGGCCATGGCATCGCGGACCAGTGCCTCAACCCGCTCCGGCGAGAAGCCCAGATTAGTCGGACCGAAGGCCACCTCGTCGCGGACGTTCCCTTTGAAGATCTGATCGTCGGGGTTTTGAAAGACGTAGCCCACGCGAGCGGCGAGTTGTGCTACAGAGTGGTCGTCGGTGGGCCAATCGCCGATGTGAACGGTTCCACTCGTCGGGCGCAGCAGGCCGTTCAGGTGTTTCACCAACGTCGTCTTGCCGGCCCCGTTCTGTCCGACGATGGCTACCTGCTCACCTGACTCGATGGTCAGCGACACGCCACGCAAAGCCTCTACGCCGGAAGGGTAGGTGAAATGCAGGCCCTCAATCTGAATGCGCATTGCTTACTTCCCTCTCAAGGGCGGCTCGAAACCCGGCCTCAGCTTCGTCTATCGTCACGGGAAGGGGATGCCCGGCGGGCCACACCCCCTCGTTCTGAGCGCGGCGAGCGACCGCTGTGTAACGCGTCTGGCCGATGTGATGCGCTTCCAACAAGGGGGAGGTGAGCACCTCGGCCGGCGGGCCGTCCAGGATGACCCGACCCTCTGCCAAAGCGATCACCCGGTCGGCAAAGGTGGCTACCCATTCCAGCTTGTGCTCGACCATTACTACTGTCACCCCCTGCCGGCTCATCTTGCGGATAATGGCGAAGACCTCACGGCTGCCAATGGGGTCCAGTTGCGATGTTGGCTCGTCGAGTACCAGCACCCTGGGTTCCATCACCAACATGGAGGCTAGGGCCACGCGCTGTTGTTGGCCGCCAGACAGGGCGTAAGGGGACCGGTCGGACAGGTCAGCGATTCCGGCCAGGGCCAGTGCGCGGTCTACGCGGAGGCGGATCTCATCGCGCGGCACGCCCAGGTTCTCCAGGCCAAAGGCCACTTCTTCGTACACTGTGAACTTCGCCCCCGAAATCTGGTTGAAGGGGTTCTGAAAGACCAGCCCGGCTACCAGCACAATCTCTTCCAGCGGATGCTCGCGCGTTTCCAGGCCGGCCACGTTTACCTGCCCTTCCATCTCCCCCTGGAAGAAGTGAGGGACGAAACCGGTCAGGGTGTAGCACAGGGTAGATTTGCCCGCCCCGTTAGCTCCGATAATCGCCACAAACTCCCCTTCCTCAACCTGCAATGACAGGTCACGCAGGGCCGGCTGATCGGTGTGGGGATAGCTGTAGGTGAGGTGACTGATCTCGATTATTGCCACAGCCTGGCTCCTATTGCCAGCAGCGTCAGGACGACGAGTCCGACGCGTAGCGCACTTTGTGCTGTCGAGTCTTGCACCTCAATCAGACTGGTCTTGGGGCGGTTGGCTTTGAATGCGCGCGCTTCGAGGGCAATGGCGCGTTCCTCCACGTCTACCAGCGACCCGAAGACCAATGGCCCCACCAGCGGCAATAAGGCGCGAATGCGCTTGCGAATTCCGCCCTCCGTTTCCAGGCCGCGCGAACGTTGGGCGTCGATGATGGTGTTGGCTTTGGCCCGCATCTGCGGGATAATCTGCAGGGTGCTGACGATGATGTACGTCACTGAGGCCGGCAGGCCACGCTGCGTGAGGGTCGTCATCAAAGTGCTGGGGTGGGTGCTGAGGAGCAACAGCAGGAACGCCCCAACCATGGTCATGATCCGGCTGGCGGTCAGATAGGCAAATTGAACCCCTTCCAGCTTCACCGAGAAAATCCACAGGCTGAAGAGCACCGTCTTTCCCCCCGGGTAGAACAGGCTTTGCATCCCGAACAGAAAGGCCGCCAGCGGCAGGATGAGGCGAAAGGTAGTGCGGGTAAATTCCGCACCGATCTTGCCCCACAGGCTGATCGGCAGCAGAACAAACACAAAAAGGAAGGTCGCCAGCCAGAACCCGGGCCCCAGAAACCCGATGAGGATCAGGCTGAAAGTGAGCGTCAGCTTGGTGAGCGGGTTCAGCCGGTGCAATGGGCTATCACGGTCGATGTACAGAGTGAGGCGATCTTGCAATGAACAGACTCCTTTGATTGGGACCAGCACCCCCGTCGCTGAGCGAGTAGCGACGGGGGTGCTGGGGCTGAGTTTCTCCTGGTCAACGGCTGTCAGAGCGTGTCTGAATATTCCTGGAGCGGTGAAGACCCTAAGGGTTTCCGAGAGCAATCTGCGCAAGAAAGGCCCTCCAGATTGCCAGGAGTGATGGTGTACAAGGGTGTGGGCGGAAACCCTTAGGGTCTTTCCAAATTTTCAGACACCCTCTCACACATTGCTGGCACGCGGGAACCGCGCAACGTAGCGGTTCGATAATCCCTTGATAATCGCCCAGGCCAGCAGGGCCGTGGCAATCTTGTCCACCGGCTCCACCAGGAAGTTGGTGCTCAGCACCGATTCGATCAGGCCCCGGCCGGTGGCCAGCAAATAGGCGGTGATGAAAGAGGAACCACTGGCGGTAATGCCGCCGTACAGGTACACCGCGATGGGAGTTGAGGCAAGAGCTGCCGTCACAGCGATGAAGAAACCGGCGATGATCACCTTCCACCAGGTCTTGAAAAGTCCATAGCCAGCGCAAATGCCGGCCACCAGTCCGATAAAAAAGGCAACCGGAAACCAGGGAAAGGCATTGGGATCAATGATAAGTCCCCAGATAATGTTCGACAACGTGCCGGTCAACGCGCCGGCCCATGGTCCTGCCAGCACCCCCACCAGCACGGTGCCGATGGAATCCAGGTAAACAGGCAGTTTGATGACAGCTACGATCTCGCCAATGACCACGTTGATGGCGATGGCGACCGGAATGAGGACCAATGTGATGGCACTGAAGTCCTTCTTCAGTCGTTCTGCAAGAGTCATGAGTCTACCTCCTTGTGAAGTGAAACCTGTGCGTAACCTTCGACATCAATGGACCGAACACGCAGCAAGGCAGTCTTTTTCCGATAGCACCCCCTCTCTTCGGGTCTCCTCCGAGATCAGTCCCGGCATTGAAATTATACCAGCCGGCGTGCCAATGCTCCAACACGCTCAAGAAACAGATCTACGAAGCGACGCGCCTGCACGTCAAGGGCAACTTGCATATTGGGTGGCTTCTGCCAGAAGTGGTAGAAGTCAGCGATGGTTTTGCCCAGTGAGACATCGCTCTGGATATCTACCGTCACGTACAGGTGACTCGTCTCCACCAGGTCGGGCGCAAAGGTCAGAGCGAGGGCCAGTGGATCGTTGATCACACAGCCCTGAATGCTCTGGTATTCATCGTGGAACTCCATGTAGAAGCGGGTCGAGTCAGCGATGAAGCGCGTGATGGGTGAATCAGTAACCAGCAGCCGGTCCACGTCAGCCTGGGTGAGAACACACTGGTAGGTCACATCCAGGGGCACCAGCGTGATGGGCATGCCCGAGTGGTAGACCATGTAGGCTGCGTGGGGGTCAACGTAGACGTTGAACTCTGCCAGGGGCGTGGTGTTGCCCTGATGCCGGAAGGCGCCGCCCATGATGATGACTTCCCGCACCGCTTTCACAACAGCCGGCTCGCGCCGGATAGCCATCGCAACGTTAGTCAACGGCGCAGTTGCTACCAGTGTGATTTCGCCTGGTGCTGCCATGATGCGCTCGATGAGCAGGTCAACGGCGTGTTGGTCGGCAGATGGCCGGCGGGGCGGTGGAAGCCGGGCGTAACCCAGGCCGGTGGTCCCGTGCGTTTCTGGAGCGGTGAGGGGCGGCTGGATGAGAGGCACATCAACCCCCTTTGCAACGGGCACGTGATCGGCACCTGCCAGTTCCAGCACACTGAGAGCATTGACCACACCCTGCGTCGCCGGGCAGTTGCCACTGGTGACTGTCACTGCTTCCAGTCGCAGCTCGGGTGAGCTCAAGGCCAGCAGAATCGCCAGGGAATCATCAATACCCGGGTCGGTATCGAGGATGATACGCTTGGCTGTCACACTCATTATTCCTTCTCCCATGTAGAACACCTGTACATGAAACCGAAACTGGGATGAAAAGTGCTAAATGGAAAAAGTCGCACACCACTGTGGCCTCCTCCCCCGGCCCCTCCCCCAACATCTGGGGGAGGGGAGCCCAGTTCCCCCCTCTCCCAGCCTTGGGAGAGGGGGGATAGGGGGGTGAGGGCCGTGCGCGTGCGCGTCGCGCCTGGCGATTGAAATCACGGCAACCCTTGCAAAGTCGCCCTTCGGCGACTGATTCTCAGGTGCCGAAGGGGAACCCTTCGGTCATCTCAGGGCAGTGGCTGCTGGCCCAGGAACGTGGCGGTGGCGGTGTGGGTGGGCAACGAGGGCTGAGCTCCCAGCACCGTCGTCGCCAGGGCGCCGGCGGCGTTTGCCCAGCGGATCGCTTCGAGGGCCGGCTTGCCGCTCGCCAACGCCACGGCAAAAGCGCCCACAAAGGCGTCGCCGGCTGCCGTGGTATCGACGACGGAGACCTGGAAGCCCGGAACGGTCTTGACGCCGGCATCGTCCACCAGCAAGGCCCCCTGTTCACCCAGCGTTACGACGACACTGCGCACGCCGGTCCTGCGCAGCGCCTGCGCCGCCTGCTCCACCTGGGACGGATCGTTGTTGGTGAGTAGGACTGCCTCGCTCTCGTTAGGGATGAGGTAATCAACGCCGGCGAGCAGATCGGCGGGCAGGGGGCGGGCTGGCGCCGGGTTCAGGATCACCGTGACCCCATTCTCGTGGGCGACTTCGACGGCCCGCATGACTGCGCTCAGGGGTACTTCCAACTGGAGCACCAGCACGTCTGCCCGGGCGATGGCCGACGCTGCCACGCGAGCGTCCACCGGCGACACCCGATCATTGGCGCCGCCGGCGAGGATGATGCGGTTCTCGCCGGCCAGGTCAACGGCGATGATTGCCACCCCGGTCGCTGCAAGAGGCTCGATGTTCACGTTGGTCGTATCGATGCCTTCCTGATGTAAGGTTTGCCGCAAGCGCTGGCCGAAGGCGTCGTCGCCCACCCGGCCCACCATGAAGACGTCAGCGCCCTGGCGCGCAGCGGCGACGGCCTGGTTGGCGCCCTTGCCGCCAGGGAATGTGTGGAAGTCAAGGCCGGCGATGGTCTCCCCCGGACCGGGGAAGCGCGGCGTGCGCACCACCAGGTCCATGTTCAGGCTTCCGAAGACGGTTATCGTTGGCATAAGCAATCGGAACCCTAACCCCCGGTCGTCAGAATCTCGTAGCACACCAGTTGCAGATCCTCCTCTTTGATTTGCTCCAGGGTGCCGTGCCGAACTTGGAGGCTTCCAGCGCCTGGATGAGGTCGTCTTTGTAGTCTTCGGCCTCGGCCCAGAAGTTCTCGAACCACTCCTGGCGCAGCGCGCGGGCCACGGCCTCTTCTTTGCGCACCAGGTTGAGCTCGGCCTTGCGGTTGAGGCCGGCAGCGGTCAGGTTGCTGGAGCCGACGATGGCCAGTTTGGGGAAGATGTAGGCTTTGGCATGGAGGAAGGAGCGGTAGAGGCGCACCTGGACGGAGTCGCGGTGCAGGAAGTCTAGCAGCGAATCTACCAGGCCGGCGTATTCCCGGTCGAAGGGGAGCACCTCCAGGTCCCCCTGGAGCTTGCGGCGGTAGTAGTCCCGCAGGTCAATGGGCTCCCCGCCGGTGCCCTCCATCTCCGGCGCTTTGCCAAGGAGCAGCCGGAAAGCGTCGAGCAGTACGAAGGCCTGGCCGACATGGCGCCAGGCATCCGGCTCGAAGAAGCCGGTAGCCACGTCCAGCTCCCGCTGCTCCAGGTCACGGATGATACGGGTCAGTGCGCCGGTCACGTTGCGCTGGTCGGTGTTGTCCAGGTAGTCGGGGGGAAGGTAAAAGGCATCGGCTCCACTCCTCGGGAAACTCAAGGCGTCTCAGCAAAGTGAGTCCCAGTCCAGACCGCAATCTGCTCGATCGGTCTCGTTTTCCCGCGCCAGGCGGTCCAAAGCACGATATGCGTCCTCACCAATGGAATCTGAATCGTTTGCACGGCCTTTCTCCTTCCCCGGTACGTCTCATTTGTGCTCTCAATCAGACCAGAAGGCTTCCACAATGGCGCGGTCCTCGGGCAAAGACAGTACTTGGCCCCATTCTACCACACCGCCCGCCGGCCGGCAAGCCGGTGGCCGGCGGGTGTTGCCGGATGGCAGGTGTGACGTAGCAGGGAACGCTGTTTCTGCGAGTGAAGCCCCCTACCCCAGGCCGGCCACCATCTCCAGCAGCGTGTGCAACAGCGTGTTAGTCCCGTTCACCACATCCTCCGGGCGGGTGAACTCGCGTGGGTTGTGACTGATGCCGGCCACCGACGGCACAAACAGCATGGCGCTGGGGGTGATGGCGCTCATGGCCAGGGTGTCGTGGCCGGCGAAACTCACCAGCCGCGTGTGGCTCAGGCCCAGCTTCGTCGCCGCCCGTTCGATGGCTTGCATCATGCCCTCGTCCATCGGCGCGGAGACACAGCGGTCAGCCGGCTCTGTCTGGAGCGTCAGGCCGTACTCCGGCGCGATCTCTTCGGCCAGCCCGAGGAGCGCGCTCTCCATCTCGTCCAGTTGGGGTTCGGTGCCGTGGCGGAACTCCAGGGCCAGGCGTACCTCCGCCGGCACGATGTTGAATGCGCCGGGCTGGACGTGAAGCTGTCCGCAATTCATTACGCCGGGGGAGAAGCGGGTCGTCACCAGGTCGCGGGCGCGCTGCACAAAGGCAGTGGCTCCCCACAGCGCGTCGGCGCGGCGGTGCATGGGGGTGGTGCCGGCGTGGGCCGCCTGCCCCACAAAACGCAGCCAGTGGGAGCGAATGCCCACAATCGACGTCACCACGCCGATGTCGATGCCGGCCTCCTCTAGCCGTGTCCCCTGCTCAATGTGCAGCTCCACGAAGGCGACGAGTTTCGCCGGGTCGCGCCGGGCAGCCAGGATGCTCTCTCGGGTAATCCCGAGGCGCTGCAGGCCGGCCTCCAACTGTTCCTGCCCGCCGCGCGCCTGGTCCAGATGTTCCGGCGTCAACTGACCGGCCACGGCCTGGCTGCCCAGCAGCCCCAACACGGCACCTTCCTCGTCGGTGAAGGAGATGGCCTCCACGTGAACCGGCAGTCGCAGGCCGGCCTCTTTGATCGTGCGCAAGGATTCCAGCGCGGCCAGCACGCCCAGCGCGCCGTCGAAGCAGCCGCCGTTGGGCACGCTGTCCAGGTGTGAGCCGACCAGCAGCGTGGGGGCGTCGGGGTCGTCCGCCGGCAGGATTGCCGAGAGGTTGCCGGCGCCGTCTTGGCGGAACTGGAGGCCAGCGGCTTCTACCCGCGCGCGGAACCAGGCGCGCGCCTGCAGGTCAGCCGGCGACATGGCCGGGCGCGAGACGCCGCCGGCGGGCGTGCGTCCGATTTGCCCGAGGGCTTCAATGTCGTCAAGTAGGCGATGCTTGTCGATTGTGAGCATGGTGAACCTCCATCGGGATGGTGCGCAGAGTAGGTCAATGATAAAACGTGTGGCTGATTTGTCAAGGAAGCTACGCGACTGAGCGCTGTTGCACGACCGTCACTGACGTGGTATTATTGTAGCATCAGCTTCCTGCGGTTGTTCCTTACGATAAACTCAGGGTATTGCCTGACCACCATCTGGGTGGTGTCTGACAGACGAGAGGTAAGCTATGACTGTACCCCAATTGCAGACGAGAGTCGCGACAGAGGAGCCTCAGCGCCTGCGCATGAGCTACGAAGAGTTTCTGGAATGGGCCGATGAGGACACGCGAGCCGAGTGGGTTGAGGGGGAGGTAATCGTCTACATGCCGCCAAGAGACGAGCATCAGTCCATCGTTGAGTTTGTTTATGAGTTGCTGGCCCAATTTGTCCGCCTCTTCCAACTGGGGCGGGTGCGGATTGCACCGTTCGAGGTGAAGCTCTGGCCCGGCGGGCCGGCCCGCGAACCCGATGTTTTCTTCCTGGCCAGGGAGCGTATGGATGCTCTTGGCTCTCGTCGGCTGGCCGGCCCACCTGACCTGGTTGTGGAGGTCGTCTCGCCCGGCAGTGTACAGGAAGATCGCAGCCGGAAGTTCCGCGAGTACGAGACCGCCGGCGTGCGTGAGTGCTGGATCGTCGATTCCCGCCCTGGCTACCGGCGGGCTGACTTCTACCGCCTGGACGAGGACGGGCGCTATGAGCTTTTCGCTACCGAAGATGATGAGGTTGTCCACTCAGCGGTGCTGGAGGACTTCTGGCTGCGCCCGGCCTGGCTGTGGCAGGAACCGCTGCCGAATCCCCTGCTCGCCCTGGCGGAAATCGTTGGACCGGAAAGGCTCATTGAGGTGCTGCGCGAAGTTTCGCCGGAGGCGCATGAGGGATGATGGTACATCAAAACGTGCTCGTCTCTTCCTCTTTTGACCTGGTATGGGCTTCCCACTCCCGGCGAAGCAGACCGAACACGTGCATGTCATAGCGCCGGCCATCCCTCAGCAGGTGCTCCCGATACACCCCCTCGCGCTGGAAGCCCAGCTTCTCGCACAGCCTCCTGGAGCGTTTGTTGTAGCTGTACACAGTCACCACCACACGGTGCAGGTTAAGTTCCTGGAAGGCAAACTCCAAGGCGAGCTGTGTGGCTTCGTATCCATAGCCCTTGCCCCAGTTGGCCGCATCGCCGATGCCCAGGCCCATTCCGCCCACCTGATGAGTCCACGCAACCCCATCTATCTCGACATAACCAACGAGCTCACCGGTGTCGAGCCGGCGGATACCGAATGGGAAGTCGTTGGCTGACTTCTGCATCTCTTCCAGCCACTGGGCTATTTCCTTCTCCGTCTGGGGATAGGCCGGACGGGAATCAAACAGCCGTAGGAACTCGGTGTTCTCATACCAGCGGGCGATAGCGGGCAGGTCGTCGGGAGTGAGCGCGGTGAGTCTGACCAGGGCGCCGTGCAGCAATCTCCCAGGTGCTTTCTGTTCTTGATCCATTGTCATGATCGATCCGGCCTAAGGCGTGATCGTGTCAAGGGCAGCAATGTTGATCTCCGCGATGGCAGGGCGCTGGGTACGGCGAATGGCTTCGCGCAGGGCCTCCAGCGGGTACAGGTCCAGCGCCTGAACCAGCCGGCCCACGGCCAGGGTAGACAGACTCTTGCGCACGTGCCGGCGCGCCTCGGGTGGAAAATCGAAGGCGACGGTCTGTGCCGACGTCTCCACGGCATCGAGCCTATCTGCCAGGTAGACCGTGCCGGTCGGGTCCATGCCGGCCAGCCTGTTCCGCAAACGCTGCGCGCCCTCCGGTGCCAGGAGCGCGACGACGTCGGGCTGCTGGATGCCGGTGTAGTGGATCGGCGTTGGGCTCAGGACCACCTCGGAGATGGAGTGGCCGGACTGGACGGTGACGGGGTAGTCATCGCGGCGGGTCGCCCACAGGCCGGCCAGGACCCCGCCGGTGGCGAGAAGCGTCCCGGCCGTCTTCACGCGCTGGCCGGCGGCGCCACCGATGATCAGCCGCATAGGGTGATCCAGGCGGGAATCGAACAGGGTCGGCAGGGAGGGGGGTTGGCGCACCGGCTGGCCATGCAAGTCGGCGCTGACCGCGCGGTAGGCCTGGCTGTACTCGGGTCGTGTGTCCTGAGCAGCCGAAGGCGTATCGAAGGGCTTTCTGTCTATGATTCCGGTCTCGTAGTCCAGCCGTGTCATTGTCTCTTCCAGAGCGCGCCGGCTGAAGTCGTTCCTGGGGACGTAGTAAGCGGTGCACAGCTCCCAGATGTCCAGCAGCGAGAAGCCGTCATAGGTGATGGCCTGGGCGATCAGGTCGGGCAGGTCGGGGTCGAAGGCGGTGGTGCGGGCGACGAAGCCGGCGCCGTTCACGGCAACCGTGCCGGCGATGTCCAGCGGCCGCTCCAGGTGGCCGTGGGGCGTGGTGGAGGTGATGCTACCCACGGGCGTCGTCGCCGAATACTGGCCGCCCGTCATGCCGTAGTTCAGGTTGTTGAATACGAGCACCGTCACGCCGATGTTGCGCCGGGCGGCGTTCAGCAGGTGGTGCCCCCCAATCCCGCAGCCGCCGTCGCCGATGAGCACGATCACCTTCAAGTCGGGATTGGCCAGCTTGATGCCGGTGGCGTACGTCACGGAGCGGCCGTGAAGTCCGTGGAAAGCGTGGGTGGCGAAGTACTTGTCCGAAATGCCAACACAGCCGATATCGGTCACGATTACCACGCTGTGGGGATCGATCTGCAATCGGACCAGGGCGGCATTGATCTGATCCAGGATGCGGCCATGGCTGCAGCCGGGGCAGAAGGCGTAGGGCAGGGTGGCCGGGTCCAGATAGTTCTCGAACAGGATCTCAGAAGATACCGTTTCTTGCATGGTCATCAGAGCACCTCCGCCAGAATCTGCTGGGGTGGGATGAGTCCGCCATCCACCCGATGCACACCGACCACCTCGGCTGAACCTTTCACGATCCGCTCGATCTCTCGCCGATACTGGCCCAGGTTGAGTTCGGCCACCACCACCCGTTCGATGCCGGCCAGCGCCGCGCGGATTGCCTTTTCCGGGACGGGCCACAACGAATAGATTGTCAGCGCCGATACTCGTTGTCCACGTCTGCGCGCTATCTGAACCGCTTCGATCATCGATCGCGCCGTAACGCCGCAACTGATGAGCAGCGTCCGCGCGCCGGCTTCCAGGTCAGATCGAACCAGGGCAATCTCGTCGGCGTGATTTTCGATCTTCGCGGCCAGATGTCGGTTCAGGCGGTCCAGTGTCTGTGGATCCTTGGTGATGAAGCCGTGCTCGTCGTGGCTGGAGCCAGTGTAGTGAAGCAAACCATTGCCGGCGGTGTACGGTACCAGCGGTGGCACGACCTCGTCACGAGGGACAGTCGGCCAGTCCGCCGGCGGTGCTGCGAAAGCATCGGCCCGGACGGTTTCCGTTGTCATCACCACTTCTTTGTCAGTCGCCAGGAAGACGGGTACGCGAAAGCGCTGGGCCAGGTCGAAGGCGCGCCGCGTGAGGTGGTAGCACTCTGCCACGTCCGTCGGGGCCAGGGCGATGATGGGGTAGCCGCCCGACGTGCCCCAGCGGATGAACTGGATGTCGCCCTGAGCGCCGGCGGTGGCCGCGCCGGTGGCCGGCCCCAACCGCTGCACGATGACGATGACCAGCGGCACTTCCACCATGATGCCCACCCCAATGTTCTCGGCGTACAGGGCCAGGCCAGGGCCGCTGGTGGCTGTCATCGGTTTCGCGCCTCCCAGCGCCGCACCGATGCAGAATCCCATGGACGCGATCTCGTCTTCGCCCTGGATGCCGATGCCGCCCACCTTTGGCAGCTCGCGCAGCATGTGCATCAGGATGCCCGAGGCCGGCGTGATGGGGTAGCCGGCGAAGAAGTCGCAGCCGGCGTCGAGCGCCCCTCGGGCAATGGCTTCACCACCATCAACGAATTCACGAACAGCCTGGTTCACAGGGTACCTCCTTATCCATCCCCAGTCAATACATTTACACCATGATTCAACTCTGCCTCACCGTGACCCGCACTTCATGCATATTGCTCGTCCCATCGGGGAACGTCCCGCTCAACAACAGCCGGCGCCGGCCACGCTGCTGCGTCGCGCCCGCTCCGTCTGTGATCCGGGCGACCAGTGTGTAGCTACCCGGCTCAGGCTGCTCCCAGCGATACGACCACTCGGTCCAGACATACAGCGTAAACGGATCCGGTGCCTGTTTCACCTCAGCGTCTTGCCAGGTTCTGCCATCGTCGGTGCTCACTTCAACCCTGGCCACGCCGGACTCATCACAAAACGCCACCCCGCTGATGATCTGCGGCACTGGCGATAGCGCAACGTCGGCCGCCGGCCGGCGAATCTGCGAGTTCGGCTGGATGAGTGCGTCGTTAGACCACCCCTGGCTCTCCCAGTGGCCCAGGTAATGCCCCGCAATCAGCTCCATCTGGGTGAGCCACTTGGGCTGCTTCTGGCCGTACCGCCCGGGCCATAAACAGCGGAGCGGAAAGCCATGCCTGGCCGGCAGCGGTTCACCATTCATCTCATACACCAGGAGTGAGCGCGGGTGCATCGCGAGGTCCACCGGAATAGCCGTGCGGTAGCCATCGGCGGCCTGCATTTTGACCTCCCTGGCTCCAGGCTGGACGCCGGCCATCCCCAGAATCTCAGCACACCCCACACCCTTCCACACCGCATTGCTGATCAGGTTCCCGCCCACCGGGTTGCTGATGCACTCCAAGGTGCGCATCTCGACCACCGCCGGCATGGCCTTGATGTCTGCCAGGCTCAACTCCAGCGGATGGTCCACCACCCCATCGACCCGCAAGCGCCAGGTCGTTGAATCGACCGCTGGCGGAGGACCGGGATGATATGTAACGCTGTAGAAGTCCGCGTTGGGTGTCAATGTGATGTCGGAGTCGATCCCGAAGTCGCGCGGCTCAGGCACGTCCGTCGGCGCTGTCTTCGCGCCGGGTGGCGAGGCGATGGGGTCCTTCTGGGCAAGGGCGTCCGATCTGGGCTCATCCGATACAGTGGGCGAACCCGGTTTCGTCGGCGTGAGTTCAGGCTCGGGGTTGGCCGGCGTACAGGCTGTGATGATCACCGCCGCCGACCCGCTGGCCATCAGGCGCAATACCTCCCGCCGGCTCAGTTTGACCATCTGTGCGCTCCTGCTCATCCACCGTCCATCCACCTCAAGCGCCAGTAACCAGTGATCAGTGATCAGTGATCGGAATCTGATCATCACTGATTACTGGTCACTACTCCAAGAATGGGTTATCGTCAACTTTTATGCTTCATGGAGCCCCGTAGGGGCATGTTGACTGATCACTGATTACTGGATACTGGTTACTGATTACTGCACCACCCTCAGCTCGGCTGTCGGCTGGAAGGTCTCACGGGTGTGGTGCAGCACGCTGATCTTCGCTGCCAGGCTCTGACCAATATCACGGAGGGCCTGGCCGGCCGGCGATTCGGGTGCCGCGAGCACGATCGGTTGCCCGGCGTCGCCACCCTCACGAACCCGGGGATCGATGGGAACCTCGCCCAAGAAGGGCACGCCCATGCGATCGGCCACTTTTTGACCACCGCCGTGACCAAATATCTCGTACCGATTGCCGGTGTCAGGCGCGATGAAGTAGCTCATGTTCTCGATCACACCGAGAACAGGCACCTTCAGTTGCTTGAACATGGCGATACCTTTGACCACGTCGGCCAGGGCAACGTCCTGCGGGGTTGTGACCACCACGCCACCAGTAAGAGGCAGCGACTGGGCCAGGGATAACTGCGCATCACCGGTGCCCGGCGGCAAATCCACGATCAGATAGTCCAGTTCACCCCAATCCACATCACTCAAGAACTGCCGAATTGCCCCGTGGAGCATGGGGCCACGCCAGATGATGGGCTGCTCCTCTGTCACCAGAAAGGCCATCGACATGATCTTGACACTATAAGCTTGAACGGGGACGATTTTCCCGTCCATCACTCGCGGACGCTGGCCGGCCACGCCCAACATCAGCGGAATGTTGGGGCCATAGATATCAGCATCCAGCAGGCCGACTTTGGCACCGTCGGCAGCGATGGATACCGCCAGGTTAGCCGCTACGGTGGATTTACCGACGCCTCCCTTGCCGCTGGCAACGGCCACAGCATTTCGTGCTCTGAGCTGAATCTGGTCAAAAAGCCGACTGTCCGTCGGCACATTGGCATCGAACCGAACGTTCACCGCCTCGACGCCCGGGAGGGACATCACGGCTTCCCGTGCCTCCTGCTCGATCTCGCTACGCAGCGGACAGGCCGGCGTGGTCAGCGTGATCTTGAAATCGACCGTTCCACCGTCAATCTGAATATCGCTGACCATGTTCAGCGTCACCAGATCACGATGCAGCTCTGGCTCGATCACCGTCCCCAGTGCCTGCAACACCCGAGACTCGTCAATATTGCTTCCATCTTGCTTCCCGTCAATTGCCATCCTACATCTCCTCATCATTGTTGAAGGGGAACTCGGAGGAACTGAGAGGAACTCGTAGGAGCTCCTCCCAGGTCCCCTGAGTCCCTCTGAGTTCCCCCGATTTCCCCTGAGTTCCTCCGAGTTCCTCTGAGTTCCGTTGAGTTCCCCTGAGTTCCCACGAGTTCCTCTGAGTTCCTCTAAATCCCCCTTTAATTCCCTCCCCCGTCCAAAGCCTCCGCCACCAACTCCGCCACATCCTTCACCACCACCTGTTCCTCAACACCCTCGCTCTTGACAGCATCATCAAGCATCGTTAGGCAGAACGGGCACGTGGTGCCAATGATGTCCGAGTTGGTCCGCATTGCCTCTTCGAGACGGATCAAATTTGCTGGCCGCTTGGCATCAACCTCCATCCACATCTGGCCACCGCCACCGCCACAGCACAACCCGTTGTCACGAATGCGCCCCATCTCCACGAATTCCAGATCCCCTCGGGCATCAATCAGCGCACGCGGCGCGTCAAAGATACCGTTGTAGCGGCCAAGATAGCACGAATCGTGGAAAGTGATCCGCTGCCGTTGGGCCTCCGTCAACTTCACCCGCCCGGACTCAAGCAACTCCTGAATCACCTGCGAGTGGTGAACCACCTGGAAGTCGCCACCGAATTGCGGGTATTCGTTCTTGAGCGTGTTGAAGCAATGCGGGCAATGAGTGATGATCCTGTCGAACGAATACCGATTCAGGTTCCCCACATTCTCTTCAACCAGTTGTTGATAGAGATACTCGTCTCCCAGCCGGCGAGCCGACTCGCCATTGCACTTCTCTTCCTGCATGACTGCGAAGCTGACGCCGGCGGCTTTCAGCACCCGCGCCACCGACCGCGCGATCTTCTGATTTCGGCCATCGTACGCCCCGGAGCAGCCAACCCAATACAAGTACTCGACGTGTTCGCCTTCCTTGATCCTGGGCACATCCAACCCTTCCGCCCACTTGTGCCGATCGGCAGCGGGGTAGCCCCACGGATTGCCGGCCTGCATCATCTGGCGCATGGTCTGGCCGGCCGTCGTGGGCACAGCACCTTCCGTGAGCGTGAGATAGCGGCGCAGATCGACGATGTCATCGACGATCTCGATGAACACCGGGCAGGCCCGAACGCACGCCATGCAGGTGGTGCAGGCCCACAACTCGTCGGCGGCGATGACCTCGCCGTGGAGGGCCGGCAGCTCGCCGCGACCACTGCCGTTGAGCGATATCTTCATGTGGCCGTCCAGCTTGTCGATCACCTGCTTCGGGTCTAAGGCCGTGCCGGCCATGTTCGCCGGGCACACAGTGCTGCAACGACCGCAGCGGGTACAGGCGTCAAAGCCGAGCCGCTGCTTCCAGGTGAACTCGCCAATTTCCCCAACCCCGAAGAACTCGACCTCTTCGATGTTGATGGGCACCAGGGCGGCGCCGGCCGGCAACTGTCGCTTCAGCGGGCTGTAGAAAACGTTGATCGATGATGTGACCAGATGAATGATGTTGTTGTAGGGAATCAGCGCCAGGAATCCCAGCGCGGCAAACACATGTATCAACCAGATTGCCAGGTGCACCGGGCGTCCCATGCTGCCAACCAGCCCCAGCGAAGCCAGCACCTGGCCCGTCGCATAGCCGACGGGAGACCATCTGGCCCAGGCCGGCTGCTGCAGCACCAGCCGGTAGCCTTCCAGGAGGAAGCCGGTGAGGTTGATGAACAACAGCGACCAAAGCCCCCACCCCCACCGGGCGGAGATGTGCTCTGGACGCTCGACATACCGGCGATAGATCGCCACCAGCAAGCCGGCAATAAACAGAACACCGAAGATGTCGAGCACAAGCTCATAGAGCAGATAGAACGTCCCCTGCAGCACCTTGACATCGAAAATCAGGACACCAATGTCATAGTCGATGGTGGCGAGAGCGGTGCCGATGAAGAGGATGATGAACCCCCACAGGATGCCGGCGTGGAACGAGCCGGGATACAGCCGCTCCCAGATGCGCCTCTGGCCGGGCGGTCCGAAGGTGAGAAGCCGGTGGAATCGTTCACCCCGGTCCTCCGGAAGCCGGGCCGGCTGACCCTGCTGCCACAGCGCGAAGCGGCGCCAGATCCCATAAGCAAGCATCATCAACATCACCACAGTGGTCACATACAGGGTGGCCTCTGCCCAATGCGGCACGTTGTAGAATGTAGGACGAAAAGGCGTCATTGCATCTCCTTCTAGCCTGAAGAGAATTGTAGCATACCGAAGCACATTGGTCAACAGCGTTGTTTCTAAAGGATGCCACTCATCTCAGAATCTCTGCTACAACCTCACTCAACGTCGGCGCATGGGAGACATCTACACCTCCCGGCGTGTGTTTGTGCTCTGCTTGTAGTAGCGGGGGACGATGAGCTGCATTGTCGTAGCGAAACACCAGGGTTTTTTGGGCATCCTGATAATGATAAGCATACATCAGCCGTGGCTCAGGCTGACTGGTATCAACGAATTCGCGGAAGTGCAGTTCGGAATGGTCACTGAAGCGAAGCATGCCTGAAAGGAACCCGTGCAGAGAAGAACGGTGGTCGATCTTGAGGTCAACTACCGTCGCCTCGCCAGTGGCGACGACAGCATTGAGAACATCCTCAATCTGGCGAGCATACTCAGGGAAACTCGTAATGGGCATGTTCCAACTCTGTCAGTTCCGCCATCAGCCCCTTCAGCAGTTTGGCTTCTCCTGCCCACTCCACATATTCCAGATCGCCCCCCTCCATGTCCTCGGCCGTCATCTGCTGCAAGAAATGGGAGGTCTCCACACCATAGCGCTCTTCAAACTGAGCCAGCCGGCTCTTAGTACGTTCGATGCCGGCGCGCAGGCGGGCCTTGTAGGATTCAAGCGCCTGGAGAACTGTCTGAGCCGCATGCTCATCACTTAACTCTATGACCATCTGGACGCTCATCAGTCAAATTCCTCCTCCGGGGGGTCCCCGGCATTTCCAGTCGGTCCACACCTCGTAGTCTAAGCATCGGTGCTGGAGGTTCTACAAGGACATCCGCACCAAGCTTGCTGGGGGGAGACCCGTCACAACATAGCGATTGTAGCATACTGATATGAGATGGTCAACCGCGTGTCATCCGGTACGGACAACGCAATTGAGGCCGGCATTGACAAACTGATCAATTCGTGATATTCTGGCAGTCATCAACAAGCAATTTCCACTCAGGAGGAGAGACCACATGCATACCTATCGACTCGCCTTGATCGGTTTCGGCACCGTGGGTCAGGGATTCACCCAAATCCTGCGGGACCGAGGCGATGCGCTGGCCGAGCGTTTCGGCGCACAGTTCCAGATCGTCGCCATCAGCGACCTGCTGAAAGGTAGCGTCTTCGATCCGGCCGGCCTGGACGCGGCCGACCTGCTCGACGCAGTCCAGACGGACGGCAACCTGAATCGTGTTGCGGCCCCCTATCGAGGTTGGGACGCCATGCGCACTATCGCCGAAAGCAATGCCGACGCCATCGCGGAACTCAGCTACACCGACCTGGAGACCGGGGAGCCGGCCCTCACCCATGTGCGGTTGGCGCTGGAACACGGCCGGCACGTCGCCACCACCAACAAAGGCCCCATCGCCCTGCACTACCCCGAACTGGCTGAGCTTGCCCGAACTCACAACGCAGAAATTGGGGTGGAGGGCACGGTGATGAGCGGCACGCCGGCCCTGCGTCTGGGTCGGGACCTGTTGTCAGCCGGCATCCACCGTATTCAGGGCATCCTGAACGGTACGACGAACTACATCCTGACGCAGATGGAGAGCGGGGCTAGCTATAGCGAGGCCCTGGCCGAGGCCCAGGCGCGTGGCTACGCTGAAGCCGACCCTACCGGGGATGTCGAGGGGTTCGACGCCGCCGGCAAAGTCGTGATCCTGGCAAATCTACTCCTGGGCATTCCCCTGACGATGAAAGATGTGGACCGCCACGGTATCACCCGGCTCACTCCCGACGATATCGCGGCTGCGCAGGCCGACGGAGAACGCTGGAAACTGATCGGCAGCGTGGAGCCGACTGCCGGCGGCTTTAGCGCCAGTGTGCGTCCGACGCGCCTGCCCATGGAGCATCCCCTGGCCAGCGTCGCCGGCGCGACCAACGCCATCACCTACAGCACCGACCTGCTGGGCGATGTGACGTTGGTGGGACCAGGAGCGGGCCGGCTGGAGACGGGATACGCGCTCGTAGGGGATCTGCTGGGAATACACCGGAAGCTGAAGGGATGCTGAAAGGAGATCAGGGCAACAGCGTCACCTGAGCTAGCCCCGTAATGCCCGCTGGCCACAGCCCCAACACCAACACCCCTACCGCTGCCACCGCCACCGACAGGCCGAGCAGCCAGCCCACGGGGGCCGGCGCCGGCTGCTCCGTCGGCTCCGACATGTACATCAGCACCACGATGCGCAGATAGTAGTAGACGGACACGACGCTGTTGAGCACACCGAACACGGCCAGCCAGACCAGGTTGGCGTTCACGGCGGCGCGGAAGATGTAGAACTTGCCCACAAAGCCGCCGGTCGGAGGAAAGCCAGCCAGCGACAGCATGAACAGCGCCATCGCCAGGGCCAGGGCCGGCTGCTTGGCCGACAGGCCGCCGAAGTCGGAGATGTTCACATACTCGCGGTCGCGCCGGCCCAGGGCCACGATCACCGCGAACGCGCCCAGGTTCATCAGCGCGTACACCAGCAGGTAGTACAGCGCCGCCGACAGCCCCTCGTTGCTGGCAGCAGCCACACCAACCAGAACATAGCCGGCATGGGCGATGCTGGAATAGGCCAGCATGCGTTTGATGTTGCTCTGCCAGATCGCCACCACGTTGCCTAGCGTCATGGTGACAACGGCGAGAACAGCGAGGATCGGCACCCAGTCAGATTGGAGGCTGGGGAAGGCTTGTGTGAGGATGCGCAGGAGCGCAGCGAAGCCGGCAGCCTTGGTGCCGGCGGCCATGAAACCCGTGATCGTCGTTGGAGCGCCCTCGTACACATCCGGGGTCCACGTATGGAAGGGGGCCATGGCAATCTTGAAGCCGAATCCCACCAGGATAAGCCCCAGGCCCATCAGAAGCATCGGCGTGTGAAGACCCTTCGAGGCCACGAAGCCAGCAATCGCCGCGAGGTTGGTTGCGCCCGTGGCGCCAAACGTCAGCGCGATGCCGTACAGCAGGAAGCCCGATGCAAAGGCCCCCAGCAGGAAGTACTTCAGCGCCGACTCTTCGGATCGCTCCTGGGGTCTCAGGAAGCCGGCCAGAACGTACAGGCAGATGGAGAACATCTCCAGTCCCAGAAATAAGACGATGAGGTCGGTGCCGGCCGCCATGAGCATCATGCCGGCAGTTGCAAACAGCACCAGAGCGTAGTACTCACCGCGCTCGACCATCCGAATCGGTCGATACGTCACCGACATCAGCACCGTCAGTGCGGCAATGGTCACGAAGACGCTGGCCAGAAATAACGCGAAGTGGTCGGCTGTGGCCATCCCCCCCAGGCCGACCGCGCCTCGCATGTCCCACAGGCCAAAGATGGCGACGCTGGCCGCAGCGAGACCGCCCAGACTCAGCGCCGCCAGCCACTCATTGCGGCCCTCGTCAATGAACAGGCCGGCGATGAGCACCAGCATGCCAGTAGCGACGATGGCGATTTCAGGTGCGATGACGAAAAGGTTGAGATTGGGCATGGAAATCCTCTTGCTATTGCGTACTGCGTCTTGCGTCTTGCGTCTTGCGTATTGTGTATTGTGTGTGGTGAGACAAGTCTTTAAAACGAAATACGCAAGACGCAAGACGCAAGACGTAATCCAACATTTCCCTCAGTTCCTTCACCAGGTTCCACTCAGTTTCTGCGCAGCACCGCTCTCGCGACAAAGAGCACATTCGCCGGCCTCTCCGCCATCCGGCGCATGAAATACGGGTACCATTCGGTGCCGTACGGCACATATATCCGTACCCGATAGCCCTCGTCGGCCAGGCGCTGCTGTAGCTCACGCCGCACCCCATAGAGCATCTGGAACTCAAATTCCTCTGAAGCCACGCCGTTCCGCCGAACTGCCTCTTTCGCGGCTGCGATCATCTTCTCATCGTGGGTGGCGATGGCCGGAACCACCCCGTGTTCACGCGCTGCAGGACCGAACAGAAGTTGCGTGAGCCGCACGTAGTTGCGGTCCACATCGCCCTTTTCAGGGAAGGCGATCTCCGGCGGCTCATCGTAGGCTCCTTTGCACAGCCGAACCCTGGCTCCGTACTGAATCAACCGTTCAATATCGGCTTCGCTTCGATACAGGTACGCCTGAATCACCACGCCGACGTTATCGAGGCCGGCCTCCCGCAGCCGATAGTAGATATCCAGCGTTCGCTGCGTGTAAGCCGACCCCTCCATGTCCATCCGCACGAAGTTACCGTACTGGCCGGCGTGTTCCACAATCCGCCGAAGATTTTCGTAGGCGAAATCGTCGCCCCGATCCAGCCCCAACTGCGTGAGCTTCAGCGAGACATTCGCGTCCACCCCTGTCCGATCAATCTCGTCGAAGATGTGAAGGTACGTCTCTGTCGCCCGCTCAGCATCTTGCCGGCTTACGACATTCTCACCCAGATGATCCAGCGTGACCAACAGGCCGCGCCCATTCAGCACGCGGATGACCTGGATCGCCTCGTCCAGCGTCTCGCCGGCCACGAACCGCCGCGCCATGTTCTCGGCGAATTCGAACCGCAGCGCCAGGTCCTTCAGGGCCGGCCGCCCCGACAGGTACAGGAAAGTATGTCGTAGCATCTTATGGCAAACTGGCAATCTGCGGCCCCATCCCGCTCAACAGGGCCTGCACCGACGGCTGAATGATCCGCAAGAAAGGATCAGGGTACACGCCGATCACGATAATCAGAATCACCAGCGGCAGCAGGGTCAGCACTTCGCGGGCAGACAGGTCAACCAGCTTCTCATTCTCAGGATTCTTCAGCGGGCCAAAGAACGTCTGCTGGAACATCCAGAGCAAATAGACCGCTGCCAGGATTACACCGATGGTCGCAAAGAAGGCGTACGTCATGTTCGAACGAAAAGCGCCCACCAAGATCAGAAATTCGCCGACGAAGCCGTTCAAGCCTGGCAGGCCGGCTGATCCGAAAACGACGATGAGGGCCAGCGCGCCGTAGATCGGCATGACCTTCCACAATCCCCCGAAGTCACGCATCATCAACGTGTGCCGGCGCTCGTAGATCATGCCCACGATGAGGAACAACGCTCCGGTGCTCAGCCCGTGATTCACCATCTGCAACACACCGCCGGCCAGCCCCTGGGTGTTCAGCGCGAAAATGCCAAGCATCACGAACCCCAGGTGGCTCACGCTGGAGTAAGCCACCAGACTCTTCACGTTGTCCTGGGCGAAGGCGACCATGGCAGCATAGATGATGCCGATGATGGCCAGCACGACGATCCACGGCAGGAACCTCAGCGTCGCCTGGGGGAAGAACGGCAGGCAGAACCGCAGGAAGCCGTAGGTCCCCATCTTCAGGAGCACGCCGGCCAGCAGTACCGAGCCGGCTGTCGGGGCCTCCACGTGGGCGTCCGGCAGCCAGGTGTGGAACGGGAACAGCGGCACCTTGATGGCGAAGGCCAGCGCGAAGGCCAGGAACAGCCACGCCTGGGTGGCCGGCGCCAGGGCTACCTGCTGGAGGTCGCGCCAGTCGAAGGTGAACACGCCCGTGGCGCGATGGTTCAGGAAGGAGAGTACGACGATGGCAACCAGCATGAGGACGCTGCCGGCCATGGTGTACAGGATGAACTTCACCGTGGCATAGACCCGATTCTCGTGCCCCCACACGCCGATGAGGAAATACATCGGGATCAGTGCCGCCTCCCAGAACACGTAGAACAGGAACAGATCGAGCGCAGAGAACACGCCCAGCATGCCCGTCTCCATGATCAGCATGAAGGCCATGAACTCCTTCAACCGGTCGGTGACGTCCCACGAGAAAAGAACCGCCACCAGGGTCAGCAACGTGGATAGCGGGATGAGCAACACGCTGATGCCGTCCACGGCCAGGAAGTAGTTGATGCCAAGTTGGGGGATCCAGGCCGCGCGCTCGGCGAACTGGAGGCCGGCCTGCGGCTGGAACTCGAAGAACAGCACGCCGCTCAGGATGAAATCAACGGCCGCCACGAACAGAGCGAAATACCGAATCAGGTCTCGGCTCTCCCGAGGCAGCAGAGCGATTATGATCGCGCCCGCGAGCGGTATGAAGATGATGAATGATAGCAACGGAAAGCCAAATTGGTCCATTCAGGATACCTCAGATTGCCCACGAATGATGAATCTTTAGAGAACAATCGGCCAACAACACCTTGCTTCGCACCGGCGACCGCACGGGCATGAAGTGCCCCTGCTACCGAGCAGCGCCCGATGAATCGGGCTTTTGTCACCGATCATGCCAGTTGAAACCCCATTCATGGGATGCTGCTTTGTAGCCCGCCGACTTCATCGGCGGGCGGCGCAGAAGAGCATACCCCGATTATTCTCCAAAGCCTCATGATTCGCGGGCTGATATCGAAAACACGTCTTCTATAGCAGCCGCGACCTCCTGAGCTCGTCGAAGGGTCGAATACATCCGATGGCTACCGCAACGCAAACCACGCCACAATAATCACTACGCCCAGCAAAAACGAGAGCGCATAATTGCGAACATAGCCCGTCTGGACCTGTCGCAGGCCACCGCCGGCCCAGCGCACCAGCCGGCCCACGCCATTGACCGCCGCGTCGATCACGCCGTCATCTACCACGTGCCAGAAGCGGTCCGACAGCCAAACGAAGGGGCTAACGATGGCCGCGTTGTAGAAATCTTCGACGTAGAACTTGTTCAGCGACAGGCTGTACAGCGGCTGCAGTTGCTGAGCTGCGCGCTCGGGATTGATGGCGCCAGTGACGTAGGTCACGTACGCCAGGGCGATGCCGGCCAGCGCCACCAGGCTCGAAATCAGCGCCAGGAATAGCGTGGGTACACCACCCGCCTCAGCAACAGCCGCGTGCGTCTCAAACACGGGCGCCAGGAAACGATCGACCCAGCCCTGCTCCATCGGCAGGCCGAAGAGCAGGCCGGCCAACAGGGCCAAAACCGCCAGCACGATCAGCGGCCAGGTCATTACCGGCGGACTCTCTTGCGCCTCACCCACCGCCTCATGGCGCGGCTCACCAAAGAACATCAGGAACACCTGGCGGAAGATGTAGAAGGCCGTGAGAAACGCGGTGAACACGCCCACCGCCCACAGCAGCACGTGACCCTGGGCGAACGTCTCGGCCAGGATTTCGTCCTTGCTGAAAAACCCACTGGTCAGCGGGAAGCCCGACAGTGCCAGCGCGCCGGCGATAAACGTGAGCGCCGTCGTCCGAATCTTCGGGTAGAGCCCGCCCATGTAGCGCATATCCTGCTCCGGCGGGATGCCATCCAGGGCTTCGGGATGCTCCCCCGTCTCGTGGAAGCCGTGCTCCATGGCGTGCATCACGCTGCCGGCCCCCATGAACAACAGCGCCTTGAAGAAAGCGTGGGTGAACAGGTGGAAGATGCCGGCGGTGTAGGCCGCCACCCCCACTCCCATGAACATGTAACCCAACTGGGAAATCGTCGAATACGCCAATACACGCTTTATGTCAAATCGCGTGACGGCAATACTGGCGGCGAACAGCGCCGTCAACCCGCCGACCCAGGCCACCAACGACTGGGTGAAGGGCGCCAGCTCGAACAGCACGTGGGTGCGAGCGACCATGTAGACGCCGGCTGTGACCATCGTCGCTGCATGGATCAGGGCCGAGACCGGTGTCGGGCCTTCCATGGCATCAGGCAACCAGACGTAGAGCGGGAGCTGGGCACTCTTGCCGGTGGCACCCAGGAAAAGCAGCAGCGTGATGGCCGTGGCAGCGCTCATCGTGATTCCCAGAGGACTCACGGTGAGGCCGGCCAATACCTCCGGCGCGCGCTCAAACACCTGGGCGTAGTCCAGCGTGCCGAACACTGCGAAGATGAACATCACACCCAGCGCGAAGCCGAAGTCGCCGATGCGGTTGACGATGAACGCTTTCTTGCCGGCCTGCGCCGGTGTGATCTTATTCGGGTCATCGTAGCGCTTGTCGTACCAGAACCCAATCAGCAGGTATGAGCACAACCCCACCAGCTCCCAACCAACGTACAGCAGCAGGAAGTTCGACGCCAGCACCAGCGTCAGCATGGAAGCGACGAACAGGTTGAGATAGGCGAAGTAGCGCGGTCCACTCTCGTCATGTTCCATGTAGCCGATGGAGTACACGTGAATGAGGAACCCGACGCCGGAGACCACCAGGATCATCAGGGTGGACAGCGGGTCCACCAGCAGCGAAGCGTCCACCACGAAATCGCCGGCGGCGATCCAAGTGTACAGATGCTGGACGAAGACCTGCTCGCCGCCTGGCAGGGCACGGAGGCCGGCGAACACCAACAGCGACATCAGAAACGACAACCCCACCATCGCCGACGCGATCCAGCCGACAACCTTGTTCGGGAACCGGAACCCCCAGCCGAACAAGAGGCACAGCAGCACGCCGGCCAGGGGTAGCGTGGGGACAAGCCAGACGAGTTCTACCATTTATCCCTCACTTCACAGTGGTCAGTGATCAGTCATCAGTCATCAGTCATCAGTGGCACTGACAGCAGGCTACTGACCACTGATTAGTGGTCACTGATTACTGGTTACTGATCACTGATCACTGATTACTGATCACGGCATCAGCCTTTCAGCAAGCTCACATCATCCACGTCCGTCGAGCCCATGGTCCGGTAGATGGCGACGATCAGCGCCAGGCCGACGGCCACCTCGGCTGCGGCGACGGTCAGCACGAAAAAGACGACGATCTGTCCGTCCAACGACGCCAGTTGATGGGCGAAGGCCACGAAGGTCAGGTTCACGGCGTTGAGCATCAGCTCGATGGACATGAACAGGATGATGGCGTTGCGGCGCATGAGCACGCCGGCCACGCCGATGGCAAACAGAATAGCACCCAGGACGGTGTAGTACGAAAGAGGAACCATCTCAATGCTCAATTCTCAATTGTCAATTGTCAATGGCTGCACCTATGCTGCTTTCGCTCGCTCCTCGCTATCGGCAAGCGGCAGTTCAGCCGGCTTCTCCTGCTCCACATCGGGCAGCCGGCGCAAGAACGCTTCCCGCTTCGCCAGCACCACCGCGCCGATCATGGCAACCAGCAGCAGGACCGAGACGATCTCGAAGGGGAAGATGTACTTCGTGTAAAGAAGCTCGCCCAGAAGCTGCGGGTTGTTAGCCCCAAGCTGATCCGCCGATGCGAGCCCTGTCTGGCCGGTCAGGCTATCCGTGGCCACGACGGAGACAAGAGCGACCAACAGGATCACGACCAGAGGGATAGCCACCCAACGCTGGCCGGCCAGGTGCTCTTTGAGCGTCACCGGCTGCGGCCCCATGAGCATCACCACGAACAGGAACAACACCATGATCGCGCCGGCGTACACGATCAGTTGAACGGCCGCCAGGAACGGGGCCTGGAGCATCAGGAAAAGAACCGCCACCGTCACGAAATTGCCGACCATCCACAGCACCGCGTGCACCAGATTGCGGGCCGTGATCATGGCCAGCGCACAACCGACCGCGAGGCCGGCGAGGACGAAGAATGTGATGAGTTCAGTCATTGGATTGCTTCTGGCGCATCGAAGTACCCTTTACGCGTACTCATAAAGGGGAACAGTGCTTGCAGGGCGAGTTGCTGTCCGTAGTAACATCTCGATTCGACGGACTGTCTCCGGCGTTAGAAGAATGTCTCCGCAGACTGAGCAAACCTCTGCCGGGACGTGGTCAATGACGACCACCTGCCCCTGATACCGCACAGTGTGAACAATCTGCCGCTCCTCATACTCTCCGGGGCATCCTTCAATACTACATTTCATCCCAACTGTCTCCTTTGGGTGGGCGTCACCCACTTTGGCGGTTTCGGTTCGTAAACCGTGATAATGATAAGCGTTGGCCGTGCCGTTGTGCAAACGACGTGCAGAGAACGACCGTCCTCCGTAAGACCGTTGAGCAAACAACAAGCTCCGCGTCGATGCTCGGGATAGTTCTCCAGAACATGCCCCGTGGCAATGGCTTCCAGAACCTCATCGAGTATGATATCCTCCTCAACCATTTCCTGCTGAGCATGTTGGGTGATGCGAATGTTCTCCACATCAGCTTGAGCACGTATCCGCTCTAGCACAGCCTCCCAATCAGTAACATCAACCTCTTGCACGCCACTGCCACCTCGACGATGAATGCTTGGTCTTCATCACGTTATCCACTCACGTCAGGCAAAAGCCGCGTCGCACTCTGCGAGAGGAAAGCAGATGGTCTTCTTGATGCACCTGCTATGTTTGGCTATCTCTTCCAGTCGCTTGTAGACAGGCGCATCGAAGTACTGTTCACCGCATTTGGCGCACACCCAGGCCGGCACACGATCTATGTAGACCGTTTGTCCTCGAAAATGGAACCTGGTCTGAACGATGCCCTGTTCCACCTTCCCGTCACAGAATTCACATACATCCATCCTGTACCTGGGCACCTATTTGCTCCAGCCGGGCTCCCCCAACAGGGATTTCATTGCTTTGCTGTCGATAAGCCAATACCATTTCTCGCAGAGCGTCTTGAAGCATTTCTCTACACTCTTCCAGAGTCCCCCCTCCGTAATGACCTCTGGCCACTCTACCAATTGCCCCATATAACCTGACCTGATCTTGGTATATTTGGCTGTGTAAGTGCTTATCATACCATCATCTCCCCATGACATCCGCGCCACATACAACCCATCAGCCATGAATGAATTCACGGCCTGATACGCAAAACACGTTAAAACGTGTTCCAACCCTAACCCGTTTCAACGGGTTTCGCAGCATCAGACGGGCAATTCATTGCTCGTCGCGGCTTTGCTAGGCGGTTTACCTGTGCGTGGCAACGTTAGATCCCCTGCCTACGCTCGTATAGCCCAAAAAGGACCAATATCGCACCGAGGCCGGCAGCAACCCCTACCAAAAACAGGCTCACAACCCAAACGAGATTGCTGAGCAGAGACGATCCAAAAAGAATCGAAAACACCATCCCGACTCCTCCGAGAGTGGCCAGCACTCCTCCTACTGCAATTCTTTGCTTAGAGTCCAACATCGAGTTCAATCGGTTCCCTCCCATTTATATCCTATCTGCCTAACAAGTGCCATGGGGCACCCCATCCCACACAGCATCAGGTCCCCTCGTCGCCGGCCAGCAACCCACCCGGTGCAATGAGCCATCCAGCCATCCAGCCCCCCAGCAGGCCGGCCACCGTTGTGATCGGAACGACCGAAACCCGCCAGATGGGCACCTGGAAGAACAGGAGCTTCAACGGAAACGCACCCGACCAGAGGCCAACAAAGCCACCGACCACCAGACCGACCAGACCTCCCTGCAGCAGGGAGCGTCGCTCCCCGATCACGCCGGCCACCAGCCCACCGAACCACACACACAGAAACGCGATACCCAGCGATGCTGGCAACGATCCACGGGGCGTCGGCCCACCCCAGAACATCCCCAGCCCAATCGTGCTCACCAGCAGGGCAAGTGAAAGACCAAGCAACAAACCAACTACGCTACGAACCACCCAGCCATCCAACCAGCCATCTAGCCATCTAACTATCCAGCCATCCAGCCATCAATATGTCAACGCCACCGGCGCCTCCTCAGGCAAGTAGTCCGCGCCCCGCGTATCCTGCGGCGTGTCCCGATCCGGAGCCGGCGGCGGCACAATCAGCATGTCCTTGGTGTAAATCATCGAATCCCGGTCATAAGATGAAATCTCGTAGTGATTCGTCAGAACGATAGCTTCCACCGGACAGGCTTCCTCGCAAAACCCACAGAAAATACAGCGCAGCATGTTGATTTCGTACACTCTGGCATATCGCTCGCCAGGCGAGTAGCGCTCCGCATCCGTGTTCTCAGCCGGCTCCACGTAGATCGCATCAGCCGGACAGGCAGCGGAGCACAGCGAACAGCCGATGCACCGCTCCAGCCCGTTCTCGTAGCGCCGCAGGACGTGACGACCGCGAAAGCGCTTGGCCACCGGCTTGGGCTGCTCAGGATACTGATATGTGACCGACGGGCGAAAAACGTGTCGCAGCGTAACACCCAACCCGCGCAACAACTCAGTGATCATATCTCAACCAACTCCCAGCTACAACAAACGCGTCAACGTAGTATTGCGTACTGCGTATTGCGTAATTGATCACGTGTCTCTCAGATCACGCAATACGCAATACGCAGTACGCAGTACTCGTCAGAAATACACATCCTTTATCACCAGAGCCACCGCCGTCACCATCACGTTCGCC
>CAZHMV010000008.1:34614-38707 GCA_964532665.1 uncultured Anaerolineales bacterium
TCAGAAATACACATCCTTTATCACCAGAGCCACCGCCGTCACCATCACGTTCGCCAGGGACAACGGCAGCAACACCTTCCAGCCCAGGTTCATCAATCTGTCGTAGCGCAGCCGTGGAAACGTGCCTCGGAACCACACGAAGCACACCAACAGGATCAGCACTTTCAGGCTGAACCACAGCGGCCCCAGAGTCTCCGACATGAAGGGGCCATGCCAGCCACCCAGAAACACGGTCGTCGCAATCGCGCTGACGGTGATCATGTGGACATACTCGGCCATGAAGTACAGGGCGAAGCGCAGGCCGCTGTACTCCACGTGAAAGCCGGCGGTCAGCTCCTGCTCTGCCTCTGGCATGTCAAACGGTGCACGATTTGTCTCGGCGATGGCTGCAATCCCGTAGATCAGGAACCCCAGCGGTTGCAGGACGATGAACCAGATACTGCGTTGTGCATCGACGATGTCCACGAGACTGAGTGAGCCGGCCAGCATCAACACCCCTATGAGCGACAGCCCCAACGACAGCTCATAGCTGATCATCTGGGCCGACGCCCGCAGCCCACCCAACAGCGCGTATTTGCTGTTTGAGGCCCAGCCGCCCAGCACGACGCCGTACACCGCCAGTGAGCTGACGCCCAACACATACAGAATCGCGATGTTGACATCTGCCAGATGCAGTGGGATCGTCCGACCGAAGAGCGAGATCCTGTCGCCGACCGGGATCACAGCGAAGGCGATGACAGCAACGATCATGGACAGGGCCGGCGCCAGGTTGTACACCGGCTTGTCCACTTCCGACGGGATCACTTCCTCCTTGAACAGCAGTTTGATCCCATCGGCCACCGGCTGGAGCAGCCCAAACGGGCCAGCGCGGTTCGGCCCCTTCCGAACCTGAATCCGGGCCACAAACCGCCGCTCAATCCAGGTCATGTAAGCGAATCCGGTCAGCAAACCGATCAAAATGATTGCCGCTTTGATGATGTTGATGATGATATCGACTAGCATATTGGTTCCAGTCTCAATGATTGGCAGCCAGGCCCTTCAACAGCCGCGCTCGCAACCCGATCAAGGTAAGTCCCACGACCTCTTCGCGCACTTCATCGTAGCGCAAAATGACTCCCTCGCCGATATCCATACCCACGGCAGGTCTGGGTTCTCCGACGGAAAGATACAACACATCGGCCTCTTCGTCGTAATCCCAGGTGATTTCTGCCGGTTTTTCTAAGATCCTTACCGCTCCCACAACACTGTCCTCCTGGAAGATGGACGAAACGAGTGTACGATTAGCATCTTGAGCACCAGGCATCAAAGGACGACTACACATCATGCCCCGACGCTAAGACAGGCTCTTTGATCGGCGGAAGCCGCCCCCGCACGATGCCTTTGTCGAGTCCCAACTTCCACACCTCAGCGCCTTGCAGGCCCAGCGGGACGAGGGCCATGCCGGCCGGCACGCGACCGTCCACTCGCGCTGTCAAGGCCACATTGCCAGCAGGCGATGACACATCGACCTCGTCCCCGTCCTGCACGCCGAACGCGAGAGCATCGGCCTGGTTGAGGTAAACGACGGGCGGCGGCACCCACGCCTCCAGAATGCGGGAGTGCTCAATCAGGGTACCGTCGTCATACAGGCGCTTCTGCGGCACAAGTAGCAGCGGATAGTCAGCATCAGTGGCCGGCATCTCAGGCGGAGCAAGCCACGCGATTCGCAGTCGTACATCCGGGTTCTCCGCCTGAACCGGCCACTGCCGGCCCTCTTCGCCCACGCTCACGAAGCTGGTGCCTTCGTACAGGAAGTGTGAGCGCATCTGAATCCCGAACGGTGTCTGCACACCGATCCGGCTGTATTGCATGCCGGCATAGATGGGCACGACCTGGCTGATCTCCTCCATCACACCTTCCGCATCGGCGTAGGTGAAGCGCTGGCCCATCAGGTGCGCCAGATCGGTCAGGATCTCCCAGTCCGGCTTCGCCACGCCCGGCGGATCGAAGCCTTGCCAGAAATGCTGAACCCGTCGCTCGGTGTTGGTGAAAGTGCCATCCCGTTCGGCAAAGGCGGCTGCCGGCAGCACCACATCGGCCAGGCGAGCCGTTTCGGTCAGGAACAACTCCTGGACGACCAGGAAATCGAGCTTCTCGAACACCTCTCGCAGGTCGGGCCGATCACCCACCGGGTCGGCCCCCATCACAAAGAGGCCGCGAACACCACTCTGGACCATTGTTTCGGCATCCAGGCCGGGCGTCGCCGGCGGCTCTGCACCCCACATCTCGGCGAAGCGCCGGCGCGCCTCCACGTCGTCCACCCGTTCGTAGCCGGGGAGCCACTCCGGGCTCACCCCCATGTCGGCTGCGCCCTGGGAGTTGTTGTGAGCCAGCAAGGGCAGCAAGCCGTTGTTCGCACGCCCCGCGTGGCCGGTCAGCAGCAGCAGGTTCGCCAGCCCCTGGATCAGCGCCCGACCGCCGCCGGCTATGATCGCATCCCGCCCATAGCTCACGATCAAGTTGTTGGCCTGCGCCAGTGTCCGGGCAATCCGCCGGAAATCGTCTTCTGCCACGCCGGCGGTGTCCGCCAGGTCAGCGAGGTCGTACAAGGCCAGGCCGGCCCTCAGGTCGTCAATGCCATCGGTGCGCTGAGACACGAAATCCGAATCGACCAGGTCCTCTCCCAATGCCGCCTTCAGCAAGCCAAGCACAAAATACGTCTCGCTGCCGTAGGGGATGGTCACGGCATCGTCTGCGTAACGAGCTAGCTTGGTGGGCCGGCCATTGACCACGGCCAGGTACGCCCCACGCTCCGACGCCTGTTTCATACGCAGGTACAGCACCGGCGTCTCTTCCTCGACATCCGCGCCGATGACCAGCAGGGCATCGCCGTCCCCCAGGTCCATCAGGTTCGTGCCCGACCCAACGCCGACCTGGGCCACGAGGTCGTTGCCGGCCAGGTCTTGCTGCTGACGCCAGTGATCCAGATTATTGGTCCCCAGGACCGTGCGCACGAACCGTTGGAAGACGTACAGGTCTTCATTGGCCGCCCGGTCGCCACTGATCCCGCCGAGAGCATCGGACCCGTGCTCCGTTCGCAGCTCCCGCAGCCTTCGGACCGTGTACTCCAGCGCCTCCTGCCACTCCACGACGACTAGCCGGCCATCCCTGCGAATCATCGGCGTCTTCAGCCGATCGGGGCTGTTGACAAAGTGGTGCCCGAACCGCCCCTTGTCGCAGATCCAGATTTCGTTGACCGCGTCGTTCTCGCGAGGCATGATGCGCCGGATCTCGCCGGAACGATGCCCGACGATGATGTTGCAGCCCACAGAACAGTGTGGACAGATACTCTGCGTGTTTTTCAACTCCCAGGCGCGGCCACGGAATCGAAAATCGCGGCTGGTGAGCGCGCCGACCGGACAGATGTCGGTTGTGTTCCCCGAGAACTTCGAGTTGAACGGCGGATCGGAATACGTGACGATCTCCATCCCGCGACCGCGATTCTCGAAGCTCAACACGGGGTCGCCGGCGATCTCGTCCTGGAACCGCGTACAGCGTGCGCACTGGATGCACCGCTCGCGGTCCAGCGCGATCAGTGGCCCCAGGGGTATCGGCTTCTCAAAGTGGAACTTGTCCTCGTAATCGAAGCGGCTGCGGCCCGGACCGTAGGAGTACGTCTGATCCTGCAGCGGGCATTCGCCGCCCTTGTCGCACACGGGGCAATCCAGCGGATGGCTCGACAGCAAGAACTCCAGCACCGCGCGACGCGCGGATTCCACCCGTTCCGACTGCATTCGGACAACCATGCCGTCGGAGACCTGGGTGGTGCAGGTTGTTTGTAGCTTGGGGAACCATCGAATGACAGGGTTCCCATCCTCATCAACCTGGACTTCGCCCGTCGCCCGATCTCGGCTGGGCAGACCCACCTCGCCAAGGCACATGCGACACATGCCAACCGGCGTCAGCTTGGGATGATAGCAGAAGACGGGAATTTCGATGCCGGCCCGCTTCGCCGCCTCAACGACCATAATGCCGGCCGGCACCTGAACTTCCGTGCCGTCGATGATGACTGTGATGAGCTTCTCGTTACCGTCAGACATTCTACAACCAATTA
>CAZHMV010000008.1:38807-81920 GCA_964532665.1 uncultured Anaerolineales bacterium
CTGACTACTGATCACTGATTACTGATTACTGGAGAACATGGGCCATGTAGTCCTCGCGGAAATGCTTCAGGGTGGAGAGAGCCGGGCCGCCGGCGGCCGCATCGCCGAGCGGGCACAGGGTATTGCCCTTGATTTGATTGGCGACCGCTTCCATCAACGCGACATCCGACTCTTGACCCGTGCCACGCAACACGTCGGTCATGATGTTGACCAGCCAATAGGTGCCCTCCCGGCAGGGGGAGCATTTGCCACACGATTCCTGGCTGAAGAAGCGCATGATCCGATGGGCAACCCAGGCCACGTCGGTAGTTTCATCGAACACGATCACGGCACCGGACCCCAGCATCGAGCCCACTTCCATGAGGGAGTTGAAATCCATTGTTATGTCCAGGTGCTCCTGGGTTAACACCGGAGCTGAGACACCGCCAGGGATCACCGCCTTGATCTCTCGATCACCTGGCACACCCCCGCCATACTCGTAGATCAGTTCGCGCAGGGTGATGTCCATGGGGAGTTCGTAGTTGCCGGGCCGGCGGACGTGGCCGCTGAGAGCATAAATCTTCGTGCCAGGGCTCTGCTCCGTGCCGAAGCTGCGGAACCAATCCGCACCCTTCTCCACGATGGGCGCAATATTGGTCAGCGTCTCAATATTGTTGATGATGGTCGGTTTTTGATAGAGCCCCTTGACCGCCGGAAACGGTGGCTTGACGCGCGGCTGCCCCAGGTGGCCCTCCAGTGAGTTCAGGAGCGCGGTCTCCTCACCGCAGATGTATGCCCCACCCTCGCGGTGGAGGTAGACTCGACACGAGAAGTCAGTTCCCAGGATGTTGTCCCCCAGGAACCCGCGCTCATGCGCCACATCGATGGCCTTCTGCACCTGCGACAGAGCTTTCAAGTACTCACCACGCATGTAGATGTAGGCAACCTCAGCCTCGATAGCATACAGCGTCAGGATGATCCCCTCGATAAGCTGATGCGGATTATGCTCCAGAATCTGGCGATCTTTGAAGGTGCCTGGCTCGCCCTCGGCGGCGTTTACGACGAGGTAGCGGGGGTACACACCCTTGGGCAAGAACATCCACTTGCGGCCGGTGGGGAAGCCGGCCCCGCCCCGCCCCCGCAGCCCGGACTGTGCCACCACCTGGGTCACGTCAGCCGGCGACATCTCCTTGAGCGCCCGTTTCAGGGTCTCGTAGCCGCCGTGCGCGATGTATGTTTCGATGTCATCGATTCCTGGAATGTCCAGGTCACGTAAGACGATGTGTTCTTTCATTCAGGAACCCTTCACAACCCCCACCTCAACCCCTTCGTCCACCTCAGGCTGCCAGCCGGCGCGCAGACGCTGGATCATCTCATCAAGCTGCGCCTCATCGACGGGGCCGAAATAGACGTCGTCGATGAGGACCGCCGGCGCATGATCACACGCAGCGACACACCAGCCGGTGCGCTCGACCGTGAACTCGCCGTCGGCCGTCGTCTCGCCCACCTCCACGTCCAGCCTGTCACACACGTGATCCAGCAACCTGTCGGCCCCCTTCAAGGCACACACAATGTCATCGCATACGCGCACCGTGTGCTTGCCAATTGGGTGAAAATAGAACAGATGGTAGAACCCACCGACCCCACGCACCTCCGTCGGGTCCAACTCCAAGATGTGGGCAATCTCCCCGACCCGCGCCTCTGAGATCCAGCCGTCGTGCTCCTGAGCCAACCAAAGCAGCGGCAAGACCGCCGATCGCTTGTCGGGATAATGCGAAAGAATCTCCTTTATTTTCTCGCCATATAACTCGCGAAGACTGTCCGTTCTCTCAAGAATCTGTTGATCCCCCATTCGTTCCCCATTCCATTGCAGATTTCAGATTGCCAGATGTTTCTGCAATCGCTACTCGCTGTCCGTTACTCCCCGGTTCAGTGATCACTGTTCACTGATTACTGTTCACTGATTACTGGTTACTGGTCACCGTTCACCGATCAACCTCGCCCATAATCGGATCCAGGCTCGCAGTTACGGCAATCAGGTCGGCGATGAGGCCACCTCTCGCCATCGGGGCCAATGACTGCAGGTTGACGAAGGATGGCGCGCGCATGTGCCAGCGGTACGGTTTGCCACTCCCGTCGCTGACGATGTAGAAACCGAGCTCGCCCCGCGCAGCCTCCACGGCAGCGTAGGCTTCGCCAACCGGCGGCTTGAACCCCTCGGTCCACAGCTTGAAATGGTGGATCAGGGACTCCATGCTGGTGTCCAACTCTTCACGGGGGGGTGGCGTCACTTTTCGATTGCTGCTCCGCACGGGCTGGCCGGCTGTCTCCCGCACTTTCCCCAACGCCTGCCACGCAATCCGCACGCTCTGGCGCATCTCCTCCAACCGCACGAGATAGCGGGCATAGACATCGCCGTCGGATGCCACCGCAACATCGAACTCAAACTCATCATAGGAGGAATACGGCATATCCCGCCGCAGGTCCCAATCCACACCGCAAGCGCGCAGCGGCGGGCCGCTCAAGCCCAGTCCGAGGGCAATTTCCGCATCGATCACCCCCACACCCTGGGTACGCTCCAGCCAGATGGGGTTGCGGGTCAACAATGCCTCGTACTCTGCCAGGTGATCAGGAAACTCCGTCAGGAAATGAGTCACCGCACCGTCAAAACCCTCTGGAAGCTCCCAGGCCACCCCACCAACCCGCATGTAGCTCCCCATCATCCGAGCGCCGGAGACCATCTCCATGATGTCGAGGATCGTCTCCCGCTCGCGGAAGCAGTACAACATGACGCTCATCGCGCCCAGCTCGAGGGCTGTCGTGCCCAACCAAACCAGGTGGCTGGCTAATCGATCCAGTTCGCACAACAACACCCGGATGTACTGAGCCCGCTTCGGGACCTCGACGTCCATTAACTTCTCCACCGCCAGCATGAAAGCCAGCTCGTTGTTCAAGGGAGTCAGATAGCTCATGCGGTCGGTGAAGGTGATGGTCTTGTTGTAGGTCTTGGACTCGGCTTCTTTCTCGATGCCGGTGTGCAGGAAGCCGACGTCCGGCCTCACGTCAATGACACGCTCACCCTCGAGTTCCACGATAAGCCGCAGCACCCCGTGGGTTGACGGATGCTGCGGCCCCACGTTCAAGATCATGCGCCCCTCGAGGGGTTCCTCGGCTAACTCGGCCCCGAGCAGCGTGGTATCTGGCATCAACTCACTCATCTTCAAACTCACCTATAACCAGTGATCAGTGATCAGTAATCAGTGATCAGTAGCTTGAGTACTGTCCACTACTCCAAAAATGGGTTATCGTCAATTTTTATACTTCATGGAGCCCCGTAGGGGCATGTTGACTGATCACTGTTCACTGGTTACTGTTCACTGATTACTGTTCACTGATCACTGGCGACTAGTCTTCCGCGAAAGGCTTTTCTCGGTAGATTCGATCCTGATTATGTGTGAAGGCGACGGGTTCGTAGCCCAGTGGATAGTCTTTGCGCAGCGGATGGCCTTCCCAGTCCTCGGGCATGAGAATCCGTCGCAGGTCGGGATGACCTTCGAATTCGATACCAAACAGGTCGTAGACTTCGCGCTCAAGGAAGTCGGCTGTCGGATAGACACCCACGACCGATGGTGTCGGCGTTCCGTCGTCAACCAGTACCTTCAAGCGCACCCGCCACTTGTTCGGCATGGAGAGCAGATGGTAGACAACATCAAAGCGTGGGACACGCCCCAAGAAGTCAACCGCCGTCAGATCGGAAAGGAAGTTGTACTGCAACTCCTCGTCATCGCGCAGAAACTGGAGAATCTCAACGATCTTCTCTCGATCCACGATTACGGTCTGCTCGCCGGCCACCTCGCGGACCGCAATCACCGCGTCAGGGAACTGTTCTGTGAGCCGATCGGCCGTCGGGTTCGGACCTTCAGTCTCCACGATTACGCCTTCTCTGTTTCAGTTTCCTTCGGCCACGTGCCGTAGTCGGAATTGCGCTTCACACCTGTGCCCCGCCAAGGCTGCTTGATCTGATAGGCCGGCGGGTCCCCACGTTCAATCTTCTTCCGTAACAAGATAACGCCATCGATCAACGCCTCCGGCCGCGGCGGACAGCCGGCCACGTACACGTCCACCGGCACGATTTCGTCCACGCCCTTGACCGTGGCATAGTTGTTGAACACCCCGCCGCAGGACGCACAGTCTCCCATGGCAATGACCCACTTCGGCTCCGGCATCTGGTCATACAGCCGGCGCAGCACCGGCGCCATCTTTACTGAAACGCGACCGGCCACGATCATCAAATCGGACTGGCGGGGCGAGGGCCGCATCAGCTCCATGCCAAATCGAGACATGTCATGACGAGACGCCTGGGCATGCATCATCTCGATGGCACAACAGGCCAGCCCATACATCATCGGCCAGATGCTGCGCGATCGTGCCCAGCCGACCGCTTTATCCAATGTGGTTGTAATGATCCCAAAATCACCGCTTTTCTCTTGCTGCAACGGTATCAACAGATCCTCGTCTACTGCCATTCCAACGCGCCCTTCTTCCACAGATAGAAATATCCAACCAACAGAACCAGAATGAACACACCCATCTCGACCAGGCCGAACATCCCCAGCCGGCGATAGGTGATCGCCCAGGGGTACAGGAAAATGACCTCGATATCAAAAAGGATAAACAGCGTGGCGATCAAATAGAACTGGATTGGCATTCGCCGCTGCGCGCGGCCAATGGGGCTCATGCCCGATTCATACGGGGCAAGTTTGGTGGGGGTGGGCCGCCTGGGACCGACAAGCAATCCTACCACGAGAACCAGGCCGGCCAATCCCGTTGCCAGGATAAGGAGTATCAGAATTGGCACATAGTTAGCAAGCATGTATCACTCCTCACATGAAGGCCGAGAAAGGAAGGCTAACTTGAGCAGAGCAACAAGGGGGAGGCGAGGCGAGCACCGGCGAATCGCCCCACCGTGTCCTTCCTCATATTCTTTACACTACTCTCCGTCGTCATCTTTGGCTGATTGTGCTGCCTCCTCACGCTTGCGCTTGGCTTCCAGGAACTTCTTGCGCGCTTCCAGCTTGCGCCGGCGCGCCTCGTCCATGTCAGATTCTTCGCCGCCCTCCCTGGCAGTCGTGGCCTCGGCTGCTTTCTTCGCCTTTGCGGCCGCCTCGCGCTTGCGCCGGGCTTCTTCCCGCTTGCGCTTGGCTTCTGCTTTCTTCCGCCGCTCTTCTTCTTCAGCAGTCCAGGCCTGGGGATGCGTCTTGGCATAGTAGTCAGTTGACACCAACAGATCATCCATATCGTATAGCCAGGACTCGTGCCGCTCATAGCTGGAAAGCTCGAACTCCTGATTCATCTTGATGGCATCGAAGGGGCAGTACTCGGCACAGAAACCGCAGCTCATGCAGATGGAGGCATCGATGTAAAAGGCCTCCGGTACCGGCACGGGGCGACCGTTCTTGTCCTTCTGCTGCACAATCCAGATGCACTGCGGCGGGCACACCTTGGCGCAAATGCCACACGACGTACATCGATTGCCCCCATACTCCGCGCGCTCACTGTCCGGCTCCGGCTCATAGATCAGCATCGGGATATTGCGGAAGCGCTCAGGGACCGGCACTTTTTCCTCAGGGTACTGCACCGTGAACAATCCGCCAGGTTCGATGGGGTACTTGCGCTCTACATCAGCCCGACCACCGACCTCCCGTGTCCGCGGATACGTATCATATCCTCGCACGAAGGTGTCCACGAACCGCTTCAGGGTGATACCCATCCCTCGTACGACGCCCAATCCAAACATATTGCCTCCACAAGATCAGTTATCAGTGATCAGTGATCAGTGATCAGTCAACATGCCCCTAGGGGGCTCCATGAAGCATAAAAATTGACGATAACCTGTTCTTAGAGCAGCAGTCAGTGTAGTTGCGTCTCGAGACTGATCACTGATTACTGGTTACTGATTACTGGTTACTGGTTAGCGGTCCAGTTCTCCAAGAACAATGTCGATACTGCCCAGAATGGCGACCACGTCCGCCACCTTGTGCCCCTTGCACATCTCACCCAGGGCCGTGATATTGATGAAGGAAGGCGACCGCACGTGGTACCGATACGGGTTCGCCCCACCATCGCTGACCAGGAAGAAGCCTAGTTCGCCTTTCGGGTTCTCAATCCGACCGTAGACTTCGCCCTCGGTCACACGAGTCTGCCAGCCCTTGCGGCCGGCCAGAATCGGCCCCGACTCCGGCATCTGCTCCAGCGCCTGCTTCAGAATGCGGTTGCTCTGCCGCATTTCCTCGACCCGTACCCGATAGCGGTCGTAGACATCGCCATTGGGGAAGCTCACGACGTCGAAGTCGAACCGATCGTAGATGGAATACGGCTGTGCCCGACGCACGTCGTAGGGGACACCGGAGCCGCGAAGGACCGGGCCGCCGGCACTGTAGTTGATGGCCAGATCAGCCGGCAGAATCCCTACCCCCCGACACCGCTCGACGAGGATCTCGTTCTTCGTCAGGTAGTTGTCCATCTCCTCGATAGCGCGGGGGATACGCTCGTACACCAGGTCCTTGAGAATCGGCCGGGCCTCCGGCGGCAGATCGTAGGCTACGCCGCCAAAGCGCATGTAGTTGCACATCATGCGCGAGCCGGCGGTCATCTCAAACAGGTCCAGAATGACCTCGCGCTCCTCGATGGCGTACAGGGCCGGCGTGAAGAAAGCACCCAGGTCATTCAGTAGAAATCCAATGGCCCAGATGTGGTTGACAATTCGTGTCAACTCCACCATGATGATGCGGAGATACTCAGCATACTCCGGCACTTCCACGCCCATCAGCTTCTCCACTGCCGTCGCATAGCCGAGGTTGTTGGACATCGAGGTGAGATAGTCCAGCCGATCGGTGTAGGGCATATTCATGAGCCACAGGTTCCGCTCGCCAATCTTCTCGTGATTGCGGTGCAGGTAACCCACAACCGGCTCCAGGTCGATGATCGTCTCACCTTCCAACACAACCTTCATCTGGAAGACACCGTGAGTCGATGGGTGCTGTGGTCCCATGTTGATCATCACACGCTGTGCCTGGATGTCCCCGGTGCCTACCGCTGCCTGTCCGGGCTCGATCACCAGAAGCCCCTCGCCAGGAAGTTGATAGGTGTCCAGGTCGTCAGCAGCATAGCCTCGGGGATACACCACATTTCGGCCCCAGGGATTGCGCTCTTCGCCGCGCTGGTGCCATCCATCCGGCCAGCGACTGTCCAGCGGCTTTTGGTCCTGCTCGTAGTAGCCCTCTTTGTAGTCTTTGCGCATGGGATGGCCGTGAAACCCTTCCCACATCAGGATGCGCTTGAGGTTGGGATGGCCGGCAAATCGCACGCCGAACAAATCCCAAATCTCGCGCTCCTGGAAGTCTGCGCCGGCCCACACGCTCACCAACGACGGTACGACAGGGTCATCCTTCGACGCTCGAGCCTTCAGCGTCAGCCCGTCGTCGTAGTGCTTCGTGGAGAAGAGGTTGTAGACAACCTCAAGATACTCGGGATAGTCAACCCCCGTGACACTGGTGAGGTAGTCGTACTCCAGACCCGCAGTGTCGTGCAGGTAACGGGCCACCTGAAGCAGTCGGTCATTCTCAACAATCAAATCATTCCACTTGCCCGTGCTCACCGCACCCGGAAACACCTGATTGATATGTTCGGCCAGGTTCTCCGGCGTCCTTTCCGCTGGTGGTGCTGCTACGACGTCAGATTCTATCGTCATGACTGGTTGACCTTTTCCACTCTCTAACTGTCAATTGACAATTCTCAATTGCCAATTCACAATTCATGATTTCATCCGCCGGCACGCTCCGCCCACACCTCGCGCCGGTCCCGAAGCTCGGCCAGCCTTGCCGCGGCCTCGACCGACGCAACACTCGCTTCGGTCTCCTCTTCCTCGCCCACGCTGACCTCAATGCCGGCCACCTGCTGAATCTCGGGCACCTGTCGTGGATCGACAAGATCCGGCCCCAGGATCGGTATGGGAATCTCTTCGCCCTCGCCTTTACGATACCATCGCACGTCCCGGATCGTCTGCTGATCGATCTTCTTCTGGAGCGTGATCAGGCCATGCAGCAAAGCCTGAGGGGTTGGGGGACACCCGGGTACGTACACATCGACCGGCAGAAACTTGTCGATACCGGAAACCACGTTGTAACCCTCTTTGAAGGGACCGCCCCCCGTCGCACAGGCCCCCATGGAAATCACGTACTTCGGCTCCGGCATCTGGTTGTAGAGCCGTACGATCTGCGGCACCATCTTCTTGCAGACCGTCCCTGAGACAATCATCACATCTGCCTGTCGCGGGGATGCCCGGAACAACTCTGCCCCGAAGCGCGCAATGTCGTATCGGCCGGCCGCGGTACAGATCATCTCGATGGCGCAGCAGGCCAAACCAAACTGAAGGGGCCACAAAGAAGATCGCCGGCCCCAGTTGTACACCTGATCGACCAGATCCACCAGTTTGTCAAAGGTGGTAATGGACACACTGCGCTGCATCTGTGCTTCGAGAAAATCGGGCCGTTCTATCATCCTCTGCTGGTAGTCAGCGACTTGTTGCTCGATGCGTGAATCACCGTTGGGGGACACGTGCTCAGCTTCCGCCATATTCAGAACAACTCCTCAGACTCTACTATGATGCCGGTCATGCACCGGCCAATTATATCACGACTTGCCCCCAGGTTCAACACCTGATGGTCAAAATCTGGTCCAACTCTCAGGGCAGCAATGGCGCGACCTCAATCTTGCAGTCCGGGAAATGCAGCGGCGCGATGGTGTCGCCGGCCCGGTGCACTGTTTGCTGGCGATAGGCTGCAGTGCCGTCTGCGAGAGTGGCCGGCTCTCGATACACCTCAACCTGGTCATCCACCAGATTGATGACCCAGTACTCCTCGATGCCGGCAGCCGCGTACACCCCCAGCTTGATGCCCTGATCCTCCGCCAGGCTAGAGTCAGCAATCTCCACGACCAACAGAATGTCCTCCGGCAGGGGATGATGATCGAGGTACCCGCCTTCCCGCGGTGTGATGAGGATCAGGTCAGGCTCCGGCTCAGAGCCGCTAGCCGGAATTGTGATCGGGTCCTGAGCCCTGATCCTGACTTGTTTCCTCAACACGGTATAAAACGTGCGCAGCAGCCGCTCCAGACATTCTGCATGGCGCGTGCCCTTAGGACTCATGCGATGCAATACTCCCTCAATGAGCTCCACGCGTTCATCTTCTGCAAAGAAGCCCATCTCGATCAGCCGGTGATATTCTTCCAGGTCCAGCCGGCGGATATCCAGTTGACTAATACCGACCTGTCCAGGCAGTGGCTTCAGTTCAACGACCACAGCTCTTGCTCCTCATTACTTCGGTGTTACACCACGACAGCCGCAATGGCTCGCATCCGCTCAACAACCTCGGGTAGTACTCCCAGCACGTAATCCACGTGCTCATCCGTGTTGGAGTGACCCAGCGTCAACCGCAGGCTGCCAACCGCGGCTTCGTACGGGATGTTCATCGCCTGCAAGACGTGGGATGGCTCAACAGACCCCGACGTGCAAGCTGAACCACTGGCGACACCAACGCCCTTGAGGTCCAGCGCCACCAGGAGCCCGTCAGCTTCCACGCCAGGGATGGCAAAGCTCGCATTGTGGGGCAGCCGCTCCACCGGATGGCCCGTGAGCAGGGCGTCCGGCACGCCGGCCAGCACTCCCTCAATCACCCGATCTCGCAGCCGCCGGAGCCGTGGCACCTCCGTCGGTCGCTGTTCCTGCATCAACCGCAGCGCTGTGGCTATGCCCACAATGCCGGCCACGTTCTCCGTGCCGGCACGCCGGCCTCGCTCGTGGGACCCGCCGGTCTGCACGGGCTCCAACGGCGTCCCGCGCCGCACGTACAGCACGCCCACGCCTTTGGGGCCGTAGAGCTTGTGGCCGGCCAGCGACAGCAGGTCCACGCCCAATCGATCAACGTTTATGTCAAGATAGCCGCCAGCCTGGACCGCGTCGGTGTGAAACGGAATGCCGTGCTCCCGCGCAATCTGGCTGATCTCAGCAATCGGCTGGATGGTCCCCACCTCGTTGTTGGCCGTCATCACCGAGATCAGCACCGTCTCATCGCAGATGGCAGCCTCCACATCGGCCGGATCGACGCGACCGTACTCGTCCACCGGCAGTTCCGTCACGCGAAAGCCGTGGAGTTCGGCCAGGCGGTGGGCCGTCTTCAAGACGGCCTTGTGCTCAACCGAGGAAACGATCAGGTGGTTCCCGCGCTCCCGCGATGCCAGCGCCACGCCGCGCACGGCCAGGTTATCGCTCTCGGTGCCGCCGCTGGTGAAGATGATCTCATCGTCGTGGGCACCCAGGAGGCCGGCCACCGTCGCCCGCGCCCGGTCCAGTGCCATGAGAGCCGCACGCCCGCGAGCATGAAGACTGGAAGCATTGCCGAACTCCTCGGAGAAATACGGCAGCATCGCTTCCAATACCTCGGGCGCCACCGGTGTGGTGGCAGCATGATCCATGTAGATAAAGTCTGACCTATCCATTACGCAACTTCCCAAGTCTGTCCAACCCCACTCCACCAAACCCAACAGCGAATATAGCACGGAAAGAGCTCGAAGTCAAACACTTGAGCCCCGAAAAAGGCGCGCGGGTGCCGGGACGTCCCGGCACCCGCGCGCCTTTTTCGGGATAATTGGATCTAATGGCTTCGGATCTCGTTAACTTGCCTTGCCCGCACCGTTGGAGGAGCCGTTCTGCAAGTACCTGATCATCGGATCGGCGACCAGCGGAACAACGTCGGACAGCATGTGGGGCATGAGGTTGTCCATCACCTTGGGCATGAGATCCGGCATCTGCTCAGCCATGTAGTCCGGCATGGGGATGCGCTCCGCCACACGGTCCAGCATGGTGGGCATGACCTTGGGCATCATCATGGGCAAGAGACGCGGGAACAGCACCGGGAACATGGGCTTCATCAGGTTCAGCGCGCCAGGAACCTTGCCCATGGCACGCATCATCGGCCCCATGCCGAAGGGCATGGCGTCGATAAGTTCGGGCCACATGGTGCCCATTAGATCGGCGAAGCCCTCGGGTGTCATGAGATCGATCATGGCCTCGAAGACCGCCCATTGCTTGCGCACCTCGGGGTCGGGTTCCGGGAAGTCGTAGCCCAGAGCGCCGGCAGCGAAACGAGCCAGATCGACTACTTCCAGTGGCACCTGCTTCTTGTCCCGCGAGACGCGGAGCTGGAACTCGCAACATGGGCACAGGGCCAGCACTTTCTCTGCCTGCACGTCCACGGCCTCTTGCAGCCGTGTTTCGCCGACATCGGCGGCCACATCTGGCTCCTTGATGAGGGTGAGAACCGAGCCGCAGCAGTGAGCCTGCTGCCGGTTGTGAGCCATTTCGACGAACTCCACGTTGGGGATGGCCTTGAGCAAGTCGCGAGGTGGTTCGTAGACCCCCGAAACGCGCCCGATGTGGCAGGAGTCATGCCAGGTGACGCGCGTTGGGGCGTGACCGTTCTCCGGGAACTGAAACTCGCCGGCCTTGACCTTCGCACTGACCACCTCGCTGTAGTGTTTCGTCGTGATGCCGAACTCAACGCCCAGCTTCTCCGCCCATTTCGGATACACCTGGCGCCACATCATGTCGCACGCCGGACAGGAGGTGATGACGGTGTCGGCTCCGGCCGCCTTGACAGTGGCGATGTTCTTCTGCATGGTCTCGGCGAAGAGGTTCCACTTGCCGGCTACCAGCATGGGTGTGGCACAGCAGTTCTCCTTCTCGCCAAGGTAGGTGAAATCGACGCCGGCCTCGTCCAGTAGCCGCACGCTGGCCATGCCAATATCGTTCTCGACGTACGAGGCCGTGCAGCCGGCGAAGTAGACGTTCTTCGCTTTGTGGTCCGGGCCGTGCTTCTCCCACAGGTCCTCGGGGAACCAGTCGGCGCGGTTCTCGCGATAGCCGGCCCAGATGTCACCCTCCGCCTCCAGCGCTGCCGCCATCATCTCGAAGGGCGGGAAGGTCATGTTCTTCTTCTCTTCGATGAGCTGCCCCCGCAGCTTCAACCAGGACGGCTCGATGGGCAGCGCCGCCGAGCAGCGCAGATTGCAGAGCTCGCAAGTCGTACAGGCCAGGATGGTATCCACCATGAACTGGTCCCAGTCCTCACGCCCTTCGATATACTCCCGCAGCCAGTACCACTTGCCGCGCGGGCTCTGGCTCTCCCAGCCTCGGCCATAGAACTGGTCGCACTCATCGATGCAGTAACCGCACTGCGAACAGGAGTAAGCATACCAGGCCACGTCAGCCGGGATGTCCCGAATTGGTTCCGTGGGGCGCTCGCCCACCTGGGTAATCACGGCGTTACCGAAGGGACGGATCAGAGGCTCGAAGGTGCCGGCCAGGTCCAGCGCCGTTCCCAACAAGCCATTGCCGATGACCTTACGAGGGTTCAGGATCCCGTTGGGGTCCACCTGCTTCTTGAAATCTCGCAAGCGGTTGGCCCGCTCCTGGCCCAGGATCTTGTCCGCCTTCTTGGAAAAGTACAGACCCGTGGCGTAACCCCGTCCGCCATGCTTTTCGGCGATCTTCAAAATGGTCAGCACAAGGCCGAAAACGAAATTGTAACTGAACTTGCGCTGGTCGCTGGGGATGAAGCCCAGGATGACGGCTTCCGGCTCACCATTCCGCCCTTCACGGATGATGACACCCTCTTTCACGATGGGCTGGTCTACTTTTCGTTCGATCTCGGTCATCACGTCGCCCAGGCTGGACAGGGGGACGACCACCTCAGCCGGCACAAGGGACGGGCCAAGCCGCTTGACGACCATCAGCTTGAAGCGATGCTCCCACTCATGATGGGCAATTCGGTCGCTCAGGATTTCGGCCTGATACGGCGCGACTAGCTCCGGCAGCGCCGCGCGAATCGCGTCCCCGTCTTTGGCGCGGAAGGCCAGCGTGACGACATACGCCGCCGGCAGGATCACGCGCTCCTCCACCGGATGGCCGTAGTGTTCCATCAACGGTGCGCGGTTCTTCATCTCCGCCATGCGCGGGTTGATGAACACCATGGACCAGATGGGCAGGCCGGCATCAATGATCGATCCGACCAGCTCTTGCAGATCATGTGGGTCGGGGCAGGCCAGGGCCACCACGCCCACGTCTTCCAGCGGTTGCACGTGCAACGTCACCTGGCTGATGAAGCCGGTGATGCCCTCGGCGTCGGCAACCAAGTCCAGCTCTTCGCCACTGAAATCGCGGATTTCGCCGGTGGGCAGCACCACTCGCGCTGAGACGACGTTTTCCCGAAAGTAGCCGTACTCGTAACTCCCGATGCCGGCCCCTCCCTGGGCCAACCAGCCACCCACCGAGGACGACGGATAGCTGGTCGGATACAATCGCAAGGTCAAGCCACGGGGCTTGACCGCTTTGTCCAACTGCTCCCATGTGATGCCGGGCTGGACTGTGACGGTCAGGTTCTCTTCATCGACCTCCAGGACATCCTTCATGCGGTAGAAGTCCACGACGACGCCGTTCTTCACCGGAATGGCACCGCCGTAGCCCGACGACGCCTTCCCCCGAGGCGTCAGCGGGACACCTTCCTGCACCGCCCAGCGGGTCAGTTGAACCAGTTCGTCTTCGCTTTCGGGTTGAACCACACCATCGGGCGTGGTATTGCCGACGAGCGGCTTGATGAGGTTCGGGATAGCCGCGATGTCGTGACCATACAGCTTGCGCTCCGTCGGTCTGAAGTTCGCTCGCTCCCCGAAAGTATCTTCGAGATAAGCCCGTTGGGTCTGTTTGATCGTTCGCATATACTAGCCTCCTCTCCGCTGAGTGTGGCCTGCGATGGCCGGCGAATGACGCAAGATACCCTACCCCCCTAGGGTGCTTATAAGCATAGTTTATATGACTGTGGTCCGAATTGGGTCAAGAGTGGGTCCGAGATTGGTGAGAATCAGTATCTTCAGTGATTCAAACGGGCAGCCGGCGAAGTAGTATGCCCTGGCTCGACCACCACCTGGCCGCCCTCATCCACGCTGAGCGCCAGGTGATCCAGCGGCCGGCGGGCCGGCCCGCTGAGGTTGCGCCCCTCGGCATCGAATCGACTGCCGTGGCAAGGGCAACGGAAGCCCTCCGGATCCTGATCCACCAGGCACCCCAAATGGGTACACACCGCCGAGACGGCAAAGTAGCCCGCCTCGTCTCGTTCCAGATAGGCGCGGGCCAGCGCAACGTAGAGCCGGCCGCCCGGGCGCAGCGATGCTGCCTCGGGGACCGGCACCGGAGCCGGCATAGGGCTGGTCAGCGGCGGATTCAGAAAGCGCCAGGAGGCGCGGATCATCGCCACGACGGTGAGGGTCAGGCTGCCGCCAAGCAACCAGCGCAGGAAACGACGCCGGCTCAGAGAGGGGGGCGATGTGGACGGGGCCAAATCGGTCATCGCTTCAGAATCGGTGTCAGAATCTCGTCGCGCGGGTAGGCGTGGCAGGCATGGCAGTAGCGCGATGCCTGCTGGTCAGGCTGCTGCTGGCAGGCGCTGCCGTAGACCAGCGGCACTTCCAGAACCTCGCCGGACACCTTGAGAGTTTCCACAAAGCGGCCAGGGGCCACCTCTTTCACCGCCCACAGCTTCTCCCCACGGCTCGTCACCACAACCCGATCCCCCACGTGGAGCGTTTCACGTCCGTTCAGCCGCGCCTGGCGCATCGCGCGCTCGTCGGGGTCGGTGATGGGTGCAGTTTGCGGCAACTCCCACAGTGTGCCATGACAGGTGCGACACTCCGTCACCTGGCTGTCGGCTATCTGGCCGGCGATGTGGCCGTTGCCCATAGCCTCGTCGCTGGTGTGGCAGTCAACACAGTCCAGTTCCCACTCGCACAGCGTGAACTGACCGATGGGCTGGTAGTACTCCGCCAGCCGGCGCTGCTGGCGCGACAGGAACGGCGAGAGAGGCTCGCCGGCAGGTGGCAGGTCAGGACGGGGGGCGAAGGTCATGCTGCGCAAAGAGTAGTTGCCCCGGTTGTGGCAATGGTTGCACTGATAGAAAGGAACGGCGGTGGTCAGTTGGTGCTGCCGGCCGTGGCCGGGTTCGTCATGCGGGATGGTGGGATCGTCACCCCGGTACAGGCCGTCGTTCTCGTAGATGTAGTGACAGGCTGCACAGCCGGTGCTGCGGTAGCGATATGGCTGAGGAGTGGCCGGCTCCGACAGGTGACAGCCACCCTCCAGGCAGGACTGACGAAACTGCGTGTCGATGGGATGGTCGGACACGGTCACGCCCTGGGCAGCCAACTCTGGAGCCAGGTCGTCGCTTGTGGAAACCGGCAGGGGGTCCAGGGCCGGCACCAAGCCCGCCGGTGGATCGGGATCGACGGCCGCGACAGCGCCGTAGCGGGCTGCCAAATCCGGCTGGGCGCCGAAGGTGAAGCGCACCAGGGCGATGCCGCCGGCGTAGGTCGCCTGCAAGCTGCGCAACACCCGGTCCACCTGATTCTGGTCCGCATGGTCGCTATCGTAGCCGCTATGACAACCGCTGCGGCCACAGGTCTGAGTCACGACGCTGAGATCGGAGGGGTTACGGCCGCCCAGCAGCCCGGCGTGGGCACGCTTTCTGTCCAGGGCCAGGCCATTCCCGCCGTGGCAGACCACACAGCCAAAGGCCTCCACTGGATGACTCTCGCTGATCTTCGCCAGGCCCACGTGGCAGGTGGTACACAGTTCCGGCTGCCCGGTCAGCGTGGGCGTCAGCGGACGGAGGCCTATCTCCACTGCCTCGTCGGGACGGGCCGCATTGAATTGGCGCTGCCACTGGCGCCAGCCAGCCCGGTCGGCCCGCCAGATCGCCAGCCCTATCGCCAGCAACAAGAAGAGTGTCGCTGTGGCTGCCCACCCATAGAAGCGGATCACAGCCACGCCTCCCACAGGGTCAAGGCGGCGATGAGCAATGACACTACGGCAAAGGCGATTTGCACCGGCAGCCGCCGGCGATCAAACCAGATGCCGGCCCGCGCGCGAGGGTCCAGCCAGGGCAGGGCAGCCAGGAAGAGTGTCGTGAGCAGCGGCAGACCTATGCCGGCCCAGAAGGGATCGATCCAGCGCAGCAGGCGTTGTACCCAGAGGAAGATCCAGGGTGCTTCAGCAATGGCCGGCGGCTGATTCAGGTCGGCGGCTGCGTCCAGGGGCACGGGCATCAGCGTTGACAGCAGGATTAGCCCGCCGGTCACGAGGAGCGCTGCCACGATCTCGCGTTGGAAGAGCACATCCTTGCTCACCATCTGCCGGCGCGCGCCGGATGCTCGTCGTGGCCGCGAGATGCCGCCATCAACTCGCAGGCGGAACAGATGGTAGACGATGCCAAACGCCGCGATCACCGTGAGGCCGATCAGGTGCCAGCCATAGAAGCGCAGCAGCGCCGGCGCGCCCACAGCTACGTCCCCCACCAGGATCAGGTAGAGGGAATTGCCGAAGGCCGGCACCAGTTTGATCAGGTTGGTGCCCACCAGCAACGCCCAGTGAGCGCCTTCATCCCAGCGCAACACGTAGCCGCTGAAATCCCACAGCAGGGTCAGGACCAGCAACGCCACGCCCACCAGCCAGTTCACGCGCCGCGGGCGGTTGTACGCACCGGTGAACACCACGCGGGCCGTATGCAGTGTCACAGCCACGACCATCAGTTGGGCCGCCCAGTAGTGGAGGGCACGCACCAGACTGCCCCATGCCACCAGGTCTTCGATGAGCACCATGGAAGCGTAGGCCTGGGCTGGGGTAGGCTGGTAGTAGAAGGCCAGCAAAACACCGGTTACGAGGGTGATCAGGGTCGCCAGCACGCTGATGCCCCCCAGGCCGAAGGTGTAAGTGAAGCGGATGCTTTCAGCCGGCAGTTGATCGGGGTGAATGGCGTAGAAGATGGATTGGTGCCTTTGCCACAGGTGCCGGCGTGGCCGAGCGGGTCGTTGAGGTGTCATGAATCCGGCGGTCTAAGCATCGGACGAACCTTCCTCCAGCAGGGGGCCGTACACCTGGGCAGCCAGATTCGGACCGAGCAGCAGGTCGGCCAGCCGGCGGTGCAGCTCCTCCGGTGTGGCCTGGGGATGTCGCTGGCGCAGCCCGCTCAAGGCCAGGGTCCGCACCATCTGGTTCAGTTGGCCTACCATCTCCAGTTTGCGCCACGGTGGGGCCTGGCGGAACAACTCGATCTGCACTTCCTCAGCCTCGGGTCGGGTATCGGCAAACAAGGTACCCATGCCACACACTCCTCAGCGGTCATTGTTCCATGACGGATGGGCCTCATTATAGCCGAAGAGAGAGCGGGCGGCAATCCGGCTTAGGTCCCGCGCGCGGTCGAGAGAGTGCCGGCCCTTGCCGATGGGACAGACCTCGAAGCATTTGGCACAGGTCTGGCACTGTCCCAGGTCCACGATGCCACTGAGGTGTGGCCGCTGAGGACAAAGCGCCACACAGGCCATGCAGTCGAAACAGGCATCGCCGGCGAAGCGCGGCCTCACCGTCACGGGGTGGCCTGTCTTGAGGGCGGTGAGGATCAGGCGTGGGCCAAAGATGGGGTGAACCAACAGGCCATAGGGGCTCAGGTTGCCCAGGCCGCCTTGGGCCGCTAAGCGCGGCAGGTTGATATTCGGGGACAGCGGGTCCAGGGGCTCTGCCCGGTAGCCCTCCCGACGTACCAGCCGCGCAAGCTGTGTCAGGAAGGTACGGGCGCGGGCAAAAGCCAGCGGGTCGAAGCTGATAGAGCGCCAACGGTGCACGAAAATCAGCGTATCACCCAAACGGGCGGCATCGTCAGCGTCTGTAGCGATAAAGTCGGCCACCTCCTGTTGGGGGGTGAGGTGCTGGCGTATCTGGAAAGCCAAGAACGCACGCGGCGACTCCTTCAGCAGCAACAGTGACGGCATCAGAGTGCCGAAAAAGCGAATCTTGCCCTCGTCAGTAGAGAGCGGGATAAACTGAATCTCAGGACGGGTTTCGGGGCGCTTGCTTCTCCGCTTAACCGAAGACCTCACTCAACAGCCCCCCTCCGGGTTGGCCCCCTCCTGCAGCCACTTGTACAGCCGCTTGAGAACGGTATCGCGCATGAAACTCTGGGCGTGCTCAGGGACCTGGTCGGCTGTCCGGCGCATGTTGGCACGCTCCATCTCGTAGGGGTAGGTGAGGCCGGCCAGCGCCGGGCCATCGTCGGTCCCCTGGGCAAAGGCCCCGTGGCATGAGTCACAGCCGAAGCCGGTCCACAGGCTCATGCCCAGGACGGGACCTTCTGGCAGGTCTTCCTGACCGGGTTGCACCTTGACGACAGCGAATCGCGGCCGCGGCCGCGGCTGACCCCGGGGTGACAAACCCTGCACCCAGCCGTAGATGTCGTAGAGGTCCTGGTTGGAGAGTTCCGCCTCGCTGAAGGCCGGCTTGGGTGGGATGGCGTTGCGCACCCTGGCCAGGAAAGTGGGGAACGGCAGGTCGGTTTGCGCCAGCGCCGGCCCGATCCCTCCCAGCGCCTGTGGCCCGTGGCAGGCCACGCACTGGTTCTCCTGCCAGAGTTGCGCTCCGTGAGCTCCATTCGCTACTTGCAGGTTCAGGTTGGCCGGCAGGGTGGGCACAAGACGCGTCGGTGCCGGCCGCGCCGAGTTCCCGCAGGCCACGGCCAGCAGCCCGACCAGAAGAATGATGAGCCAGGTCCGCAACAAATCCCCTCGCATTTCAACACCTCCTTGTAGTAACGACTTCAGGTCAGCGAGCAATGATGAAGATTGAGAAAAAGCCCGGGTACGGGCGACTCATCTCCGGCCGGCGAGCGAGCAATGAATTGCCCGCCTACTGCGAAACCCGTTGATGAAGATTGAGAGAATAATCGGGGCACTATGTCTGCCAGGCCCGCCCGCCGATGAAGCGACGTCCTGAGGCCCCTCCCGAGCCTGTCGAGGGGCTCGTCGAAGGGTCGGCGAGCTACGAAGCTGCGCCCCATCACTGGGACTTTTCCGCCCCAACAGATGCCGGAAGCCCGATTCATCGGGCGCTGCTGCGTAGCACGGGCACTTCATGCCCGTGCGGGCGCCGGCTGAGAAGCAACGCGCTATTACCGGATTATTTTCTCAAGGTTCATAAACGGGTTACCGTTGGTGAAGCTAACACCAAGAGAGTGCGTTGAAAACGCACTTCGCGGTATCAGCCGGCGAATTCATTCGTCGGCGAGCCGGCCGGGCTACGGACAGGCACCGCCGCCAAGTCCGGAACCGCTTCGAAGCCACTCGTACAGGCGCAAGAAGGTGGCATCGTCGATGTGGGCTGTCCCGTGCTCGCCGATGCTCCCCGCCGTCCGGCGCATGTTGGCAAGCTCGACCGCCGGCGGGTCATTGAGCGACACCAGAGCCGGCGCGTTCAAACTGCCTTGAGCAAAAGCGCCGTGACAGGTGTTGCAATGAAGGCTCGTCCAGATCGTCATCCCTTGCATATTGGCGCACTGTTCCGGACAGACCGTTGGAGCCGCCTCCGCAGCCGGCCGCTGCACCGCTACCAGGCCGCGCAGCCACGCATAGAGGTCGCCGGCGTCCCGCACCGGGATTTCCGCCTTATCAAAGCCCGGGTGAGGCGGCGCGGTGGTGCGAAGCTTCTGCTCAAACTCATCCAGCGGCAGGTCTGTGGCAGCCAGCGCCGGCCCGATCCCACCGCCGGCTTCCGGCCCATGACAGGCGTTGCACTTCTTATCAACCCACACCTGATAGCCCCGAGCAATGTCCGGGACGGGCGAGACGGCTGCGGTCGGGCTGACAGTAGCCGTCTCCGCCAGAGATGCAGGCGGGGGAACGGCAATCGGCTGCTGGCAGGCGGCGAGGAACACCACGGCCAGCAACAGGGCAGCAAAGATGCACCTGATCTTCGTAACCATTTCGTTTGCCTCGTTTCGTTACTACTCAGCCACCCTCCCGCAGGTTCCGACGCGCAATGGTTTTGCATCCGAAAAAAGGCCTTGAGGCAGCGGTTTTCGGACAGAGAGGCTTCGAACCTGCGGGAGGGTGAGTGGTTGCCTCATTTCTATCTAGCGCGCCAGCACAGGCAGGAAGTGCGAGACCTGGCCGGCATACACAAAGACATAACGCAGCAGGAAGCCGCCTATCAACACCAGCAGACTGCTGACGATGCCCAACTGCCGGCTGTATTTAATCGCCCCCTCTTTCAGGATGAGAGGAAACAGCTCGTACCCCTCGATGGCCAGCGGCACCAGCAGTCCCAGCAGAATCACACCTCCCCAGAAAGCCAGAGTGAATGGACCACCCAGCACGAGTTGGAGTGAATCAGCCGAACTCCAGGTGTTGAGGGTTTGGTGCAGGAAGAAGGGGATGATGATGAAGATTTCCAGCACGATAAGCACCGCGTCTACCGAGACCAGCAGGTGACGCTCATGGCTGAGGGCCTCCGGGTCCACCAGCCGGCCAGCCAGCGCTACCACCAGCAACAGGAAAGCCACGCCCGTGGACAGGGCCGAGAACAGAAAGAGCTGGGCGACCATGGGCGTGTTCCAAAACGGACGGGCCGGTATCGCGCCCAGGAGCACGCCGGTGTACATGCCCACACCCAGGGACAGCGGGAAACCAACGGCCGCCAGTACACCGCGCCCCATGCGCACCAGCCGGCGGCTCATCGGGCGCCAGCGGCGGGGGTGGAGGAGATCGCCGGTCCTGGCCGGCACACGCACCAGATTGCGAAACGGCAACGGCAGCCAGAAGACCAGATAAATCAACGACACCACCACAAACAGGGTCAGCAGCCAACTGCCGATAGACATGGGCGACGTGAACTGGATCGTGGCGAAGAGCCGCCAGAAGTGGAGCGGTCGCCCCAGGTCGAAGATCAGCATGAACAGGCCGAGCATCAGCGGCCAGGGGGCCAGCAGGGCGCCCAGGCGTGCAATGCGGCGGTAGCGACCGCCTCCCAAATAGGTGGCCAGGCCGGACATGGCATACATGCCGGCACTGATGCCGGCAGTGTAGAGATAGATGATAACCAGAAATCCCCACTCGGGTTTCGTGGGACTGGCGCTCAGGCTCCGGAGAAATGGGTCGTACGTTGCAGGCATCTTATCCGCGCCTCCTTCAATCGATGATGTAGAAGATCGCCGGCCCCGTCCCTGCTTCGGGATAGACCGTGGTGTATTGGTGAGTGGCCAGCAGCTTCGAGACTTCGCTTTCAGGATCGTTGATGTCACCGAAGTGGCGGGCGCCGCCCACGCACGTCTCCACACAGGCTGGCGGTTCTCCTGCGTCCAGACGATGCACACAGAATGTGCACTTGTCCACCACGCCCCGTTCTTCGTCGAAATAGCGCGCGTCGTAGGGACATGCCTGCATGCAATAGCGGCAGCCAATACACCTGTCGTAATCGATCAGCACCAGGCCATCTTCGCGGCGATATGTGGCTCCCGTCGGGCAGACGCGCTCACAAGGCGGGTTGGTGCAATGGTGGCAATTTTCCGGCGCGAAGTAGAGACTGACGTCGGGGTAGGCCCCTTTCTCGTAGTGGGCGATCCAGTTCCGGTGATGGCCGACAGGCACGTTGTTTTCCACCGAGCAGGCCACCATGCACGCTTCGCAATCGATGCACCGCTTGGGCTCCATCACGAAAGCCCAGCGAGGCGTCTTCTTCGTTGTATCCGCCATACTCATTCACTCCATACAAAAGACAATTGTCAATTGTCAATTGACAATTATCCCGCCTTCGTCACTTTCACCGTGGTCTGGCTCAGTGCCTGCGAGCCGCTGATGGGATCCGTGAAGGTGAGATGCAGGTCGGAATCGCTGGCGCCGGCACCGTAGGCCGTGCGCAATGCCTTGCTCACATGGCCAAAGCCCGGCGTCATGTAGACACAATCGGGGCGAATGCGCTCGGTCACGTGAACCCGTGTCTTCACCTTGCCGGCGGCGCTCTCCACCCACACCTCGTCACCATCGGCGATGCCGCGAACGGCGGCCGCCTGGGGGTGAATCCAGAGCGGGTTCTCGGGCACCCGTTCGTGGAGCAGCTTGTTGTTGTGGGTGGCGAACTGAGTGTGCTGGGGCACCTTCCCCGTCAACAGGTAGAACTGCCCCTCCGGTGCCTCGGGTGGTGCTTTCCAGGTGGGCACGGCCGGGAAGCCGGCGTTGCGCAGCACCTCGCTGGCCAGTTCGATCTTACCGCTGGCAGTGTTCCAACTCAGAGTCTCTTCAGCCGTAGTTGACTCAGGCAGGCGGTAAAAGCCGCGCTGCTCCAAGTCCTCCAGCGTGATCTCCAGGGGCTTGAGTTGCTGTCGCAGGTAGTCTTCCTCGTCTTCGTACTGGAAGTAGTCCCCCAGCCCCAGGCGCTCGCCCAACTGTTTGAAGATCCACAGGCCGGACTTGCTTTCGCCCAGCGGCTCGACGGCCGGCTGGCGGATGAACACCGTGCCATCCACCACGGCCAGCGGGTCGTACCGCTCCAGATAGCTGGCTTCGGGCAGCACCACATCGCTGAACCAGGCTGTGTCGTTCAAGCTGATGTCGATGGTGACGATAAAATCCAGCTTGCTGAAGGCCTCCAGCGTCTTGCGGCGTTCGGGCAACGAGTTGACCGGGTTCTGGCGGTAGATGAACCAGCCGTGGGCCTGGTAAGGCTCGCCGCTCAGGACGTTGTCGCGAATCTCCTGGAACACTCCCAGCTTGAAGGGCACCAGCGGATATTTCCAGGGCAGGCCGTCCAGTCGCAGGGCAGAGACGCGCGGGTAAGGCGGCTGAGGGATGGTGCCCAGGCCACCGCCGGCCTCGCCGGCCGCCGGCTGCAAGCCGCCTGGCTGCCCCCAGTTGCCCACCAGCGCGTTCAAAATGGCAATGGCACGCTCGGTCTGGAAAGAATTGACGAAATTGCTGGTGCGCCAGTTGGGATGGGCAAAGGCATGGGGTGCCGCCAGAGCAAATTCGTGAGCGATGCGTCGGATGGTGCCGGCCGGAATCTCGGTCTTCGTTGCAGCCCACTCGGGGGTATAGGCTCGCACCGCCTCCTTCAGTTCATCGAAGCCCACCGTGTATTGGTCCACAAACTCCTTGTCATAGAGATCGTTGAAGATGATCTCGTGGATCATGGCCAGGTGGAACGCCAGGTCGGTGCCCGGCTTGACCGGCAACCAGTCTGTCGCCTTGGCAGCCGTCCTGGTGAAACGGGGGTCCAGCACCACCACCTTAGTCCCTCGGGCAAGGGCCGCCACCAGGGCCTGGCTTTCGGAGTTGGAGATCGCTCCCAGAAGATTACGGCCCGTGTAGATGATGTACTGAGCGGCGCTGTAGTCGCGACCCGGCTCCTCCAAACCATAGGTCAGCAGGTTGGCCACGATCATCGCATTGAAGCATAAAGAGCGCTGTGTGCCGTAGTTGGGCGAGCCATACGCCTTGAGCAGGTTCTCGAACTGGGTCTGGATCAGGTTGTGCGTGGTGCTAAAGATCATGGCCTCGGGACCGTACTTCTCCTTGATCTCCAGCATGCGCTGGGCCACGTAGTCCAGGGCCTCGTCCCACGAGACGCGCTGCCATTGGCCGCTCCCCCGCTCGCCGGCCCGGATCATGGGATACAGCAGCCGGTCGGGGTCGTAGAGCGTGGCCACGCCGGCCTGACCCCGGGGACACAGCATGCCGTTGGAATGCGGATGGTGCGGATTGCCGTCCAGCTTGTAGACCGTCCCATCCTTCACCTTAGCAACCAGCCCGCAACGCCACACGCATTGTTCGCACAGGGAGTAGACCTCACGATCAAAGACAAGGGGCGGTAGGTGGCTCAGCTTTCCCTCGGACGAAAGCAGGCCCCCCGGCCCCACGCTGGCAAGCTTGCCTCCCAGGGTCAGCGCGGCAGCCGTGCCGGCCGTGAGCCCCAGAAACGTACGGCGACTGATCGGTTGGTCCAGCAATGCTGTTTCATCCTTGACGTTTCCACTCTTCATCACTTACACCTCTTTGCCAGCAAAAGGCACTTTGTAACTATCGTACCCGGCCAGTTCGACGTCTCCTGAGTTCCTCTGAGTTCCCCCGAGTTACCACAAGGGACTCGGGGGAACTCAGAGGAACTCAGGGGAGCTACCCCACGGGGGATAGGTGAGTGGTTACGGCACCCTCACGTTTCACGAATGGCTTGTCTGCCCCCTCGGGTCTCCCGTCTTGCCCAGCACGTAGAACAACATGAGCGTGATCTCTGTGAACAGGATGATCACAAGCCAGTGATTGACGTGGAACAGATCAGGCAACACGATGCTGCCGACGTTAGCGATGGCCGAGATCCTCGGGAAGACCTGCTGGTAAGTCAAGCCGTAGCCAATCGCGCCCACCAGAAAGCCGAACAGACCGGGGATCAGATAGTCCAGATTACCTTGGCCGCCACCGGCGACGCAGGTTCCCGGTCAGAAGCCAGCGGCGGCCATGCCCACCCCGAAGATCAGGCCGCCGATGAGGTTGCCGGCCACGTAGGTGGGCGTGATCTTCGTCAGCGCGAGCACCCCCAGGTCTTGCAGGCCATAGAGGCCGATCATGCCGACCACCAGAGCCGACATCATGAACTTGAGCACCGCCAGGTCGGTAAAGCGAAACACGTTGACGATCTTGTGATACTTGGTCAGACCGGCCTTCTGCAACAGCCAGCCGAAGCTGAAGCCGAAGAGTAAGGCAAGCAGATAGTTGAACATGACGCACCTCTTTCCCCAAATGGGTTTGCAGTAACCGCCTCAGCGGTTTTGGCGCTTGCGAAAACGACCAATCAAGATTGAGAAAATAGTTCGGGTACGGGCGACTCAGCCCCTGCCGGTGCGCCGACGAATGAATTCGCCGGCTGATACCGCAAAGTGCGTTAAAACGCACTCCCTGCGCCTTGAGTGCACCAACGGCAACCCATTTTAATGGGTTTCGCAGTAGCAGGCGGGCAATTCATTGCTCGCCAAGGCCGGCCGGGCGAGCCATCGCGTTACCGGGTTAAACTCTCAAGGTTCATAAGTCGTTACTACGAATCACGGAGCCTAATACCTGCTACGGTACATGATCATGGCGGTGGCGATGCCAGAGGCAAACATGGCAGCGATGAACAGGAACGCGGCCGGCGCGAGGGCGACCCCACCCGCGATGGCCAGTCCGCTGGTGCAGCCGCCGGCAATGCCCGCCCCGTACTCCAAAATGATGCCGCCGACGAAGGCCACCCCCCAGCGCTTCCAGCGACTTGGCCCGAATACCTCCCGCCATTGACGGTCCGGCACGGCCTCCAACCGGAAACTGCCGGAGAGTTTAGCGGCCGCAAAGGCCCCGACGAAAACGCCGACCACCAGGACCACCTGCCAGGAAATGCCTGGAGGCATGACGAATCTGAAGTACATGTTCTTGGCCGCCAAGCCGGGGGCAATCGCCTTCAGGATGAGCCCGCCGATATTCTCGAACGATCCCGAAGCGCCGATGGACTGGTGACTGAGAGCCACGATGAGCACCGCCACCAACCCAAGGGCCGCCCCCGACCAGATGGGAGACCATTCTTCTTTCTTTAGTGCACGTACAAACGCGTTCACATCAACCCCCTCTCTACAGCTCCTTGCGCAGCGCCACCAGGAGTTCCATTTCCGGCGCATCCAGATGCGACACAGCGGCCAACAAGTTCAGGTCCAGTTTCGCGACGGCCTTCACCACGCGAGGACCCAGCGGCCGGTTGTGCAGCAACCGGGCTGTCGCCTCCAGGGTTGCCGGATCGACTGTCGCCAGCTCCGCGAGCACTTCGCCCAGCTCGGGGCGGTTGGTCAATACACCGGACCAGTCGGTGATGGTCATTGCCGGCGGGTCGCCCGCAGCAGGCGCACCGGTCAGTGGAACAGATCCACCCGCAGCACCGGCCGCCACTGCCTGCGGTCCCATCACCATGTTGGCCTGCCACCACCCAGCCAGGCGGGCTGACACGTTCTCGAAGTGCCACGCCAGGCCGACGAAGACCACCGCCAGCAAGACGATCAACGTCGCCAGGAAGGCATCCCCCTTGTTCATCCCCGACTTGCCGGCAGCCTCCCGACTCTCGGTATAGACCTGATTGAAATCGATGATTTTGCCCCCCGACGGCGCGGCCACGGCCGCAGCAGTGCCAGCCGCCGGCGTGGCCGAAGATGATGCGCCCGACGATGCAGCCGGCGGCTGTGCTGGTGGCACCGAATCACTCCCCCCTGACGAAGGCGCTCCGCCGCCACCGCCGGTGCCTATCTCCACCCCCAATGCCGTGGCGTACTTCTGAGCGCGGTCCGCGTAGTCGTCGGGGTGGCACGACTGGCAGCCGGCCTTGACGTCGCTCAGCGGATCGACCAACCCCTGGTGGGCCGTCGCCTCATCCTGGGCCTGCACATTGCCGGCGTGGCAGAACTCGCAGAAGTCGCCAAAAGCATGGGCCGTATGCCACTCGCCTTTGTCGTTGACCGGGTCCTGGCCCTGCACCTCGTGGCAGCTCTTGCACGAGGACATCGAGGAGCCGCATTGAGCATCCGTTGATGGCGCATTCAGCAGCCAGACCACGGCCAGGCCAACGACAACCAACGTCATCAGACTCAGGCGCTTCCACGTGCGATCCATAACGAACTCCTTCATCAGCAGACTATTGAGACGATTTCTGTTTGATTTGTGCCGGTTCCCTGACATTGGGCCTGCATCAGTACGGCATCTTTGCCAGAATGTCCACCAAATCCCCAATGGCTTCGTCCGGTGTACGTTGTGGGTCGTGCAGGCATTCAAGGGCGGAGTGACGTACCAGTTGAAGGCCGGTCTGGTAAGTGGCCGAACGGATGGCCATGATCTGGAGTAGCACGTCCTTGCACTCGCGCTGCTCCTCGATCATGTGCTGCACCCCGCGAGCCTGCCCCTCAATCCGGCGCAGCCGGTCGAGCAAATCCCTCTTCAGCTCAGGTGCATAGTGGTCCACACCAGCCCTCCAAATACTATACCCCTCTAGAGTATTCTAATTGTGAAGCATATCACTGTTGGGTCAAAATCCGGTCCTAGTGCGGTACGAGGCTGGTCCAATTATCGCGATAAGGAGAGGGATCAGCACCCACCATCACGGCCGGCATCGTGGATCAGCCACTCGTAACGGAAAAGAACACAGACAAAGATAGAGATAATGGGATGAGAAAAGGGTCGAGGGCCAGGTAGATCGTGGTCTACCTGGCCCTCGACCCTTTTCTCGCTGACTTCTGCGGCCTGTTGCGCACTCTGACAGGGAAAAAGCCGCCGGTCAAGGCTGCCCAGCAGGCCGGGCTTGTTGCCCGACACCCTTGGCGGCTAGCAAAGCCGCCCTACCTGTCTTCCAGCGCTGCATGGGCGGCCGCCAGACGCGCGATGGGAACGCGGAAGGGAGAGCAACTCACGTAGTTCAGCCCAATCTTGTGGCAGAAGTGTATCGACTTGGGGTCGCCGCCGTGCTCGCCGCAGATGCCCACCTCCAGATCCGGTCGAGTCTGCCGGCCTGCCTTCACAGCCCACTCCATCAACTTGCCGACGCCCGGCTCGTCGATGCTGGCGAAAGGATTCTCCGGCAAAATGCCCTTCTCCTGGTATTCTACCAGGAAGCCGGCCTCGGCATCGTCCCGCGAGATGCCGAAGGTCGTCTGGGTCAGGTCGTTGGTACCGAAGGAGAAGAACTGGGCATACTCAGCCACCTCATCGGCTGTGAGGGCCGCGCGCGGGATCTCGATCATCGTGCCGAACTTGTAATCGACCTCAATGCCCTGCTCATCCATGACCTGCCGGCCGACGCGCTCCAGTGCCGTCTGCTGGACCTTCAGCTCGTTCACGTGGGATGTAAGCGGGATCATGATTTCGGGGTGGACGTCTACGCCTTCTTTGGCCACCTTGCAGGCGGCCTCGAAGATGGCCCGCACCTGCATCTCGGTCACTTCCGGCATGTGGATACCCAGACGAACGCCCCGCAGGCCGAGCATCGGGTTGGCTTCATGCAGTCGGTTCACAGCGGCCAACATATCCTCTTTCTCCGCCAGTACCTTCTCGTCATCGGCGGAGAGTGCCCCCAGCTCCTTGCGCGTTCGGAGTTCGGTGACGTCCCGCAGCAACTCGTCGTGGCTAGGCAAGAACTCATGCAATGGTGGGTCGATCAGCCGGATGATGACCGGCAGGCCATGCATCACCCGGAACAGGCCCTCGAAATCGCTCCGCTGGAAAGGCAGCAGCTTTTCCAGGGCTGCGTGCCGCTCTTCGGCCGTCTCAGACAGGATCATCTGCTGGACGTAGGGCAGTCGCTCCTGCTCGAAGAACATGTGCTCGGTCCGGGTCAGGCCAATGCCCTCGGCTCCGTAATCCCGCGCGCGCTGGGCATCACGCGGGTAGTCGGCGTTGGCCCACACGCCCAGCCGGCGGAACTCGTCGGCCCAGGAGAGGATCTTGAGGAGGTTCGGATCCTTGATGTCCGGCACCAGGGTCTCTAGCTTGCCGGCATAGAGTTCGCCGGCGGTGCCATCAATGGAGACCCAATCGCCTTCCTTGAACACCCGACCATTGACCGACATCTGGCGTTCCGTCAGATCGATGTTCAGGGCCGCCACGCCGACGACGGCCGGCTTGCCGAACTGTCGCGCCACCAATGCGGCGTGGCTGGTCCGCCCGCCACGGCTCGTGAGGATGCCCCTGGCGGCCAGCATCCCGTGGACATCGTCCGGCTTCGTCTCTGGCCGAACCATGATGACATCGCGGCCCAGGCTGGTGGCCCATTCCTGAGCCGTGTCAGCGTCGAAGGCGATCATGCCCACGGCCGCACCCGGCGACACGTTCAGGCCCATGGCCAGCAAATCGCCGGCTTCCGCAGCGACCTTCTTCGCCGCCGGATCGAACTGCGGATGCAGGAAAAAGTCAACCTGGTCCGGTGTAATGCGACTCACCGCTTCCTCGGGCGTGATCACCCCTTCGTCGGCCAGATCGGCCGCGATCTTCACGGCCGCCTGGGCCGTGCGCTTGCTGTCGCGGGTCTGCAACATCCACAGCTTCCCGCGCTCGATGGTGAATTCAACGTCCTGTACCTCGCGATAGTGCTTCTCCAGGCGCTGACAAATCTCCTCTAGCTGATTCCAGGCGTCGGGTAGATCGTCCTCGAGCTGGGAAATGTCCTTCGTGATTCGGATGCCGGCCACCACATCTTCGCCCTGAGCATTCAGCAGGTAGTCCCCTTCGATGGCCTTCTCGCCAGTAGAAATGTTGCGCGTCGTCGCAACGCCGGTGCCGGAATTCCACCCCATGTTGCCGAAGACCATGGTCACGATGTTGACGGCCGTCCCCAGATCGTGGGGAATGCCGGCTGCGTTCCGGTAGTCCACTGCCCGCCGGCCATTCCAGGACGCGAAAACGGCCTCCGTGGCCAGCCGGAGTTGCTCGTATGGGTCTTCGGGAAAGGCCCGGCCAGTATGCTTCTGGAACAGCCGCTTAAACTCACCGGTGATGCTGACCCAGTCGTCGGCCTCCAATTCCGCATCACTCTCGACGCCACGCCGTGCCCGATAGTCAGCGAGAACCTCTTCGAACGGTTCGTCGGGCATGCCCATGACCACGGCACCAAACATCTGAACCAGCCGGCGGTAGGCGTCGTAGACAAACCGAGGGTCGCCCGTCAGGTTGATCATACCGTTGGTCGTCTCTTCGTTTAGACCAATGTTCAGCACCGTGTCCATCATGCCGGGCATCGAAAACTTGGCTCCGGAGCGGCAGGACACCAGTAGCGGATTCTCAACATCACCGAACTTCTTGCCGGCCTTGCGCTCAACCTCGCGCAGGGCGTCAAGGGCCTGCTCCCACATGCCCTCCGGAAACTGCCCGCCGGCCTCCAGATAGGCGATGCACGCCTCTGTGGTGATGGTGAAGCCAGGTGGCACGGGAAGACCGAGGCGCGTCATGTCGGCCAGGTTCGCCCCCTTGCCGCCGAGCAGCCCGCGCACGCCGTCCCAGTCGCCGGCATACTTCTCGGCCTCATCGACTTCGTCGAACAGATAAACCCACTTTTTTGTCATCAGCGATGTAACCTCCTCTTTTTCTATGCAGGGGAGCAGAGGTGCCGAGGAGCTGGGGTGAGCCGTCCGCGCGCTGGCTACCCATCCCCCCAATATCTCCGCTTCCGCGTGAAACGCTCCCCACAGTTGCTGAGTACTACATTATGATACAACACAAGTCCCGATGTAGTCCAGCGGGGCAGTAACCAGTAACCAGTGATCAGATACTGATCACTGGTTACTGGTTACTGAATACTGATTCGTGATTGGCAAGCGCCGATCTCGTCCAAAAGCCCGCTCCGTAATCTTGACGCCCGGTGGGGCCTGCCGGCGTTTATACTCGTTCCGATCGACCATTCGGATGACCCTGGACACCATCGCCGGATCGAATCCCTGGGTGACGATCTCGTGGAAGGAGCGATCCTCCTCCACGTATGCCTCCAGGATGGGGTCCAGGACCTCGTAGGGCGGCAGTGTGTCCTGGTCAGTCTGGTTCTCGCGCAGCTCGGCGGTCGGGGGACGCTCCAACACACGGGGGGGGATGACCTGCCGTCGTGCGTTGCGCATACGTGCTAGTTCGTAGACCACCATCTTGGGAACGTCCTTGATCACAGCGAAGCCGCCGGCCATGTCCCCGTACAGCGTGGCATACCCGACGCTCATCTCGCTCTTGTTGCCCGTGGTTAGCACCAGCCAGCCGAACTTGTTGGACAGCGCCATCAGGATGTTGCCGCGAATTCGTGCCTGGATGTTCTCCTCTGCAACACCGCGCTCGGTGCCCATGAATGGCTCGGCCAGCATGTCCAGGTAGGCCTGGAAAGTATCGTCGATAGGAATTTCCATGAACCGGATGCCCAGGTTCCGGGCCAGAATGCGGGCATCTTCGAGACTGGCTTTGGACGTGTAGCGCGACGGCATGGAGACCCCTGTGACGTTTTCAGGCCCCAACGCTTCGGCAGCGATCACGGCCGTCACGGAGGAATCGATACCACCGCTCAGGCCAATGACCGCCTGTCGAAAGCCGTTCTTGTGCACGTAGTCCCGCGTCCCCAGGACCAGGGCGGCATAGATTTCTTCGATGCGGCTCAGCAGCGCCGGCTGCGACCGACTGCTGGGCGGCCGATCTGAGAGGGATCTTGCATCTACTGACACTTCACGCACTGGTGGCATACGACGTCCTGAGCCTGTCGAAGGGTCGAGACGCCACACAAGCAGGTTCTGCCGGCGTCGTGGGTCGTGCAACCGCTGCCGGAAGACGGCGTTCAGGTCCAAATCGGCGATGACCAGATCTTCCTCAAACTGCTTGCCGCGCGCAATCAGCTCGCCTTCCTGGTCGAAGATCAGACTGGCGCCGTCGAAGACCAGCTCGTCCTGTCCCCCAACCAGGTTGCAGTAGCAGACGATGGCGATGTTGTCGGCCGCCCGCGTCGCCAGCATGCGCTGCCGGCTCTGGATCTTGCCCGCATAGTAGGGCGACGACGACAGGTTCACGATGACCTGAGCGCCTTCGAGGGCCTGGACCTCCATGGGGCCGGCGGGATTCCAGATGTCCTCGCAGATGTTCACACCAACCACAGCGCCATTGAGACTCAGGTTCAGCGGCTCGGTCCCCGACCCGAAGTACCGGTATTCGTCGAACACACCGTAGTTGGGCAGGAACATTTTGCGATAGCTGGCGACAACCTGGCCGGCGTGCAGCACGGCCGCCGCGTTGTAGATGTCTTCCTCATCTCGATCGACGAACCCAACAACAACTGTTATGTCACGTACCCGCCTGGCAATTTCCTGGAGCGACTGCCGGTTGGCTTCGATGAAATCGGGCTTGAGGAGCAGGTCTTCCGGCGGATAGCCAGGCACGGCCAGTTCGGGAAACACCACCACATCGGCCTGCTGAGCCCGCGCCTGATCCAGGTAATCCAATATCTTGGCGCGGTTGCCGGCCAGGTCGCCGACAGTGGTGTTGATTTGGGCCAGGGCAATACGAAGGGATTCGATCATGGCGTCTTACTCCGTTTTCTGCTGGTGTCAGATGGATAGATGGCTAGATAGCTGGATGGCTGGATCACATGATGGGAGCCAACAAGCCATCTAGCCATCTAGCCACCTAGCCACCTAGCCATCCAGCATTTTCATGCTTCATCATGCGCCGCGGGGGCGTGTGCATTGCTTTGACAAGTATACATCCAGATTCCCAGAGGCCGAAACCGGGGAGTGCGCTCTGCGTAGAGAATGGCGAAGCTTACTGGTCGGAGTTGGTTCGCGTGCCCTGGCGGGTGTAGCCAACTTGACTACACGAAATATCCGTCGGGCAGGCCGCTCTTCTCACCCCGCACGTGGTGTGATAGAATGCAAAGCGCGGAAGGCACGAAATACGCAGTACGCAACAATCCGATTTCACAGAAAGGAGTTCAACAGATGTTCAACCTTATCGCCTGGATCGTGTTGGGTGGTTTCGTCGGCTGGGCAGCCAGTGTGGTGATGGGAACGCGCAAGCGACAGGGCTGCCTGATGGACGTGGTTGTGGGCGTGGCCGGCGCATTCATCGGCGGCGCGGTCATTAGCTTCATTCGGGGCTATGGACTGCAATTCGCAGGCGATCTGAGTCTCGACCCTGGCAGTCTATTGACGGCGTTCATTGGGGCTGTGATTCTGTTGGCGGTGCTGCGGGCAGTACGGTAGAAGAACACAGATTCCTCGGATGAGCGGATCATCGATCTGTTCATCCGACTTCACGGCGCACTTCGACGACGTTCGGCAGCCGGCCCAGCTTGTTGAGAATGGTAGCCAGTTGCCGAACACTGCTAATCTCCAAAGTAGCATTGATCATTGCAATGTTATTCTTCTTATCGGTTTGCACACTGGCGGCGCTGATGTTGACGTCCAGACTGGCCACCACATCGGATACATCCCGCATCAAGCCGGGCCGGTCATAAGCCAGAACACGGAGCATGACGGGGTAAACACGTTTCGGGTCTTCACGCCAGTTAACGTCAATGACCCGGTCTGGATCTTCCGCCATCAGGCGCCGGGCGTTCGGACAGCCGTCCTTGTGCAGCGTCACACCGTGGCCGCGCGTGATGTAGCCGATCACGTGATCACCGGGTAAGGGGTTGCAACACTTGGCAACCCTGGTCAGGATGTCCTCGACGCCCATCACCGTGACGCCGCTTGGTTCCGTCGGTGGGGGTAGTTCCTCAGGGGGTTGGAGTTCCTCTTCCTCACCTTCTTGCTCTGCCTCGAGGATGCGGGTCGTGATCTGCGGACCATGGATATCGCCTGAGCCAATTGCGGCCAGGAAATCATCCAGGGTATCATAGCTGAAGAGATGGGCAACGCCCTCATACCGCTCTTTGTCCAACCCGAGCTTCCGCAGCTCTTTCTCCAGAATCTCACGGCCATGTGTAATGTTCTCGGCACGTTCACGCTTGCGGAACCAGTGTCGAATCTTGGAGCGGGCCCGGCTTGTGCGCACATAACCAAGGGCGGGATTCAGCCAATCGCGACTGGGCCCGCCCTGTTTCGTCGTGATGATCTCGACGCGGTCGGTCGTCTTCAATGGTGTGTTGAGCGCCACCATCCGGCCGTTGACCTTAGCCCCACGACAACGATGGCCGACCTCAGTGTGGATGCGGTAGGCGAAGTCAAGGGGGGTGGCGCCGGCCGGCAACTCGATGATGTCGTTCTGAGGCGTGAAGACGTAGACCTGTTCCGGCAAGACATCCGCTTTGACCGACTCCATGAACTCCTCGGCATCATCCACATCCTGATGGGATTCCAATTGCTGGCGGAGCCAGGCGATCTTCTTCTCCAACGCTTTATCGCGCGATCGATGTTCCTTGTAACGCCAGTGAGCGGCAATGCCATATTCCGCAACCTGATGCATTCCTTCAGTCCGTATCTGCACTTCCAGGGGGCTCACTTCCCCGGGCACCCGAACAGCCGTGTGCAGGGACTGATACAGGTTCTCTTTGGGCGTCGCAATGTAGTCGTCAAACTCGCCTGGGATTGGGTTCCATAAATCGTGGACGATTCCAAGAGCCGCATAACAGTCACGAACATTCTTCACAATCACGCGAACCGCATGCACGTCGTAGACTTCGTCAAAGGTCACCCGTTTGCGCCGCATCTTGTCGTAGATGCTGTGGATATGCTTTGGGCGACCTGTTACGTCAAGGACATCGATACCTTCTTTGTCAAGCCGGCTGCGCAATGTCTCGATGACTTTGTTGAGGAATGCTTCGCGCTCGACACGTCGGCGCGCCAGTTGTTCGCGAATCTCGTCGTAAACGTCCGGCTTCAGAGCCCGGAGTGCCAGGTCTTCCAACTGCCACTTGATCTGCCAGATTCCAAGCCGGTTGGCCAGCGGAGCGTAAATCTCCAGGGTCTCTTGCGCAATGCGCCGCTGCTTTTCGGGAGGTAACGCCCACAAGGTGCGCATATTGTGCAGCCGGTCGGCCAGCTTGATGAGGACCACGCGTATGTCCTCGGCCATGGCCAGGAACAGCTTACGCATGTTCTCGGCTCGGGAAATCTGAATTCCCTTGCGCGTGATCTTGGTAAGCTTTGTAACACCCTCGACCAGCGTGGCGATTTCATCGCCAAATTGCTCCCGAAGCTCATCCAAGCTCGTGTCGGTATCTTCGACAACGTCGTGCAACAGCGCAGCAGCGATAGTCTCGGGTTCCAGACAGATATCGGCCAGAATATCGGCCACCGACACGACGTGGGTGACATACGGCTCACCCGTGGCCCGCATCTGGCCGGCATGCGCCCGCTCAACCAGATCGTACGCCTGCCACAACAAATCCAGATCTGCCTCCGGGGCATACGAGGCTACTTTTTCAATAACACGTTCGATATCACTCGGTGGTGCCTTGATCATCTCTCTGACATCGTCTTTCCCCTGTGCGCCGGCGAGATGGTGAGGTGATGAGGAGTCGCCAATCTGCCGCCAAATATGAAAACGTCGCCAGGAACGGCAACCCGTTGGCGACGATGGCAGCGGATATCTGTGTGGTTTTATTATACAGTAGGCAAACGTTTCGAGCAAGTCTTCAAATGATGAAGGCTACGGCGGGTACACGCAGAAGGTGTTCTTGCGAACCTTAGCCTGCAGCAGAGCCATGTCTGCGCAATTCACCAACCCTTTGACATCGCCGGCATGGTCGGGATAGGAAGCAACCCCCACGCTGATGGTGATTCGTCCGACTGTGTGATCATTATGCGCCTTAGTATACCACAAACCCGGCATTCGTCAGATGGGATGTATTACCCGGTCTACCAGCCTGGCGCAACCGGGTAGCACTATGTAACTGATCGCCTTCATGCTATAATTTGGAGAGGCTTCTCGAAATCAGCGAAACAGGACCTGCGAATGGATCGAAGCACAATCCTCAGACGCGTGCCAATGTTTGCAGCGTTGCCGGCACACGCCCTGGCCGACATCAGCGGGCTGTTCATTCAGACCGCCTATCAGGCCGGCGACTACGTCTTTTTCGAGGGCGATCCTGCACAACGGCTGTACGTTGTGCAGGCCGGCGAGGTCAAGCTAATCAAGCACTCCGAAAGCGGACAGGATGCGATCCTGCGGGTCTTCACGCCCGGTGAAGTCTTTGGCGGAATCGCCTTTCTTGGCGGGAAGAAGTATCCTGCCAGCGCCCAGGCTCAGACAGATGTCAAGGCTCTTAGCATTGCGGGCGACGCCTTCCGCGATGTCGTCCAGCGACATCCAGAGGTAGCCGTCACCGTCATTCGAGTGCTGGCCGGCCGGCTGCAGGAGGCCCATGAACAGATGCGCCAGTTGGCAGCAGAGCGTGTGGAGCGCCGGCTGGCTCGCATGCTGCTGAAGCTGGCGGACCAGGTCGGCGTCGCCGTTGACGAAGGTGTCCGCATCGACATGCCGATCACCCGGCAGGACCTGGCCGAGATGACCGGCACGACCCTGGAAACCGTGAGTCGCATCATCAGCCGGTGGCGACGTGAGGGGATTGTGGAGGCCGGCCGCGAGCAAATCACGATCACCTACCCCCACCGCCTCGTCCTGGTCGCCGAGGACCTGGAAGAGGACAGTAATCAGTGATCAGTGACCAGTAGTCAGTGATCAGACACTGGACACTGACTACTGATTACTGGTCACCGACCGCGGAGGTATCGACTTGACACGTGTTCCACGTTGGTTTCTGAAGATGGGTTTCCTCTGGTTCCTGGCCGGTGGTGCCATGGGCGGACTGTTTCTGGTCTTCAAAGCCTTTGGCCTGTGGCCCCTGTGGCGAGTGTTCGTCACGCCCCACGCCCACATCATGTTCGTCGGGTTTATCACGCATCTCATCATGGGGGTCAGCGACTGGATGTTCCCGCGTCCCAAACAGACGCGCTACACCGAACGGCGCGCCATTGCGGCGCTACTCACCCTAAACGCCGGCCTGATCCTCCGCGTCGTATTCGAGCCCTGGCTTGCGCTGCATGCCGGCGCGTTTCCCCGGATCATGTTGGCCCTGTCCGGCGTGCTCCAATTCCTGGCCATTGCGATCTTCGTGTACAACATCTGGGACCGCATCTACATGCCGGCGGGGGCCCGCGCAGCCTGGCTCCAGCGCAAGCGACACAAGGAGCGGGTTGAACGATAATCCCGACCTGGCCCAGGTAGGTCAGTGACTGCCCTACACCGGGCCAGGCCGCCTCCAACAGCCAGCGGTCGCCGACGACACGTTGCCGGCCATTCCAACAGGTGGTATAATAAAGATCACCCCGGCCAGGGCGGCCGGGGTGACGGCGAATCGCAGGACAGTGTGAACCTAGCCGTTGGTCATCACGCGCTCTGGCGCGATCCTGTAGATGCGCCGGATTTCGTCCGGCGTTCGACTTGGGTATTTTGCCTGACCCAGATACCGCTGAGCCAGCCTATCGATATGCTCGTCAGCGCCGGCCTCCGTAATCTCTGTGACCGTGCCACGGACAGCCAGGTAGCGATACGGATTCTCAGGGTCCGGGATATCGATGGCGACCTGGGGTCGCTCTTCCATGTTGATGTCCTTTTGCCGGCCTCTGGCTGAGTTGACCAATACATGTTTACCGTCGTAATCGATCCAGACGGGCGTGACATGGGGTGTTCCATCCGGCATCACCGTGGCAAGGTGAGCAAACGACCGTTTCTCGAACAGATCCGCAAACGCTTCAGGAATACGTTCAGACATTGTGTTCAACTTACCTCCGTGAATACTGTTAGCTACGGGAATCCAATATCATAACGGTACCATACAATTCAGCATCTTGCAAAGGAGCAGAGAGTATGCCAACATCGCCCATCCTCTCCGGCCAGATCACGACCATCGAACGTCACATCCTGGAAGAGCAGCGAAGCTATCCCGAAGCCAAGGGGACACTGACCAGTCTCCTCTACGATCTGGCACTGGCCGGCAAGATCATCGCCAGCAAAACGACCCGCGCCGGCCTGGCCGAAATCCTGGGGCGCACGGGCGACACAAACGTCCAGGGTGAGGAGGTCATGAAGCTCGACCGCCTGGCCGACGAGACGATCTACCAGCTCAACGATCACACAGGCCGGCTGGCTGTCATGGCCTCCGAGGAACAAGCCGACATCATCCCGATCCCCGAAAGATACCCGACCGGCAAATACGTGTTGCTGTTCGACCCCCTCGATGGCTCATCGAACATCGACTACAACGTCAGCATTGGAACCATCTTTGCCATCTACCGCCGCAAAACTGCCGATGGTCCCGGCACGCTAGAAGATTGCTTGCAGAAAGGGCGCGATTTGATAGCAGCGGGCTATCTCATCTATGGAGCCAGTACCATGATGGTTTACACGACGGGCATGGGCGTCCACGGCTTCACATTGGATCCCAGCGTCGGCGAGTTTCTGCTGTCACATCGTGATATACGCATTCCTGACAAGCCGAAGTACTACAGTGTAAATCAGGGATACGAGCGGTACTGGAGTGAAGGTGTACGGCAGTTCACCGACTACCTTCATGGGAAAAATGGCGAACGCAAAGGGTTGTCGCTGCGTTACATCGGTTCACTGGTCGCGGATTTTCATCGCAACCTGCTGGCCGGCGGCGTCTTCTACTACCCGGCCGATAGCAAAGATCCGCGCAGGCCGCACGGCAAGCTGCGGTTGCTGTACGAAGCCGCCCCTCTGGCCTTCATTGCCGAGCAGGCCGGCGGCTATGCCTCCGATGGCACTCAGAACATCCTGGACATCCAGCCGACCTCCCTGCACCAGCGCACCCCGCTGTTCATCGGCCACCGAGGGCTGGTCATGAAGGCGGAGGAGTTCATTCGGGAGTACGATTGAGCACGCGGAGGATCAGGCAACAAGGGAATAAGGGAATGAGGGAATAAGGGAAAGGGGAAAGGGGAAAGGGGAAAAGAGAAAAGGGAAAAGAGAAAAGGGGAAAAAGGGATCTACGTGAGCCATCCAGCCGACTGTTCTTATGCTTCATGGAGCCCCGTAGGGGCATGTTGGCCTCTCTACTTATCCCCTTATTCCCTTTTTTCCCTTTTTCCTTTATTCCCTTTTTCCCTTTTTCACGGTGCGGGGAAGCGCAGCACCCGATGGTTGTCTGAGTCACCCACGTAGACCTGGCCGGCCGGCCCCACGGCAATGCCGGTTGGCAGGTTGAACTGGCCGGCACCTGAGCCGAAATCGCCCCACACCGCCAGCAACTTGCCTTCGTTGTTGAATTCTATTATGCGGTAGTTCTCCGGATCGGTGATGTACACGTTGTCCTGGGCATCCACGGCGATGTAGGGCTTGTTCACCACCGACTCGCTGTCCCAGCCCCGCACAAACCACTGCTTCACGGGATTGAAATCCCTGTCGAATCGCTGGACACGGCGATTCCAGGTGTCCGCCACGAAGATGTCACCGCTGGTGGGGCTGATGGCGATCCCGACCGGTTCGCTGAACTGGCCTGGATTGGCACCGGCTCCGCCCCACTGGGCGAGGAACTTGCCGTCGGGGTCGAACTTCTGGATTCGCTTGTTTCCCGTGTCGGTCACATAGACATTGCCTTCGGCATCGATGGCCACATCACGCGGTCCCCAGAACTGTGACGCGGCGCCGGTGGCTGACCCACCGGTATCGGCAAACGTTCCCCACTGCGTGATGAACTTGCCCTCCAGATCGAACTTCTGGATGCGATGGTTCCAGGTATCGGCGACGTACACGAAGCCGCGTTCCGAGTCCACGGCCAGCCCCCACGGTTCATTGAACTGCCCCGGGCCGCTGCCCTGGGCCCCCCACTGGCGCAGGAACTTGCCGTCAGGGCCAAATACCTGAATCCGGTGGTTCCCGATATCCCCCACATAGATGTTGCCGTCCGCGTCCAGGGCGACACCCTTGGGCCGATCGAACTGGCCGGCCGCCTGCCCCTGACTCCCGATGGCCAGATCGCTGGTCAGCGAGATCTTCTGCTCGGCGTATTCGTCTTTGACCTGGGCCAACTCGGGGGCCGCTGCACCATATTGCCAGATCGTCGGCACCACGTCTTTCCGCACATACAGCGCGAATCGGTCCAGGTTTGGCCACTGATTCAGCGGCTTCTCGTACTTGCGACGCCAGATCACGTTCCAGACCCGATGCCGGCGCTTCGGGTCGCGCAGGATGTCCCGGATGCGGGTCAGGGTCAGGCCCTTGTAGCTCTCATCCGGCCACCAGCGCATCTTGTACTCGCGGCGGACGTACCGATCCCCCAGATACTGCTTGATCTCTTTTTCGCGCTTCGTCCCAATCATCACCACCGGCGCGTCCAGTTGGGAATTGGGCACCTCGCCAAAGTACTGTCGTTTGTCGTAGTCCCGAAAGTACCACTCGAAAGGCCACACAACCTCTGCATCGTAAGCGATCTTGATCGTCTCCGTCTGGTTCAGCCGGTCGGCCAACGCCTTGATCTCATTGACCACCATCTTGTCGTCTGGTGTGGCGTGGGCGTAGACCAGGTACTCCTTTGCCAGTTGGTTGTTGATGTAGCTGGCCATGAAGCTGAAGCGCATGGTCAGCAGCACCAGCAGGCAAAAAAGGGTCGCCACGGCTACGAAGCCGGCCTGTCGCAGGCCCATCCGCCGGACGTAGCCGGCCACGGCCCACAGCAGAATAAACAACACGGCCAGGGCCGCCACCCACTGGGTAGTAGCCGCCAGGTCCTGCAGCGATAGACCCTGGAAAGGCCGTATCCCGATCCACACGAAGAGCACAATCACCGTGGGGACCAGCAGCAGGGCCAGAATGCCGCCACCCTGTCGCCAGATGGCGCGCCAATCGGCCGCCTCAAAGAAATCACCCACCACGCGCCCGGCCAGCAGAATCAGCGGCAGCGTCAGATGGACCATCAACCAGGGCATTTTCTCGCCGGCCCAACTGTACATGGAAAACGCCGCGATGGACCAGTAGACCAGGAGCGGCAGGAACAGCCGGCCGGCCGGGCCGGCACCCCGCTTCGGCCAGCGATCCGTGAGCAGGTACCAGGCCGTGCCGGCCAGGGCAAACAACAGCGGCAGGAACTCATACAGCGGAACAAACAACAGATAGTAGTACCACGGTTGGCTGCCCCGCTGAACGTCTTGTTGGGCCAGCCAATAGCTGATGGCCCCGATGGTCCCGGAGTACAGACCATTTCGATTGGTGAAGAACGTGGTGTACAGCAGCGAGAATATCACAACGAAAATGGCAACGCTGATCGCCAATCCATTTCGATCAATGTTCTGAAAAACCGACGACACCCGCTCCTTGAGTTTCCAGCGACGAATGAGGGCACCCACAAACAGAGCCGCCAGGAGATAGCTGGCCACCAGGAACAAAGTCGGATAGGCCTGTCCCAGCAAAGTCTTCTTCTGCACACCACCCACATCGGTTGTCAGCGGACCCAGAACACCCCGGTAGATCAGCATGGCCGCCGCCAGGAGGAGCGCCCACAGGATGGTGCCAACACCGGATAGGAAGCGACCGCGCTCCTGGCCAGCCCACTCCCAGAACAGCGCAATGATGAGGAAGGTGACACCGATAAAGCCGTGAATGTACGCGACCTCCTTGGTCGATAGCGCCAGCGCGACGGCTGCAGCGCCGACGTACAACCAACGGTTCCGGCGCGTGTGCAGGTATTGAAACAGCGCCACGACCATGAGCAGCGTCCAGGTTGCTACGAAGATATCGTGCCGAAGCGTGCGAGAACGATACAGGATCACCGGCGAGATCAGCAGCATGAACGAGGTAGCCAGCGTGCCGGCGCGCCCGAGCCAACGGCGCAGAAACAGCGGGAGAAAGATGAGTATCACCCCGAAGAGGGCCGGCATGATGCGCGCCGTGTAATCGCTGGCACCGAACAGGAAGTACGCCAGCGCATTGATGTGGAACAGGAACGGGCCATGCATCATCGGATCGTGCTTGTAGCCCTTGCCGGCGTACAAATTCCAAGAGTACAGCGCGTGCAGACTCTCGTCGTGGCTCATGGCCCGGCTGCCCAGGTCCCAGAACCGCGTGACAACGGCCAATACAAATATCGTCGCGTAAGCCACGACCTCCCAGTTCACCCGAACCAGGCTGCTTACGGGTACGTCCAAAATCGACTTCCGTCGGTCTATTGCTCGTTCCATAGTCTCAGGACCTCATTGGAATCTCGGAAGAGTGAGTATGTTGCGTCTTGCGTCTTACGTCTTGCGTCTTACGTCTTGCGTCTCGCGTAGGAATAATCGACGAAAGACGTAAGACGCAAGACGAACGTGTCTCTCACCGCCGTGCGACAAAGAGAATCAGATCAGCTTCTGGAACAACCGCCCCTTCGCGGTAAAAGTACCAGCGCGCGAATTCGCTGCCCGCCAACCCCGGCGGGCGCCAGTGAGACGTGAGCCGGAAGCCTTGTCCAACGTACTGGTCTCCGATGGGAGGGTTTTGGTCTGCCGCCGGCATGATCACGATGGGTGTCCCTGGGGGTTGGTGCACCTCGTCCAGTACGGTCACGTTGGTGAACGCCCGCAGGTACCACGGCACAATGGGTGACAGCCGGCCATCGACCGTGATGGGGATGCTGACCGTGTCGCCCACGCGATCCTGGGACACTGTCTCCACCACGCCGACCATCTCTCGCACGTCGGGTGAAGTCGGCTCGGCCAGCAAGAGCTCCCGCACCGGGTCGTGCTGAAAGAAGTTGAGCTGCCAGGCGCTATGCAGTGTCAGTCCCAGCGACAGCAATAGCACGCTGAAGCCGACGCCCCGGGCAACCGTTGCCGGCCGCCAGGCCATACCGAACCGGCTTGAGGCAAAGACCACAGCAACCACCGCAGCCATGGCCGCGGCCCCCAATGCCAGGAACAGGTTAATCGACCGGGTCGCCACCTCGGCGTAGAACGTCAGTTGAAGAACTGCGTACACCAGCAGCGGGACCACGAAGGCGGCGACCAGCAGAGCGCGCAATGCTTCGACAAGGTTGGCGAATTCGAATACGGACGCCACGCCCCAGCCGGCCAGCAACACCAGCGGCAACAACATCGGGACGACCAGGGACGGCTCCGTCCTTCCAACTAACGTGTACAGCACCAGGCTGCCAACGAACCATGTGACCAGGAACAACCCGAAGAGGTCACGCCGGCGGATCGCCATGGCAGCGCCCACCAGCCCGAACAGAAGAATTGCCGGCTCGTACAGCACCAGGATACCGGCATAGTACCACGCCGGGTATTCGCGAGTCAGAGAGAAGGACGCCAGCCAGCCCACGAGCATGTTCAGGGCAGCCTGCAGTCCCCCAAAGTTGACCAGAAAGCCCGTGGCAACGACCACAAAGGTTGCACCGAAGGCGGCACCCGCCCGGGTCAACCTCTCGCGATCATGCCGGATCGTCTGGTATGCTGCTGCGATTCGATCCCAGCCGGCGACGCCGCGAGATCGATGGAACACCCACACGCCGACGGTGAAGACCAGCATGAACAGCAGGACCGTGTATGTGCCAGGGCCGGCTGTCAGCGCCAGGGCGAGAGCGCCGGCAGCAATCAGCAGATCGCGTTGCCTCCCACGATCGACAAAGTCGAAAACCGCACCCACAAACACGAGGGACGTGACCGCCGACAACAGCGCCGGATCGACCGACCGCGAGAACAGCAAGAAGGTCGG